>CAJGCY010000089.1 GCA_904501955.1 uncultured Akkermansia sp. | reverse complement strand
CGCCACCGGCACGCTGGCACGCAGCAAAGACGGCGTGAAGCTCAGCTTCGAGGTCATACCGCCCACTCCCTTTGTGGCGGAAAACCTGTTCCACGCGTTCAAGGCGGGAGAAAGCCTGACGCTTGATGCGCTGCCGAAGACTCAGTACCGCCCCGGCAGCCGGATGGAGCTCACCATTTCCCCGAATCCGTTCATCACCGTGGGAGAGCCGATGCAGTACCTGGTCAACTACCCGCACGGGTGTTCGGAGCAGCTTTCCTCCGCGCTGATACCGTGGATTCTGCGCGATGAGATGGAGCTGCTGGGTCTCAGCTTCCCGGAGAAAAAGGAGACGGCGGAAGTCGTCAGCGAAACCTTTGACCGCTTGCGCAAGCGCATGCTCTCAGCGGGTGTCTTCAGCTACTGGGACAACCTCAACGCCGCCAGTGATTACTCCCCCTACGTGGTGCTCGTCAGCCACTTGGCCAACAAGCACGGCTTCTCGCACGCCTTGACTACGGATACAACCCTGAGTAGAGCCTGCGCTGCGCTGGAGGAAAGCGTCATCCCGACCGGCAAGGCAAACAACAAGGCCAAGGCAAAAGGCTCGCAGCGCCCGAACCTGCTTGCCCTCTACGTCGCCATCAAATGCGGCAGCCGCAAGGCTTGGCTCATTGCAGCCTCGGAGCGCGTGCTGAAGCAGCAAAAGGACATCTCCATAGAGGAGCGCTGGATGCTTGCCCTGTGCGCCAAGCTCATGAATCATGAAAAAGCGCAGCAACTCCATGGGGAAGCCACCGAGGCGCTGGAGGCCATGAAGCAGCCGGACCCCTTCGGCAGCCATTACAGCCTGCTGCCGCCGCTCTACATCATCCGCCTGCTTTACGAGGTGGAGACCAACGCGGAGGCGGAATCCACCCTCAAGCAGCTCACCCAAGCGCTGACCATCATGCAGCGGCATTACTACTCCTCATGGCGTAATGCTTGGCTCTTGCTCACCCTCCACGAGTACATGGAGAAGGTGCAGCTGAGCAACAACACCGCCCGCGTCAACGGGCAGGAGGTAAGCATGAAACTCCCCATCAGGGCACAGCACAGCGTGGGTGATGGCGCCGCCTACCACGCGGAATCCGGTGATACCGTCTACCTCAGCGGGCGAGTGGAAGGGCACATGCTCCATGAGCAAGCCCCGCAGCAGGTGGATGAGGGCTTGCTCATCTCCCGCCGCTATGAGAAGCTGCTGCCGGACGGCACGTGGCAGCCCACCGCCGTGTTCGAGCTCGGGGATATTGTGCGCGTGCATGTCACCGTCACCCCGGGCAAGGGGAACAAGGCCGGCAGCTACCCCTACCGCTACATGGCGGTGGAGGACCGCCTGCCCGCGGTGATGGAGGCCATCAACCCCGCCCTGCTCAGCCAAGCCCTGCCGAGCCACTACACGGAGAAGCAAGCCCGCAGATGGTGGTACTGTGATGGCAACGTGGACAATGCCCAGTTCCTGATGGACCGCGTGCGTTTCTATTCCTCATGGACGTACTACGGCAAGATGGAGGCAAAATACGTGGCACGCGTGGTGCGCAAGGGCAAGGTAACGGCTCCCGCTGCCAAGGCAGAGCTCATGTACAGCCCCGAGGTACGCGGGCTGAGCATCCCCGCCACCATCGAGGTCAAGTAAACGCAGCCCATGGCCCGGCTCCGCAACATCATCCGCTGCGCAGTGGGAGGAGGCGTCCTCCTGCTGGCAGCGGGGTGGTACCTGCTCCCCTTTTGCGTGGAGCGCCCCACCCTACAGGCGGAGCCGGACGGCCGCGTGTATGACCGCCACGGCGAATACCTGGGCGTGGTAGCGGGGGAGGATGGTTACCGCCACATCCCCCTGCTGCAACTGCCCCCGAATTTGGTGCGCTGCATCCTCGCAGCGGAGGATCGCCACTTTTACAGCCACGGCGGGGTGGATGCCGCCGTGGGGCGTGCCGCGTGGATGCGGCTGCGCGGGCTCTCTCGCTCCGGGGCGTCCACCATCACCATGCAGCTGGCAAAGCTCTGCAACCCGCCTGCCCCACGCAGCTACCGCACCAAAGTGCGCGAGGCGCTGCAGGCGCGCCGCTTGGAGTATGCCTACAGCAAAGACGAGCTCTTGCTGGCTTACCTGAACCGCGCGGACTTCGGCAACCAATGCCGTGGGGCAGAAACAGCGGCTCAATTCTACTTCGGCAAGAGCGCGCACGAGCTGGAGCTGCCGGAAGCTGCCCTGCTGGCCGCCCTGGTGCAAGCCCCCACGCGCCTGAACCCACTGCAGAACCCGCGCGCAGCCCTACGCAGCCGCAATCGCATCCTCCACCACCTGGGGGCTAGCACAGATGCTCCCTTGGGCGTGCTTGCGCACAGCCTGAGCCCCACCACCGTGCGCCACTGCAGCCCGGGCACCCTCACGCAAGATGCCACCCTGCACCGCAGCGTGGCGCACATTGCCCTGCAAGAGCTACAACTGCTGCACGGGCACAACGCCGGTCAGGCCGCTGTTGTTGTCATCGACAACCGCAGCAGTGAGCTGCTGGTGGCGCTGCCCGCGGCGAATCCGAGTGAGCAGCACGGCGGGCAGATAAACGGCTTGCGCACCCCGCGCAGCGCGGGCTCCACCCTCAAGCCCTTTGTGTACCTGCAAGCCTTTGCCCACGGGGCTTGGCCCGGCACCATCATGGCGGATGTCAAAACGCAATACCCCGACAAATCCGGCATACAAGCCCCCGGCAATTACAATGACTGCTACTTGGGGCCCATCAGCATGCGCCGCGCGCTCGCCTGCTCGCAAAACATCCCCGCCATGGATGCGCTGAGCTACTACGGAGGCGAAGAGAGGCTACTGAGCATGCTGCGCGCGCTCGGCATGAGCATCAGCGGCAATGCGCAGGAGTATGGGCTCGGGCTCGCCATCGGCAATGCGCACGTCACCCTGCTGCAGCTGGCGCATGCCTACAGCACCCTGGCACGTGGGGGAGAGCTGAGCCCCCTGCACACCCACCTGCCACACGCACAGCCCGAGCCGCAGCGCGTGCTGGATGCCCGCCACTGCTACCAGATAGCGCACATCCTCAGCGATGCCGCTGCGCGCACCCCCACCTTCGGCGAGGCGCCCCACCTCCGTTTTTCCTTCCCCTGCGCGGTGAAAACCGGCACCTCCTCCAACTACCGCGACAACTGGTGCATCGGTTTCACGGCGGAATACACCGTGGGCGTGTGGGTCGGTAATTTTGACAACAGCCCCATGCGCAACATCTCCGGCGTAAGCGGCGCGGGCCCCATCTTTCACCGGGTCATGAGCCTGCTGTACGAAAACGGGCAGCAAGCGGGATTCCCCACCCGCCCGGAGGGTCTGCAAGAGGTGCAGATTGACTCCCGCAGCGGTACCCCGGCCACGCCAAGCACCCCAAAAGCATGCCTCGCAACGGAGCTGGGCACGGCGGAGCAACTGGCTGTCCTGCCCACGGCGCAGGTGGATGAGCGCGGGCGTGTCATCCTCAACTCCCGCTATGCGGAGTGGTACGCCACCTGCTCCTTCAAACGCCTTTATACCCTTGATGCCGCTTCCGACAGCGGGCGCCGCCTCGCCATCCTCATCCCCTCACACGGCACCACCGTGCACCTGGACCCCACCCTACCCCACAACGGCAGCATCATTGAGCTGCGCTCCACCTCCACCGCAGCCGGCACTACGTGGGCCTGCCCCTCCCTGCACCTCTATACACAAGGCGGCAAAACCTACGCCAAACTCACCCCCGGCAAACACACCCTCCGCGTCACCTCCCCGCATGGCAAAAATGCAGAAGCCACCTTCACCGTCGTGCAGGACTGATGAGAACGCGCGTGGCGAGCGATAAATCGGAATTTGAAGGGGAGTTTGCGAGCCGTAGGCGAGCCTAAATTAGAACCCGCGTCAGCGGGTGATCTAACTTAGCCTAGGGCGCAAGCCCTAGGTAACAAGCAAAAATGAAATGGAGCCCGAGCTGCCTGAGCGCTAGCGAAGGCGACGAGGGCGGCATATAATGCGAGGACCGGAGCGAAGCGACGCTCCGAGCCGGGGCGGGCGCTCTTTTTATTTGGGTGAGTGCCAATGATTTGCGGACAATGGACGGGGCAATCCTGCTGTCGGCCTCCTCAGCTCCGCTTCGTCGGGCTCTATTTGCTTTTTTTCTCCATACCCAAGGCTGCGCCGCTACGCGGCTTGCCTTGGGCTATTGTACTTTCGCCCCGCTTCACGGGGCTCCGAATTAGGCTCGCTTGCGCTCGCACATTATCCAACAATCCCCCCTTCAAATTCCGATTTATCGGTTACGGTAGCCCTCCCTGAGACTGTATAAAGGATTTGATGTGTTGCAAATGGGTGGATAATGAACCCCTGTACTCCATCAACGGTGTTTCTTTGACTGTATAACCGCCCTCTGCGTCTACAAAAAATCGCACAGAATTGTTGCCTTGCATCGGCTTGAGCATTTTCTGAGGGTTGCCACCCATGATAATTCGGGGGCTCTGTCCAATATCGATTTTTTCAGGGCTGGCATATATAATAACAGTATTTTCCGGCAATGCGCAGCCGGCACATGTTTCTACTATGCCTACGTAAATAATAGCCACGTTTTCAGCCAATGTTCTGTTTTCCCCTACGGCATCAACCAGTTTTATGAGAACGACAGGGCAATTAGTTGTTGACCATAGTGCTATGATAGGGTGATTACCCAATTCTTTGCCGTAAGAATACGGTTGAAAACAGAAAGCGAACAGGACTGCGGAATACAATAATTTTTTCATGTTGTTTGGATGAGTAGTTTTTTTTGGGGGGGCGAGCCGCTCAGGCTTGCGGCGCCGGGGCGGGAGGGAGGTCCTCCTCCTCGCATGATTCCGTCATGACAGGGGGCTCCGCGCCGGGCTGCGGCTCCTCTGCCGCAGGCTCGGCTTCTACCTCCTCCGCCTCTACTTCCTCCGGCTGGGGGAGGGGCACATTGACCTTCAGCCAATCCACCACACCCTCACCGATGGTACGGGCCAGTTTGCGGGCGTTTTCATCTTTGGCAATGAAATTGGCGTGCCCGCGGTTATTCAGATAAACGGCCTCAAAAACGATGGCGGGGATTTTCTCCTCATCCAGCGTATTCATCCAGCCGGCGGAGGGCTGGGAGCCGATGTAGCGGGGCAGCACCTTGATGCCCTTGCCGGCATTGGGCATGCCACCGGGGCGGTCCAGCACATTGCGACGCATGGCGGCACACACGGCCTCCGCCAGAGCATGTCCGTGCTTTTTGTTGCAAATGATAAGCCCGGCGGGCGGCGTGGTGGACCACTTGCTGCCCAGGCTGTTGAGGTGCAGGAACACCACGCAGCAGGCTTTTTGGTCGATGGCGTAATCCGCGCAAATCATCCCGGCGCCGATGTGCTCCGGGTGGTGCGAGGAGGGGTAACGCTTGGCGTTTTTGTCCGGCTTGTTCAGCTGGATGACGCCGGCCTCGCGGTTGTACTCCGCCAGCTTGCCCTTGGTGGGGGCATTGCCGCGGTTGAGAATGATGCAGGGATACCCGGCCTCTTCCACCACCTTGCGCACCTCTATTGCGTAGCGGCTCCAGAAGGCGTATTCGTTGATTTTGCCATCCGGCGTTTGTGCACCGGGAGCCGTCGTTTGGTGCCCGATGTCGAGCACGACGGGGCGCACGGGCTCCTCTGCAACAGCGGAGGAAACACCGGCAAAGACTAAGGCAAGCAGGCGGAAGAGGCGGTTCATGGCGGGTATCCGTTAGTTACTTATTTGGCGGAAAAGGTCGCCTCCTTGAGCACGTTGTAAAGCTCAGCAGAAGCATCACCGCTGATGCACTCGATGGGCAGCTTACCTTTGTCCGTCTTGGCGTTGACGTTGGCGCCACGGCTCAGCAGCCACTGCACCAGCTCCACATCACCCACGGCGCAGGCGTAGTGCAAAGCGGTGTTGCCCTTGCTCTCAGGCGTGGTCATGTTGATATCGCCACCCTCACCGATGCGGGGCAGCAGCTCACCCAAGCGCTTGGCGTAATGCTTGGCATTGGCATCACCATCGGCAGTGGCGGCTCTCACACGCTCCAAGTGTACGGTGGCGATGGACTCGATATCCTCGTCATCGTCCTCATCCTCAGCAATCTCCTCTTCGGCAGCAGCCGGAGCAGCGGGGCCTTCCGTAGCAGGCTCCTCCGTGGCGGTGGGGGTCTCCGTCACAGCGGGCTCCTCCGTGGTCACCGGGCCCTCCGTAGCGGGCTCCTCCGTGGTCACCGGGCCCTCCGTAGCGGGCTCCTCGGTGGTGGCGGGGGTCTCCGTCACAGCGGGCTCCTCGGTGGTGGCGGGGGTCTCCGTCACAGCGGGCTCCTCGGTGGTGGCGGGGGTCTCCGTCACTGCGGGTTCCTCCGTGGTAGCGGGGGTATCAAGGGCGGGAGTGGCCTCCGGCTTCTCCAACAAAGAATCAAGCAGAGCATCCGTTTCCTCATCCGCGGCATCCTCTTCCGTGGTGGCGGGCTCCTCGGTGGTGGCGGGGGTCTCCGTCACAGCGGGCTCCTCCGTGGTAGCGGGGGTCTCCGTCACAGCGGGCTCCTCGGTAGTGGCGGGGGTCTCCGTCACGGCGGGCTCCTCGGTGGTAGCGGGGGTCTCCGTCACGGCGGGCTCCTCGGTGGTAGCGGGCGTCTCCGTCACGGCGGGGGCCTCGGTGGTGGCGGGCGTCTCCGTCACGGCGGGGGCCTCGGTAGTGGCGGGCGTCTCCGTCACAGCGGGGGCCTCGACAGGAGCGGTAGCGGCGGGCTTGTCCGCCTTGTTCTCCGGAGCGGGAGTGGCGGATTCGTCACTGCAGCTGACGGTACCGACACCTACACCAACGGCCAAAATAAAAGCGGCAACACCACTGAGGGTGTTCTTTTTGTTTAATTTCTCATCAGGAGTACTCATGATTCTAATCAGTCGAGATTCAGCAAACGCGCAGCAGGGCAAAACTCCCCCCTCTTCCGCTTGCAGCGTTAGTGTATTACTAAACGTTAAAATAGTCAAGCCAATTATCCATCGCCGCCCCCAATCCGGCGCCCGCCGTGCTCTTCAATTACAGGGCCACGGGCACCGCAGCTTCACGCCAAAGCTAAAGCAGTGCCCTCGCGCATACAGCAAAATATCTATTTGCGACGTTTAACCAAATCACGCGTACATCTGCACTCTAAAGAGCTTGCATCACCCCGAAGCAAGCCGAAATCAACCCACAAACGCGCGGTTTTTATCTTAAATCTACCACTTATGCATTTTTTGATAAAAAAGATACTTCCCATCCCGAAAAAAACATGCTAGAATGCGCCAAGCAATCAAGCAAAAGAGCATGAACGACGAACAAAAGCGGGCAAAGGAAGAAGAAGACGCCTCCTCTGAAATGCAACATAAGAGGCTCACCATCAACCTCGACCTTAACATCCACAACAAGTTGATACGCGCTGCGGCAAAGCAGGGATGCACGCCGGAGGAGCTGGCTGCCCGGCAAATAAGCAAATTACTACAAGCGGACCCCGGCACACTAAAGCATTGATACACACAATCTAACCACCCTACGCAAAGCGTATTTTTTTACTAAAAGCAGGCTTGACATACGTAGAGATAATGCTAAAATACCCAGCGTATGATGCGCACAGAAGATCAATCTCAATTCAAAACAGAAATCAAGCTTTGGCTCAAAAAGCACAAACTCGGCTACGGATGGGTGGCGGAGCAGTGCGGAGTCTCTGAAATCACTGTGCGTAACTGGATGTCTCAGAAGAGCATCCCTCCGCTCAAGCAACAGCTCTTGGAGCGCGTGATGGAGCAGGTACCCTCCCCGCAACCCTCACTGGGCGGCTTGCCGGGTATTAAGGTGGATGCTTGCTTCTCGCTGACGGTTCAGCTCACGGCGGATCTCTACAGCCGCTTGGCGGAGAAAGCCTCCCTGTGCGGCAAGACCATGGAAAGCCTGGTGGCGGAGTCCATCATCAAGCTGGTGACGGATGAGGAGAGCAACTCTGCCATGCGCACACGCAAGGTCATACTCCCCCCGGCAAACTAAGGCTCCGTAAGCACTGCCCCGCGCAGTGCAAGGGCCAGCTTCACCTGCCATGAACCAACACGCGGCAGCCACCACTGATTACACAGACCGGCAAATCTTACCTGCAGCGCCCCTGCCCGTTCGCACGGAGCTGGAGTGCTACCAAATACGCGAAATCCTCGGCCAAGGTGGAGGCGGCATCAGCTACCGCGCCTATGATTCACACCTGCAACGCGAGGTCGTGCTCAAAGAGCATTTTCCGCAGGGGCTCTGTTACCGCCAAGCCGGCCGGGCAGAGCTCACCCCCACCGAGCAGGAGCCGTACCGGCACTCACTGGAGGTATTTTTGCGTGAGGCTCAAGTGCTTGCAGGCATTAAGCATGAGGGCATCATCTCCGTGCATGAGGTATTTCACGCCTGCAACACCGCCTACATAGTGCTGGAATACGCGGAGGGCTACACCCTGTTGCAGCGCGCGCAACAAGCCCCCTTCAGCAGTGCCGAGCTCCGGCACTTGCTCCGCCGCCTGCTGCACACCCTCAGCTACCTGCACGGGCTGGGCATCCTGCACCGCGACATCAAGCCCTCCAACATCATTTTGCAAGAGGAGGACAGCCCCGTGCTCATTGACTTCGGCGCGGCCCTCACGGAAATACCGGAGCACACCATCACTTCCGTCGGCAGTCAGGCTTTTTCCGCCCCGGAGCAGTTCAACAACCACCGCAAACTCGGCCCCTGGTCCGACCTCTACGCCCTGGGCAACACCATCCTCTACCTCATGACGGATGAGGCCGCCAACGATACCGCCCTGCTGCAAACACTGCGCAAAGCGGTGGAATACCGCCCGGAGGACCGCTGGCAAAGCGCAGAGGAGTGGCTCGCCGCGCTGGAGGCTGCACCGCTGGCTCCGGCTGCAGCGCCCGCCCCGCGTAAGCGCCATCTGCGCCCATGGCTCATCGCAGCCGGCATGTGCGCCGCCGCAGCAGCCGGCGCTTTCGGCCTCTTCTCCCGGCCTGAGCCGCAAACACCACCGCCTAGCTCCACCGCAACAGCGCCTGCCCCCGCAGCTACCACACTCCCCACGCCGGATGAGGAGCAAAACACCCCCACGGAGGAAGACACAGCCGAACCGGTAGAGGACGCAGCCGAGCCGGCAGAGGACGCAGCCGAGCCGGTAGAGGACGCAGCCGAGCCGGTAGAGGACACAGCCGAACCTGTAGCGGACGCAGCCGAGCCGGAGGCAGACACAGCGGAGCCCGCACAACAACAGGAGCTCTACGAACAAGAGCTGGCGAACAAAACGAACGGGCTCGACGCCACTTACCAACTAAAGCGCATCGAAATCGCAGGCAAAGAGATGTCCGGCGCCATCACCCCCGCACAAAAAAACACTGAGCTGCAGGAAGCTCACCGGCACTACGTGGAGGAGTACAACGCCATCAGCCGCGAATTAGCTGCCAAATACGGCCTCACGCCGGCGCTGAAACAGTAAGCGCACGAGCCCTTACAACAAATCACCGCCCACGGCAATCAAACCGAGGGCGGCGCGGTAAAAGATAGTGCTGCAGTAGTTTACTCTACTGGTTCTGCCACGGGTTTGCCATCCTCCCCGGTACGGATGCGCATGCGGATGACTTTGATATTCTTCGACTCAACCTCTTTGCCGTTGACGATAATCTTGACAACACCGTCTGCACTCACCTTCACCTCCGCAGAGGCAGGAACGGAGGGGGTGGCCGGCACAGCGGGCTCACCGCTTGCTGCAGGTGCTGCCGGCTCAGAGCTTACCGGAGCAGCAGGCTCAGCAGGTGCAGCTGCGGGCTCGGAGCATGTGGGGGCTCCCTCTTCCTCTCCGCAGCGGCATTCCGGGGTGCAGGTGCATTCCCCCTCCTCAGGAGCAGCCGTATCCGTACGCTTGACAGGGCTGAGCAGCTCCGCCAAAACACCGTTTTTCATGATATCCTCCGCAATCTCCGCCGGCAACTCCGTGCCACTGACGTAGATGCGCACCGCGGGGGTCTCCGCCTGCGGTGCGGCGGGGGCGGGCTCTTGCGCTTGGCTCAGCGGAGCCAAAGCCAAGGCCATGCATGCAGTCGTAATAATGTGCTTTTTCATGGTAAAATGACGTATGAACAGCCCTCAGATTAGCATGCCACCCCTCCCCTTGCAAGCGGAAAAATGCCCCCACGCCAAACATTTCCCATCTCGCCCCCCTCCCTACCGCACAGCCACAGCCTTTCGACGGTTTAAGCTTTCGCTTGTTTCCCAACAGCCCGTTAAATCGGAATTCGGAGGGGAGTTTGCGAGCGCAAGCGCCTGCCACGGCGTAGCTGCGCAACAGCGAAGAGGGCGTAGAATGCACAGACTCGCCCCCCTGCTCGGCAAGCACAAATAGATTTTTTGGCCGTCGCTGACGACCAAATTTTTAATTTTTGGCCGTCCCGCACGACCAAAATCAGGATTTTTGGTCGCCATGGACGGCCAAAACAAACAAAACGGAAGAACTAGATGCCAATGCTCCCCCCACGAAAAACAGACCGATAAATCGGAATTTGAAGAGGCGTTTGTAGGATAATCTGCGAGCGCAAGCGAGCCGAATTCAGAGCCCCGGAGGGGCGCCATACAATAGCCCGGCGGTGGAGCCCCGCAAGGGGCGGAACCCCGGGAAATGGCCACAAAAATAAATGCGAACCCCGGAGGGGTGGT
>CAJGCY010000088.1 GCA_904501955.1 uncultured Akkermansia sp. | reverse complement strand
GTTATGCCACCCGCATACCGTTTCGGCAAGCCTCAACGGTTCGCGGGTTCGGATTTGTTTTTTTACCCATTTCCTAGGGCTTACGCCCTAGGCTAAGTTAGGTCACCCGCTGACGCGGGTTCAGAATTCCGCTCGCCTGCGCTCGCAAACTAATCTTCAACTTCCGATTTATCGATCAGCGCAAATAGGAACATCTACCATAAACTTTAACAGGGCCAATCACAAAAACAGCCAAAAGAGCCACAGCATGCGCCTCAACGCCCGGCGGAAAGCTCCGTAATGCGGCTCACCAGCTCGCGCACCTTCGGCACGTTGTAAAACACGCACCGCTCATCATCCTCCACGCAGGCGAAAACAATATCCCCACTGCCCCCCTGCTTCATCACCACGCGCCGTATCATGTTTTCCGTGAGCGGTAGGCTGAGTACCCCCTTTTTATCCGCTTGCAACCACGCCACGCGGTGATTCGTAAGCATGCACACCGTGCGCTGGTATGCCCGCATCTTCGCGTAGCTCAGGTACGGAATGCCGAACCCGCCGGCGGCGCAGATAAGCAGCATGGTCACACTCTGCGAATCTCGCCATGACAGCACGGCAACCACCACGGACAATACAACCGCGATGAAATCCACAATGAGCATCATACTGATGGCGCCCCGTGGCAATTTGCCGTATGTCCCCGCCCACTGCAGTTCCTCACCGGGGCGCAGCTCTGCTTCCACACGCTCGCGAGCGTCGCGCGGCAGGTTCGTATCACTTATTTTCATGCGAATATTCACCTAAAAAAGCCCACAGGCGTTTTGCGCACCTGTGGGCTTGATTGAAACAATCAATAAAGCTTAGCGGATGCGCTTGAGCAGCCAAGGCAGGATGTCCGAGATGGCCACACGCTCCTGCTCCATGGAATCACGGTGGCGGATGGTGACGGTATCCTTGAGGGAGGGATCGCCCTCCTCACCGAGCGTCTCGAAGTCCACCGTAATGCAGAAGGGCGTACCCACCTCATCCTGGCGGCGGTAGCGGCGGCCCACAGCACCGGTCTCATCATAGAACACATTCATGAACGGGCGCAGTTCTGCCTCAATCTCGCGGGCAATGCGCACCTGCTCTGCATTCTTCTTGAGCAGCGGGAAGATGGCAGCCTTGATGGGAGCCATGCGCGGGTGGAAGCGCATCACCGTGCGGATGTCGCTCTTGCCGTCCTTACCCAGCTCTTCCTCATCATAAGCCTCGCAAATGACGGCCAGCACGGAGCGGTCGCAACCGGCGGAAGGCTCCACCACGTGCGGGATGAAGCGCTCCTTCGTCACCTCATCAAAGTACTCCATGGGCTTACCGGAGCCCTCCTGGTGGCGGCCCAAGTCATAATCCGTGCGGTAGGCGATACCCATCAGCTCCTGCACGCCGAAGGGGAACTCATACTCCAAATCATAGGTCTTCTTGGAGTAGAAGGCGCGCTCTTCCTCCGGCACGTCCAAGATGTGAATCTTCTCGCGGGCAATGCCGATGTTCTCGTAGAACTTCAGGCAGAACTCCAGCCACTCATCCGTGAGGGCAAAACCATCCTCCGCACGGCAGAAGTACTCCACCTCCATCTGCTCGAACTCACGGGAGCGGAAGGTGAAGTTGCGGGGGTTAATCTCATTGCGGAAGGACTTACCGATCTGCGCAATGCCGAAAGGAATCTTCACGCGGGAGGAATCCAGCACATTCTTGTACTGGCAGAAAATGCTCTGAGCCGTCTCCGGGCGCAGCCAACCGATGCTGGAGGGGTCATTCTCATCAGAGGTAGCACCGATGGTCGTCTTGAACATCAGGTTGAAGGAGCGAGCCTCCGTCACCAGAGAACCGTTTGCGGGGTTGTAGCGGGTGCTGTCCGTCACCGTCTCCGTGCTCTCCTCCGCCAGCTCAAGCTCAGCTACGGGAATATTCTTACCGGAAATCTGGCTGTAGTATTGAGCCGCAGCCTTGCGGGCGGCCTTGGCCTCCTTCTCGCTGCCCTCCGTGGTCAGCATGGAGAACTCCTTCGTAGTGCTCCATGAGCCATCCTTGGCAGCTGCGCCCTTCCACCAGAAAGCCACACCGCTCTGCGCGGGAATCTGGTCTGCTCTCAAGCGCTCCTTGCTCAGCAAGCAATCGCACAGCGGGTCAGAGAAACCACCCACGTGGCCCGATGCCACCAACACGGAATTGTGCGTCAGAATAGAACCATCCATACCCAACACATCCGGGCGCTCCTGCACATACACGCGCCACCAGTAATCCTTCAGGTTACGCTTCAGCTCCACACCCAGTGGGCCGTAGTCCCAGCAACCATTCAAGCCGCCATAAATCTCAGCAGCCTGAAAAATGAAGCCCTTGCGCTTACAAAGGCTGACTATCTTCTCCATACGTACGGGGTCTGTCTGTGTGCGATCTGCCATAACACGCCTATTTTAACGTATTTTACGCCGTATGCAAGCATAATTTCCGTGCGTTGCCACTTACATCGTGACTGTTTACCGCGCGTAACAAACAAAATACTTGACACCCCACCCCCGCTTCGCTAAACTGTCACCGTAACAACATTCATCTTCAATGCTCAGGCTCGCCTTACTTTCCGCCATCACGCTCCTCGCTTTCGCCTCTTGCAAAAGCGTGCGCACCGTTTATGATGAAAACGGTAAAGTCGTGAGAGAAACCAATGGCGCCCGAGAGCGTAGCCTGAATGATTACTTTGAGGATGAGTTCGACTCCCGATTCTCGGAAAGAAAAAACAGAGACGGAGTCCCCGAGGCGGCCTCCACCAAAGTGAGCCGCTACCAAAAAGACATTGATGCCGCACGCCGTAACGACAAAACCTACGCCACCGGCACCTACTCCCCCGGTGGCGCAAGCTCTTACGCCGGCAGAGCCTACAGCGGCACCCGCAGCTCAGACGTGAGGAACACCCGCTACTCCGGCACTCACGGCAGCACTGCCTTCAGTCGCGACACCCGCCCCGATTTCATGAACGACAGCCGCGGCCTCTCCGCCACGGATAATCCCTACCGCGGCTCACACTCCGGCACCCGCAGCTCCGCGGAAGGCACCGCCTACAACGCGCGCGACACCCGCTACCAAACACCCGACGGCACCGTCTCCACCTCCGAGACAAACGCCTACGTGGAAGGCCGCCGCAACAAATGGGGCAAACCCCGCATCATGAGCAGCCGTGAGTACTACCGCCGCACCGTCGAAGATACCCGCACCATGCTCGGGCGCGATAATAACTGACGCTCACTTATCAGCTTCCCACACCATGCCTGCACAGAGAAAATCCCCCCGTGCAGGCTTTTTTGTGCATTTTTTTGCTCTTTCAAAAAGAATTTGCTTGATACCCCCCCCAATATGGTAGGATATAAATATCCAATATAACATCATCGCAATATCATGAAACACCATCACCTCCTCTCCATACTTGCCGCAGCGGGCATATTGCTGCCCGCACAACACGCAGCAGCCTTCACCTCACCCCTCCCCGAATTCGGGGAGGCCATTCACCTTGCCCCCAAGAAAGGCAAAAAAGACAAGAAAGGCAAAAAGAAGAAAATTTTGCCGGTCTCCTCAAAACAATTGTTCTCGCCCACAGAGAAACAAATCGCGAAAGCAGAGGAATATCTCGACTCCATAGGCCAACCCTCGTATGAGGATGCAATAAAGAATGATGATGACAAGGCTTTATACGCCATCCTGACAACCGGAGAGGCAACCGCCCAACAAGCATTGTTTGCAGCCTGCAGATGGGGTAAAACACACTACGTAAAACTACTTCTGAAGGCTCCTGATATAGACCTCAATTGCGAGAACAGTTGGGACGGGACACCGCTGAATATTGCCATTCAGCATGGACATCTCAAAACAGTCAAACTACTGGCGACAAGCCCGGGTATCGATGTTAACCGCAGAAAAGAGCAGATCGGGATATCTCCATTTGGATCCGCGGTTGAAGCATACCATAAAGAAATGGTGCAATTTCTCATGCGAGTTCCCAAAATAAAAATCGGCAACTATTCGGAATTAGAATTAGCTATATTTAAGGGTGACACAGCCGAAGTGAAGCGCATACTCACAGAACAAAAGCCGAACATCAATAAAAAAACGGAATTGGAAAACAATGCAGATAACTCGGGTGGTACTCCGCTCATCTATGCAGCAGGATTCGGGCACACCGATATCGTGAAGCTGTTATTAGAACAACCCAATATCAACATCAACATCATAGATGATAATGGCATCAGTGCTCTGACTGCAGCCGCTATGCATGGACACGTAGATATAATGACGATTCTGCTGCAAAGGCCCGAAATTATTATCAACAGACAATACCACAGCAGACAACACCACGAAGGAAAAAATCCTTTACCATATGCCGCAAAAAACGGGCATTCGGAAGCAGTGCGTTTGCTGGTAAACATTCCGGAGATAGTAGAAGAAAAGATAGAAGAAAACGGAGAAGCATTGTACTTGGCCGCAGAAAACGGGCATTCGGAAGTAGTGCGTTTGCTGGTAAACATTCCGTGGATGGTAGAAGAAAACGGAGAAGTGGCATTCATCTCGGCAATTGAGGAAAAACACGTAAAATGTGTAAAAATCTTGCTTTCCACCGGTAAAATCGATGTTAACAAACCCTTCAGGGGAGAAACACCCCTCGAGATAGCAACCCGCAAAAGCTCTGAGGAAATACAGGAGCTGCTCAGAAAGGCCGGAGCTAAATAAACATTCCGCTGCATAGTAGGATACCATTTTCCATTATAACACCATCGCAATATCATGAAACACCATCACCTCCTCTCCATACTTGCCGCAGCGGGCATATTGCTGCCCGCACAACACGCAGCAGCCTTCACCGCCACCCTCCCCGAATTCGGAGATGCCATTCACCTTGCCCCCAAGAAAGGCAAAAAAGGGAAAACAACTAAAGGCAAAGGAAAAAAAGCAGACAAATCAGCAAAGGCCGTAGCCAAGAAGATTTTTAACGCTACGGATGAGCAGAAGCAAAAAGCCAAGGAGTACATACAACAAGCCGGAGCCGGCATCTCCATGCACGCAGCAATGGAGAAAGAAAATGATAAACTGGTGTGCTCGATGCTCATGACCGGCGCGGATGTATATGATGCGCTGAAAACAGCTATAAACCTCAACAAAGTGAAGTATTGCAAACTAATCTTGCAAGCGCCGGGTATTGATATCAACAAGGGAGTCTGTCAATACAACACTCCCCTGCTCACATATGCAGCGGATCTTGGGCATCCGGAATGCGTAAAGCTCTTACTCGCGGCACCGGGTATTGATGTCAACAGAGTAAACCAAGGTGGCATTCCGGCCCTATGCGATGCAATATCCGGAGAATCAACTGAAGGAAAAATTGAATGCCTCAAACTCCTCCTAGCTGCTCCGGGAATCGATGTTAACAAGGGATGCCCCCTTCATGAAGCTGCATGCTATGGGCATACGGAATGCATGAAACTCTTGCTCGCTGCACCGGGTATTGATGTAAACCTGCAAAAGTCGCCACATGGGAGGGGAGATACACCTATCATGGAGGCTGCAGAGAGCAATAAATCCGAGTGCTTCAAACTTCTACTGAGTGATCGACGTTTAGATGTTAACAAGCCCAATAAGCATGACGAGACTCCCCTCTATGCAGTTGCGGGCGCAGGGAAAACAGAATACCTCAAGCTGCTGCTCGCAGCACCGGGTATTGATGTTAACAAGGCGAATGAGCATGGTCATACACCTCTCTATATTGCAGCGTGGTACGGGAAAGCAGATTGCGTCAAGCTGCTGCTGGCCGCACCGGGCATCGATGTCAACCAAGCGAATAAGGATGGCGGGACTCCCCTCTACGGGGCGGCGGTAGAAGGCAAGACGGAATGCGTCAAGCTGCTGCTGGCCGCACCGGGCATTGATGTCAACAAGGCGGATAAGGATGGCCGGACTCCCCTCTACTGGGCGGCGTTTGTGGGCCACGCGGAATGCGTCAAGCTGCTGCTGGCGGCACCGGGTATTGAGGCAAATAAAGCTAATAAAGATGGTCAAACACCTCTCCTCTGCGCCATAGATTGCGGTAATTCGGAATGTATCAAACTTCTGACAACAGCAATGGAGATGGATACAAAAAAATGGAGCAGATTTTCCATTGCTGTATTGAAAAAAGATTACGGTGCGATAAAGAAGCTCATTAAATCGGGAGAAGATGTCAACAAGGAAAATGCGGATGGCTCAACGCCTCTCTTCTTGGCTGTGCAGATGAACAATCATGAAGCAGTAAAACACCTGCTGGCAGCACGAAAAATTGACGTCAACAAAGCAGTTATACTTCAAGGTAGAGGCTATGCTACAACACCACTCCATGAGGCTGCGTTCTATGGCCGAACGGAATGCTTGAAGCTTTTACTTGCAGCACGAGGTATTGATGTCAACAGGGTAAACGGTTTAAATGATACACCCTTGTTCTACGCTGTACTGGGAAACGCAACAGAAAGCGTCAAGCTCTTGCTGGCTGTTCCGGGAATTGATGTTAACAAAGCCAATACCCATGGAGAAACGCCCCTCGAGCGTGCAACAAACGAATGTGCTGTAGAAATACGGGAGCTGCTCAGAAAGGCCGGAGCTAAGTAAACATTCTGCTGCATAGTAGGATACCGTTTTCCATTATAACACCATCGCAATATCATGAAACACCATCACCTCCTCTCCATACTTGCCGCAGCGGGCATATTGCTGCCCGCACAACACGCTGCCGCCTTCACCTCACCCCTCCCCGAATTCGGGGATGCCATTCACCTTGCCCCCAAGAAAGGCAAAAAAAACAAGAAGGGCAAGAAGAGTAAAAAAGATAAAAAACCAGACAATGAGAAGAAAACGCTACCGGTCTCCCCGAAACAATTGTTCTCACCCACAGAGGAACAAATAGCGCAAGCAAAGGCATATCTCGACTCCATAGGTAACCCTGCGTATGAGGATGCAATAAAAAACGATGATGACAAGGCTTTGTACGCAATCCTGACATCCGGAGCGGCAACCGCGGAACAAGCCTTGCATGCAGCCTGCAAATGGGGTAAAATCCACTACGTAAAACTACTTCTGTCGGCGCCTGATATAGACGTCAATATGTTCATCGAATTCCCGGATGCTCCAGCCACGTCAGCGCTCATCATTGCCATACAGCATGGGCATTCTGAAATCGTCAAACTGCTGACAACAAGCCCGGGTATCGACGTAAACCGCACGGAATTCAGTGGGACTCCATTTCGAAACGCGGTTGAAGTATACAATAAAGAAATAGTGCAATTGCTCATGCGGGTTCCCAAAATACAAATCGGCAACTATTCGGAATTGAAATTGGCTATATTTAAGGGTGACACAGCCGCAGTTAAGCGTATACTCACAGAAGAAAAACCGGATATCAATGAAAAAACGGAACAGAGCCGGGAAGATCGCACGGCGGCCACTCCGCTCATTTATGCAGCAGGATTCGGGCACACCGATATCGTGAAGTTGTTGTTAAAACAGCCCAATATCGACATCAACATAGTAGATGATAGTGACACCAGTGCTCTGACCGCTGCCGCTATGAACGGGCACACAAAAATAATGAAGCTGCTACTGCAAGCTCCCGGTATTATTGTCAGCGGCAGAAGGAATAGTCCTTTACCATGTGCTGCAGAGAATGGACATACCGAAGCGGTAAAATTACTTCTTAACACACCCGGTGTGGATGTCTTTGCGAATAAAGTATACTCGGGCCACATGCGCGACGCATTGTATTTAGCCGCAAAAAACGGGCATTCGGAAGTCGTGAGCTTACTGGTAAACATTCCGGAGATGGTAGAAAAATACGGAGAAGCGGCATTCATAAAAGCAATTGAGGAAAAACACGTGGAATGTGTAAAAATCTTGCTTTACACCGGTAAAATCGATGTAAATAAAGCCATCGACGGCAAAACACCCCTCGAGATAGCTATAAACAAAAGCACTGCGGAAATACAGGAGCTGCTCAAAAAGGGCGAGACCGCCCCCCTCCCCGAGTCCGAAGATACCGTTCACCTTGCCCCCAAGAAAGACAAGAAGGGCAAGTCGAATAAAGGTAAAGGGACGAAAGCGAAGGCAATCGACCCGAAACGCTTATTCTCCCCCTCTGAGGAACAAAAAAAGAAAGCAGAGGCATATCTCAACTCCATAGGTAACCGTTCGTATGCGGATGCAATAAAAAACGATGATGACAAGGCTTTATATGCCAATCTGATAGCCGGAAAAGCAACTACCCAACAAGTACTGATTGAGGCCTGCAGATGGGGTAAAACACGTTACGTAAAGCTACTTCTGAAGGCACCGGATATAGACATCAATCGCATTGCCGCGCTCTATGACTATAGTTGCTCCGGGACACCCCTGAGCATTGCCATTCTGTATGGGCAGCTCGAAACCATCAAACTACTATTAACCAGCCCGGGTATCGACGTTAATCGCAAAGACAAGTACGGGAGGACACCGTTTACATGCGCAGTTGCAGCAAACCGAAAAGAAATAGTACAATTTCTCCTCAGTGTTCCCAAAATACAAATCGGCAACTATTCGGAATTAGAATTAGCTATATTTAAGGGTGACACAGCCGCAGTTAAGCGCCTTCTCGCAGAACAAAAGCAGGATATCAACAAAAAAACTATACTGCAAAACGGTGAAAATAGTACGAATGGCACTCCGCTCATCTATGCAGCCGGTCTCGGACACCTCGATATCGTGAAGTTGTTATTAAAACAACCCAATATCGACATCAACATAGTAGATACAGGAGGCCTCAGTGCGCTAAGCGCTGCAGCTATGCGCGGTCACACAGAAATAATGAAGCTGCTACTGCAAGCTCCCGGAATTATTATCGACAGTAGCAACAACAATGCAGATAGCGCTTTACTACAGGCCGCAGAAAACGGACACATCCAAGCGGTAAAATTACTTCTTGATACACCCGGTGTGAACTTCTTTGCAACCAAAACAAACAGAAACAATCTTGTTCAAGATGCATTGATGTTAGCTGCGGGAAACGGTCATTCGGAAATCGTGAGCTTACTGATAAACATTCCGGGAATGGTAGACAAATTCGTCGAAGGCGCATTCGAGCAGGCAATTAAGAAAAAGCACGCAGAATGTGTGAAAATCTTGCTTTCCACCCATAAAATCAATGTCAACAAGGACTTTTCTTTTGATTTAACGCCCCTTCGCTGGGCAGCGCAGCACGATTGTTCTGAGGTCGTTAAGGTATTACTGGAGGTTCCCGGCATTGACGTTAATAAAGGGTGTGGCTATGGATGTGATACTCCCCTCATCGCAGCTGCCAGAAACGGCTCCGTGGAAAGTGTTAAGCTGCTGATAAAGCACCCACGAATAGAAATTAACAAAACTAATAACTACGGAGAGCGCCCTCTCTATCTGGCCGTTTTCAACGGTTGCACAGAAGTCGTGAAAGTACTGTTACAGCGCCGGGACATTGACGTAAATAGGCCAAATTGGGATGGAGTAACACCCCTACAGAGAGCCCAACACTCAGGATTCACTGAAATCGTGAATCTGCTCAAAAAGGCCGGAGCTAAGTAAAAGCTTTTTGAGCTCTGACACATATTCACCGGCACCGTTTCCTTGATACGGTGCCGGCTTTTTAGTACGTCAGGCATGACACGTAACTGGGGTGAAAGTCCCCAATGAGCCGCTGACAGGGCGGAATCAAATTGCCAATGGCAACTGCGTCACAGTAATGTGGGGTGGGGAGGAAGACGGAGGCGAAACACAGACAGGATGAACAAGAACCGCCTACAACGCGCGAGACACTCGCTACAACACGCCGGATAGCCCGGTTTCCACATCCGAAACAAACGCCTACGTGGAGGGTCGCCGCAAAAAATGGGGCAAACCCTCCATCATCAGCAGCCGAGAATACTACCGCCGCACCCTCGAAGACTCACGCACTATGCTTGGGCGTGATAAAAATAACTGACGCCACCCTCCCCTCACCCCGCTTTATACACCGCGCTGCTCTATGAGCGGCGTTTGCCGTGCTCTCTTTTCTTATCTTTATCGTGCTGCCGGTGATTCGGTGAATCATGACGGCGCTGGCGTCGACGTTCGCGCGCTTCATCTTCGCGTTCTTCGCGTCGCTCACGTCGTTCTTCTCGCGCGCGGTGCTCTCCGTAATCCCGCCCGGCCTCAAGTATCTTGTCCAAAGCGGATGCCTCAGCTGCCACAGCCGTGCTCACTGCGCACGCCCCTATCAGTGTGATTGATATCAATCGGTATTTCATAACTTCTCCGCAAGTGCGTTCAACCTTGCTTATCTACTATGACTCCCCCGCCATGCAGCCGGTTCATAAACAGCCAGCCTCACCTAATTATCCGGCATGCTCGACGAAAAAACAAATGTGCCCCCCCGGTAGGGGTGGCATAAAGCATGGCGCGGAATTGCCCCCATGCATCTATTCATTAGCCATCCGAGCGAAAGAAACCGCCTTCTCCTCGCGGGCGCATGCCCGCCGAACACAAAAGCCCCGCAAGCGCGGGGCGAAAGTACAATAGCCCAGAGTGAAGCCACGTAGTGGCGTAACTCTGGGTATATGACAAAAAAGGAAAATGGAGTCCGACGAAGCGGAGCTGAGGAGGCCGACAGCAGGCGTGCCCCATCCATTCCCCTCAAATCATCGCCCATCCGCGCGAAAGGAAGGTGCTGTCACCACAGGTTCCCTGGGTTCC
>CAJGCY010000087.1 GCA_904501955.1 uncultured Akkermansia sp. | reverse complement strand
TTCGCACTTACGTGCTCCGGGCGGGTTATGCCACCCGCATACCGTCTCGGCAGGCCTCGACTGGCTGCGGGTTCTGAGTTTCTTTTTCTTTCGTTTCCTAGGGCTTACGCCCTAGGCTAAGTTAGGTCACCCGCTGACGCGGGTTCAGAATTCCGCTCGCCTGCGGCTCGCCAACTAATCGCCAACTTCCGATTTATCGCGCGGTTGGTATAAACAGAGCGCTGCTTTTTTTGCCGCACCCCTTCGGGCGCGCCCCCGCCCCGCACCGGAAATGCCTTAAACGCGTAGAAAATAGAAATCTGTGCTTGTCATGGCTGTGGAATTATGGTAAAAGTAGTTCGTTATGAAAAAAATCCTCTCTATCGTAACTTTGATGGGCGCCCTTAGCGGCGCAGCAGCTGCAGCTCCTTATTACTCTGCAGTGCCGGCCGGTGGTGCACTTACCCCGAACGACGTCCAGCCCGTATACACCGTCGAGGGTATCTACAGCATCGCTAACGACAGCGGTGACCCCGACATGTGGGGTGTGCGTGCAGGCCTCAGCCTTTACTCCAACGGTAGCGACAGCGTTCGCCACCAGTTCAGCCTCAACCTTGCTGCTCAGTGGGGTGAGGAGGACTACAGCTACGAGGGTTACAACTACTCCACGGACTTCTTCATGATGCCCCTGACGGTAGGTTATGACCTGAACCTCGAGCTGACGGATGACGTGCTCTTCTACCTCGGTGGTAAGATCGGTTATGCCTGGTGTGATGTGGAGGACGCTTGGGGCTCCGCTGATGGTTCCGGCTTCACCTGGTCCGTTGGTGCAGGCTTCAAGTTCATGTGCTCCGACAACGTGCACGTGAAGGTTGGCTATGAGTTCGGCCGTACCCACTTCAGCGACGGTGATCTGGAGGGCATTTACGGTGCTCACACCATCTCCGTGGGTGTAGGTTGCACGTTCTGATAAACGTCGCCTATCAATTTGGGGTATTCATTTGTTATGTCCCTGCATGGTCATGCGCCATGCAGGGCTTTTTGCGCAAAGCACGGGACTTTAGCCCCATAACGCAAATTCACGTGGACATGTGGCATGTGATTTGGTAGAATAGCGGCATGAGTAAGTTCCGCGAGATAAGCAATGCCGAGGAGGCCTTGCGTGAGTACTTCGGCTTTGAGGGGCTGAGGTCCGGGCAGGACGAGATTGTGGCCAACATTCTCGCGGGGAGGGATTCGCTTGCCATCATGCCGACGGGCGGTGGCAAATCCCTGTGCTACCAGTTGCCCGCGCTTTGCCGCGAGGGTGTGACCATCGTGGTTTCCCCGCTCATTGCGCTCATGAAGGACCAGGTGGATGCCCTGGTGGCGCGTGGTATTCCCGCCGCGGCCATCAACTCCTCCCTCGGGGCGGATGAGTACCGCCAGGTGATGCAGGACTTCCGCAACGGCGAGCTCAAAATCGTGTACGTCGCCCCGGAACGCTTCGGTAATGAGGGCTTTATGCGCACGTTGCAGGGCTTGCACATCAGCCTTTTTGCCATTGATGAGGCGCACTGCCTCAGCCAGTGGGGGCATGATTTCCGCCCGGATTACCTGCGCCTCGGCCGCGTGCGCCAAGAGCTCGGCAACCCGCAGACGGTTGCCCTCACCGCCACCGCCACGCAAAACGTGCGGCAGGACATCCTGCAAACCCTCCAACTGCAGGACCCCGCCATCACCATCAGCGGGTTCGGGCGCGATAATCTGGACTTCGCCATCACTCACTGTGAGAACCGCGCCGCCAAGTTCGAGCGCATTCGCAAGGTCATTGCCAAGTGGAAGAAGGGCATTATTTACTGCTCCACCCGCAAGAATGTGATGACGGTGTTTGAGGAGATACAGGGCTACGGCAGCAGCGCCGTGGCGTACCACGCCGGCATGACGGATGAGGAGCGCGAGTTCTCGCAAGAGGCCTTCATCTCCGGCAGGGCGGATGTGGTGGTGGCTACCAACGCCTTCGGCATGGGTATTGACCGCTCGGATGTGCGCTTCGTCATCCATTTCGAGATTCCCGGCAGTGTAGAGGCTTATTATCAGGAGGCAGGCCGCGCCGGGCGTGACGGCGAGATGTCCGCTTGCGAGCTGCTGTTCAACCACGCGGACCTCAAGACACAGGAATTCTTTTTTGAGGGCAGCAACCCCTCCGTGCAGCTCATCCGCAGCGTGTACAACCTGCTGCGCGCCCGCTGCAATGCGGATACCGGTGAGCTGCAAATGACGGTGGATGCCATGACGGCTGAGCTGGGTAAAGATGTGAACCCCATGGGCGTGAGCACCGCTCTCTCCGCCCTGATTCACGCCGGCGCCATCTCCCGCTCCGATGTACCGGGCTCTAACACCCGCCTTACCCGCGTGCTGAACCCCGGCACGCCCTTCGCAGCCCTCCCCATTGACCAAGAGGCCATTGAGGAGAAAGCTCGCCGCGACCACGCCAAGATTGAGGCCATTACCCGCTATGCATACAGCCCCGGCTGCCGCCAGCGGTGGATTTTGGACTACTTCGGCGAGGAGGGCGCCTGCGATTGCGGCCATTGCGATGTGTGCAATGCGGAGGAACCCGCGGATGTGGAGGAGCTGAGCGGGGAGGACCTCACCATCGTCCGCAAAGCCTTGGCAGGCGTTGCCCGCGCCTCTAAGCGCCTGCCGGACGGCTCGTGGCAGGGCGTGTATGGCCGCAGCAAGATTATGGACATGCTGCGCGGCTCCAAAAATGCCAACATGCACCGCTTCCTCACCTCGCTGTCCACCTACGGCATCCTCTCCGAGCTGACGGATGCCCGCATGAAAGCCCTCTTCCGCGCCATGCAAGAGGCCGGTCTGCTGCAGAGCAGCGGGGGAGACATGCCCCTGCTCACCCTCTCCCCCAAGGGTGAGGAAGTGATGCGTGAGAAAGCCCCCGCCCGCCTCACCCGCAAGCGCTGGAGCACCAACGCCCTCAAAAAGAAGGGCAAGCCCGCCTTCTCCGCCCGCGGTAAAGAGCTCATCAGCAACATCATGCTCGGCCGCATGGATAAAGAGCTCTACAACCACCTTGCAGAGCTCCGCCGTGACCTCGCGGACGAGTACCGCATGCCCGTCTACCGCATCCTCAACACCGAAACCATGAAGGCGATGGCTACCATCAAACCCACCACCATGGAGGCAGCCGCCCGCCTCAAAGGCATCGGCCCCTGGACCCTCCGCACCACTCTCCGCGCCTTCGTGGAGCTCATTCAGGACTACGAAAACGTGTGATGGGGGGGGGACTTTGGCGGCGCAACAAAAAAAGCTGGAAATTCGCGCGTTGCGGTAGTATATTGTTTGCCGTTAAGTAGTAAATGATGACGGGCAATTCTTCACATACAACAGGTGGTAGCAGTAGCATGAGCTTAGCCTTGCCGGTGGGGCTTGAGCTGGGACATTACCGCTTGTTGAGCAAAGTCGGCCAAGGCGGATTCGGTATTACGTACCTTGCCGAGCATGTGCAAAGCCTCGAAAAGGTGGTGATTAAGGAAAATTTGCCCACTTTTTATGCTTCGCGCAATAATGAAACCCTGCGTATAGCTCCCTTGGATGTGGCGAATGCTGAGGCAGACTATGCGCACACCTTGCGGCGTTTCGTGGATGAGGCTCGCACGCTTGCCCGCCTGAACCACCCGAACATCGTGCGCGTGCTCGATGCCTTCGAGGCGCTGGGCACGGCCTATTACGTGATGCCCTACATCGAGGCGAAGGAGCTGCACAAGGTCATACCCACGGAGGCGGTGAATGAGGCGTGGTTGCTGCCTATTCTCAAGTCTGTGCTGGGGGCACTGGATTACTTGCATGCTCAGAACCTGCTGCACCGCGACCTGAAGCCCGGCAACATCCTGCTGCAGGCGGACGGTACGCCCATCCTCATCGACTTCGGCACGGCGCGCGCCCTGCAAACGGAGCGCTCCGCCACCATGGTGGGCACACCGGGCTACACCCCGCTGGAGCAGATTACCCCGCATGGCAATCGCGGTCCGTGGACGGATCTTTACGCCTTGGGAGCCACCTGCTACCGCCTGATTACCGGTGAGCTTCCTCCTCAATCCATCGAGCGTATAGATGATGACCCCTACCGCCCGCTGGCTGCCCGTGTAGAGCTGCAAGCTCGTTTCTCGCACGCCCTGTTGAGCAGCATTGATAAAGCGCTGGCCGTGCGCGCCAAAGAGCGCTGGCAGAGCGCGCAAGAATGGATGCTCGCGCTGGCTGCACCTGCCGGTTCGGGCGTTAGCCCGCATGCCACAGCTCAGCCACCCTACCGTATGCCCACAGGGCAGGTGGCGGAAGTCTCCGCAACGGGCTCCGGTGGTAAAGGGCGCCTTGTGCTCATCTTCAGTCTGTTGGTAGTTATTCTCATGGGGGGCGGCTACGGTGTATATGCCTATCTGGAGGCTGAGGCGCAAGACCGCTTGCGAAGGGAAAATGCGCTAGCTGAAGCGAAGCGCATGGCGCAGGAGCGAGCAGAGCGTTTTCAACGCGAGGAAGAAGCTCGCCTCGCCCGAGAAGAGGCGGAGCGGAAAGTGCGCGAAGAGGCTGAACGCGTGAAACGCGAGGAAGAAGCTCGCCTCGCCCGTGAGGAGGCGGAGCGTGAAGCCCGCGAAGAGGCGGAGCGTAAAGCCCGCGCAGAGGGGGCTTGCCTGGCCTATATAAAATCCGTTTTGGCTGTTCATGCCGATACCGCATTGCCGGAGACGGTACCCGCACCCCAAGCTGAGTCAGTTGTGCAGTCACTGCGTGCGCTCTGCGAGCGGGGGAATCATGATGCCGAGTTCGTGCTCAGTGTGTTATATGCACATGGTCAGGGTGTGCCGATGGATAAAGAGCAATCCATGCAGTTGCTACGCAATGCTGCTGAAGGTGGCAATACTTATGCCCGGCTTGCCATGGCTGAGCGTTATGCAACGGGTTCCGTTTTGGCGAAGGATGAGGCGGAAGCGGTGAAGTGGTACCGCTTGGCTGCTGAGCAAGGCCATGCAGGGGCGCAGGCTCAGATGGGGCATTGCTACAGGCACGGCGTCGGTGTGGTCAAGAATCATTTTGAGGCTGCGCAGTGGTTCCGCATGGCCGCGGAGCAGGGCAATGCCCAAGGGCAAAATGGCTTGGGTGCCTGTTATTATGAAGGCGCCGGCGTAGCGAAGGATGAGGTCGAGGCGGTGAAGTGGATACGCCGCGCGGCGGAGCAAGACCTTACCGCGGCACAGCGCAGTTTGGGTTACTGCTACCACCAAGGAATCGGTGTGGCGAAGGATAACGCGGAAGGTGTAAGGTGGTACCGCAGAGCTGCAGAGCTGGGGGATGCCATCGGTCAGTATAGTTTGGGCTACTGTTACCAGCAAGGAATCGGCGTAGCAAAGGATAATTACGAAGCGGTGAAGTGGTTCCGCCGGGCGGCGGAGCAGGGTAATGACAAAGCGCAGCATAGCCTAGGCTATTGTTATGCAAACGGCCTTGGCGTGAGCAAAGACAGAGCTCAAGCCATAGCGTGGTACCGCAGCGCCGCCCGCCAAGGTAACAAAGCCGCTCAATCCGCCCTCAGTAAAATGGGTGTAACGTGGTAATGGCAGTAAGCATTTTAATAGGTAAAATTTGGTGAACAATGACAAGTAACACATCTCAGACGAACATCGCAACCGGAGGCCGTGTCAGCAGTGGCGTGGCTCTGACCGCAGGCATAGAGCTAGGGCATTACCGCTTGTTGCACAAAATAGGACAGGGCGGCTTCGGTATCACCTATCTGGCGCAGAATACGCAAACTAATGAGCGAGTGGTGATTAAGGAAAACTTGCCCACCTTCTACGCCTACCGCAATGATTATACCCTGCATGTGCATCCGCTGGATGATGAGACCTCGCCGGAGAACTATGCGCACACCTTGCGGCGTTTCGTGGATGAGGCTCGCACGCTTGCCCGACTGAACCACCCGAACATCGTGCGCGTGCTCGAAGCCTTCGAGGCGCTGGGCACGGCCTATTACGTGATGCCCTACATTGAGGCTAAGGAGCTGCACAAGGTCTTACCCACGGAGGCGGTGAATGAGGCGTGGCTGCTGCCTATCCTCAAGTCTGTGCTGGGCGCGCTCGGCTACCTGCACGCTCAGAACCTGCTGCACCGCGACCTGAAGCCCGGCAACATCCTGCTGCAGGCGGACGGTACGCCTATTATCATCGACTTCGGCACCGCGCGCGCCCTGCAAACGGAGCGCTCCGCCACCATGGTGGGCACACCGGGCTACACCCCCATCGAGCAAATTACCCCGAACGGTAAGCGTGGACCTTGGACGGATATCTACGCCCTCGGCGCTACCTGCTACCGCCTGATTACCGGTGAGCTCCCACCGCAGGCTGTGGAACGCCTTGATGATGAAGACCCCTACCGCCCGCTGGCTCATCGCGCGGAGTTGTACGGGCGTTTCTCCGCCACCCTGCTGAGCAGCATCGACACCGCGCTGGCCGTCCGCGCTAAGAACCGCTGGCAAAGCGCTCAAGCTTGGCTGGAGGCCTTGGCCGCGCCTGCGGATACCCGCTCTGTCCCCATTTCTGTTGCCACGGTCGATACTGCAGCTCCCTCCACCCCGTCCAAGGGTAGCAGCCTCCCGCTCATCCTTACCCTGCTGGCCGTTGTGCTGCTGGGGGGCGGTGGCTATGGCGTGTATGCCTATTTGGATGCCGTGGAGAAGGCTCGCCTGCAGGCGGAATATGAGCAGGCTGAGGCTCAACGCATAGCTCGAGAAAAAGCGGAGCGCATTAAGCGTGAGGAAGAAGCCCGACTCGCTCGAGAAGAGGCGGACCGAATCAAACGTGAGGAGGAAGCTCGCCTCGCCCGCGAAGAAGCCGAGCGCAAAGCCCGTGAAGAGGCAGCATGCGTGGAATACATACATGCGGTCATGGCTGTGCATACCAAGGCCAGTTTGCCCGATGCTGATAAAATTCCCACCCCTCCGAATGATCAGGTGGTGCAAACTCTGCGTGAACTTGCCGATAAGGGGAATCATGAGGCTGAGTTTGTGTTCAGCGTGCTGACCACTCACGGCATGTCCGTGCCTCAAAATGAAACGAAGGCCATGGATTACCTTCGCCTTGCGGCAAATGCCGGCGAGCCTCATGCGCAAAATGTTTTGGGTGAATGTTATTATCAAGGTAAGGGCGTAGCGAAGGATGAGTATGAAGCGGCGAAGTGGTACCGTAAATCGGCGGATCAGGGGCACGTTATTGCTCAAAATAACTTAGGTTACTGTTACGACAAAGGCCTCGGCGTGTCGAAAGATGAGTACGAAGCGGTGGAGTGGTACCGCAAATCGGCGGATCAGGGGCACGCCCAAGCGCAGCATAACCTTGGCTGGTGTTACGAGAAAGGCTTCGGCGTGTCGAAAGATGCGTATGAAGCGGTGAAGTGGTATCGCAAGGCTGCGGACCAGGGACATGCCAATGCTTGTAATAATTTAGGTTGGTGTTATCAAAACGGCTTCGGCGTGTCGAAAGATGAATATGAAGCGGTGAAGTGGTACCGCAAATCGGCGGAACAGGGGCACGCTGGAGCTCAAAACGGCTTAGGCTGGTGTTATCAAAATGGCCTCGGCGTGTCGAAAGATGCGTATGAAGCGGTGAAGTGGTACCGCAAATCGGCGGAACAGGGGAATGCTATTGCTCAATGTAACTTAGGTTACTGTTACGAGAAAGGCCTCGGCGTGTCGAAAGATGAATATGAAGCGGCGAAGTGGTACCGCAAAGCAGCGGAGCAAGGGTTTGCTATTGCTCAATGTAACTTAGGCTGGTGCTATGAGTCTGGCTTTGGCGTGTCGAAAAATATGAGCGAAGCGGTGAAGTGGTACCGCAAGGCTGCGCGCCAAGGTAATACGAATGCTCAATCCAATCTCAAAAACTTGGGTAAAAAGTGGTAACACCATTTTCTCTGAGCTTTAATCAAAATCTGCAACATGTCAGCCGACTCACAGCATATTGCGGTGGCAAAGAGCAAGAGTATGAGCTTGCCGGATGGTATTGCCTTGGGGCATTACCGCTTGCTGCGTAAGCTGGGGCAGGGTGGCTTCGGTATTACTTATCTTGCGGTGGATGAACGTACGGAGGCGAAGGTGGTTGTGAAGGAGAACCTGCCTACGTTCTACGCCGTGCGTGATGATGCGTCGTTGCAAGTGCGCCCCTTGGATGTGGCGGATGCTGTGGAGAATTATGCGCATACGCTCACGCGCTTTGTGGATGAGGCACGCCTGCTTGCCCGACTGAACCACCCTAACATTGTGCGCGTGTATGAGGCCTTCGAGGCGCTGGGCACGGCCTATTACGTGATGCCCTACATCGAGGCGCAGGAGCTGCACAAGGTGATACCCTCGGAGGCGGTGAATGAGGCGTGGTTGCTGCCTATTCTCAAGTCTGTGCTGGGGGCGCTGGATTACCTGCATGCTCAGAACCTGCTGCACCGTGACCTGAAGCCCGGCAACATCCTGCTGCAGGCGGATGGCGAGCCCATCCTCATCGACTTCGGCACCGCGCGCGCCCTGCAAACGGAGCGCTCCGCCACCATGGTGGGAACACCGGGCTATACCCCCATCGAGCAGATTACCACCCACGGCAAGCTCGGGCCGTGGACGGATGTTTATGCCCTCGGCGCTACCTGCTACCGTGTTATCACGGGGCAACTGCCGCCGGAGGCGAATGCTCGCTTGGCGGAAGAGGTGGACCCCTACCGCCCCTTGGCCCATCGCGCGGAGTTGCGCGGGCGTTTCTCCGCCACCCTGTTGGGCAGTATCGACACCGCGCTGGCCGTTCGCGCCAAGAACCGCTGGCAAAGTGCGCAATCGTGGCTGGAAGTGCTCGAAAATCAAGCGCAGCGCATACCGGCGGTATGCCCGCATCCGGAATCCGGCGTAGCAGCTGAGGCGGCTGTTTCCATTCCGCAGCCGTTGCGGACGGAGGAGCCCACCGCGCCCCGGCGCAGCAAGTTTCCCCTCATTCTCACGCTGTCGGCTGCTGTGCTGCTGGGCGGTGCCGGCTACGGCGTGTATGCCTATCTGGATGCTGTGGCGCAAGAGCGCTTGCAGGCGGAATATGCCCTTGCGGAGGCGGAGCGCTTTGCCCAAGAAGAGATGGATTTGCTTAGGCGCGAGCAGGCAACCCGCCTCGCCCGTGAAGAGTCAGAGCGCAAAGCCCGCGAAGAAGCTGAGCGCCTGCAACGCGAGCAGGAAGCCCGCCTCGCCCGTGAAGAAGCCGAACGCAAAGCCCGCGAAGAAGCTGAGCGCCTGCAACGCGAGCAGGAAGCCCACCTCGCCCGTGAAGAGGTCGATCGCAATGCCGCGTGTGCGGAATACATGCAAGCCGTGATGGCTGTTCATGCCCAAAGCATTTTGCCTGTTACAAAAGATATTCCCCTGCCGCCGAATGCCGGCATTGTGCAAACGCTGCAAGTGCTGGCCACAAGGGGGAATCATGAGGCGGAGTTCGTATACAGCCTTTTGATGGCGCACGGTTTAAGCATGCAGAAAGATGAAGTCGCTGCCATGCAGTGGCTTCGTAAGGCTGCGGAGGGCGGAAATCCGACTGCGCAGACTGCCTTGGGGATTCGCTGTGAACAGGGTACTATTGTTGCAAAAGATACCGCAGAGGCCGCGCGGTGGTACCGCAAAGCGGCGGAGCAAGGGAATGCTATTGCTCAGTATCATTTGGGGTGGTGTTATGACAGAGGTTGCGGCGTCTTGAAAGACTTGCCCCAAGCCATCCGGTGGTACCGCAAAGCGGCGGAGCAAGGGAATGCTGATGCGCAGAATAATTTAGGCATTTGCTATCAATACGCCAAAGGTATGCCGAAAGACGAGCCCGAAGCCGTGAAGTGGTATCGTAAAGCGGCAGAATCGGGGAATGCTCGCGCTCAGCGTAATTTGGGCTGGTGCTATGAGAAAGGCCTCGGCGTGGCGAAAGATGAGCCCGAAGCCGTGAAGTGGTATCGCAAGGCGGCGGAGCAGGGGTACACTACCGCTTTGTGTAATTTGGGCTCGTGCTATCGGAAAGGCCTCGGCGTGGCGAAAGATGAGGCCGAGGCCGTGCGGTTGTACCGCATGGCGGCAGACCAAGGTGAAGTTTATTCCCAAAATAATTTGGGCTGGTGCTATGAAAATGGGGTGGGTGTGAAGAAAAACATGAATAAAGCGATTGAGTGGTACCGCGAGGCGGCCCGCCGTGGTAACACTGACGCGCAATCTAACCTCAGGCGCTTGCGTAAAAGTTGGTAAGTCCCACCGCAGAGGGGGGCATTGTTCACGGCTCAAAATATCCCTCAAATCATCGCCCCTCTACGCGAAAGGGAGGTGCCCTCACCGCCGCCGGTTCCACGGGAACCCTCTTCGCCCTGTTTAAGTTTTTAGTTGAAAACAGCCCGATAAATCGGAAGTTGAAGGGGGGAATGCGAGCGTAAGCGAGCCTAATTCGGAGCCCCGGAGGGGCGCTATAGAATAGCCCGGCGGTGGAGCGGCGAAGCCGCGGAACCCCGGGTAGCGTAAAAAAAGAAATTTGAGCCCGGAGCGACGGAGCGAAGCGACGCAGCGTAGGCCGACATATAATGGCGAGGACCGTAGCGAAGCGGAGCTCCGAGCCGTTGTGGGCGCGTATTTTTGGTGTTTGCGGCATTTTGAACCAATACCGTATTCCGAGCCACGCTTTATGCCACCCCTCCGGGGTTCGCATTTGTTTTTGTGGCCTTTTCCCGGGGTTCCGCCCCTTGCGGGGCTCCACCGCCGGGCTATTTTATGGCGCCCCTCCGGGACTCTGAATTAGGCTCGCTAACGCTCG
>CAJGCY010000086.1 GCA_904501955.1 uncultured Akkermansia sp. | reverse complement strand
TTCGAACTGGTCGGCAGATTTCTTGTTAACATGGACCGAGCGGTTCACAGAGAACTTCTCGATACGAGTCGGCAAAGGAATCGGACCGGCAACTTTGGCGCCCGTGCGCTTAGCGGTTTCGACGATCTCGGAAGCGGAGCGATCGATAGCGCGGCTGTCAAAAGCACGGAGACGGATGCGGATTTTGGGACTTTGCATGAACGTGCGGTTATGTTTAGGTTAGTAATTGAGTTGGTTTATTTGTTACCACCGCGAGCCTTGACGATGTCTGCGACAAGGTTCGAGGGTACTTGTTCGAAGTGAGAGGGTTCCATGGAGTAAGAAGCCAGACCCTTGGAGAGGGTACGGATATCGGTGGAGTAACCGAACATCTCAGCCAAGGGAACGTCGGCGGTCAGAACGCACTCGTTACCCTTGTGCTCCATGTTCTTAACCATGGCGCGGCGGCGATTGAGGTCGCCCATGATGTCGCCCTGGTTCTCGGACGGAGTGACAACTTCCACAGCCATGATGGGCTCAAGCAGTACGGGAGCGCACTTAGCAAAAGCGTTCTTCATGGCGAAGATAGCAGCCATCTTGAAAGCGTTTTCGTTGGAGTCAACTTCGTGGTAGGAACCGTCGATAACGTCTACCTCTACGTCCTCCACGGGATAGCCGGCAACGGTACCGGAGTTCATAGCCTCATTCAGACCGGCGTACACGGCATTCATGTACTCCTTCGGAATGGCACCACCAACAATCTTGTTGGCAATCTTGAGGCCCGTACCACGCTCACCCGGGCGCATGGCGATAACCACGTCACCGTACTGACCACGACCACCGGACTGCTTCACGAGCTTGCCCTGTACGCGGTCGGCGGACTTGGTGATGGTCTCACGGTAGGCAATCTGGGGCTTACCGGTGTTGGCCTCTACCTTGAACTCGCGCTTGAGGCGGTCCACGATGATGTCGAGGTGAAGCTCACCCATGCCGGCGATGATGGTCTGGCCGGTCTCCTCGTCGGTCTTCACGCGGAAGGTGGGGTCCTCAGCGGACAGACGCTGGAGAGCGTTGGACATCTTCTCCTGGTCGGCCTTGGTAAGGGGCTCCACAGCCATGGAAATCACGGTGTCGGGGAAGGTCGGGGGCTCGAGGGTGAAGTCGAAGTCGTCGGTAGCAAGCGTGTCACCGGTGGTGGCATTCTTGAGGCCCACGATAGCGGCGATATCACCGGAGTATACCTCGTTCACGTCGGTGTGTACGTTAGCCTGAATCTGGAGCAGACGGCCTACGCGCTCACGCTTACGGGTACGGGGGTTGTACACGGTGTCACCCTTGCGGATAACGCCGGTGTATACGCGGATGAACACGAGGGAACCCACGAACTTGTCAGCCCAGAGCTTGAATGCAAGGGCAACGGGCTTGTCCTTATCGGAGGGGATGATCTCCTGCGTCTCGAAGGTCTCGTAGCCGTTCTCGTCAAGACCGGTGGGGATGGTACCGGTAACGGTAGCCAGCTTGGCCTCGAGCGGGGAGGGCAGGTAGTCCACAACGGCGTCAAGAAGGCCCTGAACACCCTTGTTCTTGAAAGCGGAACCACCGGTTACGGGGATGAACTTGTTAGCGATACAAGCACGACGGATGGCAGCCTTGAGGGTCGGGGCATCGATGGGCTCCTCCATGAGGAAGAGCTCGGCGAGCTCGTCGTCCACGTCAGCCACAGCGCTCTTAAGCTCCTCAAGAGCGGCCTCACCGATCTCCTTGAGCTCACCCTCGAGATCCTTCACCTCGTAGGTGGAGCCCATGCGGTCGGAGTCGCTGTAGTAGATGGCCTTCTGGTTCACAACGTCGATCTGGCCGCAAAGCTGGTCCTCAGCACCGATGGGGATGAGAACGGGAGCAGCGTTAGCACCGAGCTTGGTGCGGATGTCGTTGAGCACGTTGTCGAAGTTGGCACCGGTACGGTCCATCTTGTTCACGAAGCAGATGCGGGGCACCTCGTACTTGTTGGCCTGGCGCCACACCGTCTGGGTCTGGGGCTGTACACCGGCCACACCACAGAACACAACGATAGCGCCGTCGAGCACACGCAGGGAACGCTCCACCTCAGCGGTGAAGTCCACGTGGCCGGGGGTATCGATAACGTTGAGCTGGAAGTTCTCGTTCTCGAAAAGCTTGCAGCAGCCCTCAGCAGGCAACTGTTTCCAGTTGGTGGTAACGGCGGCGGAGGTAATGGTAATACCGCGTTCCTGCTCCTGTTCCATCCAGTCGGTCGTCGCAGAACCCTCGTGGGTCTCGCCGATCTTGTGGATCATGCCAGTGTAGAAAAGGATGCGCTCGGAAAGCGTGGTTTTGCCACCGTCGATGTGTGCAGCGATACCGAAGTTGCGGTAGCGCTCGAGCGGGGCCTTGCGGTCAGGGCTGCTATAACTAGCCATAATTCAGTAAAGTAATATGAATGTTAAGGTTTCAGAGATTACGAGAAAAACTTACGCAGATTACCAGCGGAAGTGAGCGAAGGCGCGGTTGGCCTGAGCCATCTTGTGAACGTCGTCGCGCTTACGCACGGCGGCACCCTGGTTGGCAGCGGCCTCTTTGATTTCATTGGCAAGAGCCTTGGCCATCGGGATACCCTTACGATTGCGGGCATAGTTGATGATCCAACGCATGGCAAGAGCCTCGGAACGATCGGGAGCAACCTCCAAGGGAACCTGGTAGGTAGCACCACCAACGCGGCGGCTCTTCACCTCCACGCGGGGCTTAGCGTTCTCAATGGCACGAGTCAGCACCTCAAGGGGGCTTACGGTGTCAGTGCCCTCGTTAGCAAGGTCAATAGCCTTGTAAACGATGCGCTCAGCAAGAGCGCGCTTGCCGGCAAGCATCACCTTACCGATAAGGCGGCCTACCAATACAGAGTCGTAACGAGAGTCACGACGCTCAATCTTCTTATAGACGCGTTTACGACGAGCCATAATAGTGTGATATTAAAGATTTAAGGGATTACTTCTTCTTAGCGGGAGCGGCGGCACCGGCCTTGGGGCGCTTGGCACCGTACTTAGAACGGCCACGGCGGCGCTTGTCAACGCCAAGGCAGTCCAGAGCACCACGAACGATGTGATAGCGAACACCGGGCAAGTCCTTCACACGGCCACCACGTACGAGTACGATGGAGTGCTCCTGAAGGTTGTGGCCCTCACCGCCGATGTAGGCGATAACTTCTTCGCCATTGGTAAGGCGGACTTTAGCTACTTTACGAAGAGCGGAGTTCGGCTTCTTCGGCGTACGCGTCATCACCTGAAGGCAGACGCCACGACGCTGCGGACAGCTATGAAGAGCGCGAGACTTCGACTTCTCTTCCGGTACGATACGTCCCTTACGGACGAGCTGATTAATGGTCGGCATGTTTCCTTTAGTTTATTAGGTTTCAGGCGCTTCCGAGGTTTTGGCTAGGTCCTCATTACCATAAGAGGACATCCTGTTTACTCGGCGGCAGACCCGATATTGCGACTCCACTATACGGCATTCCTGCACTGTGGAGGGGCACATAGTTTACTACATTTTCTTCATTTGGCAAGCCTTTTCTTCTGATTTTATGAACTTTTTCCTAATTTTTTATCATTTTTTCCCGGATAAGGCGGAAAAGCGACTCGCGCGCGCGTATGCGCGAGATTTTTTGTAAAAAATGACGCACAAAAAGGCTCGGCGCAGTGGCCGAGCCTTTCGGAAAGAGTTTTGCACGGGAGGGTGCATCAGATATCCCAAGCATCCAGCCACTTGAAGGAAACAATGCGGAACTTACGACCCAAGTTTCTGTTCGTGGAGGTGAGCTTGTTCTTACCGGCGGCACCATCGGGCTCATAATCGGAATCAGCGGGGCGGTTGCGGGGGTCCACATACTCAATGGTACGCTGCACCACAGCCTCACACCAGGCCTGAGCCAGCACGCCGTCCGTTTCAGTGCGCACGCAACCGTAGGCACGTACGGTGAAGGTATCATCACGCACGGTCAGGATGTTGCCCAGGGAGAGCAACACATCACTCTGAATCAGGTAGCCCGGAGCAGCGGTGTAAATGGAGCCTTCCTCAGCAGCGGGGAACTTGTAGAGGTCTCCCCCGCCCTGCGGGTCGGTGGTCTCGTCATCAAAGCCATCATTGAGCCCGGCGTTATCGATAGCAGCCTGAAGAGCTCCCTTCATCGCGTGCTCCTCATTGCGCTTATCGAGGCGGCGGTTCACGAAGTCGGACATATTAAGGAAGGGGCCACGCTGGCGCACCTGCTCCACCATAGCCTCAGCGAGCTGACGGATTTGAGCGGAATCCAACTCACGGATGTCACCCCAAGCAGCCAGCCCGGAAGAGGAACCGCTGCGGAGGTCGGAGGCACCCATCATCATGCTGTAACCGCCGTTCGGGTCAATGGCCTTATTGGCAGTGGAAACCATGAAGCGGGGGAACAGGACGGACTCCGTATTATCCTCAGAGCTACCCTCCACCAAGGCCAACTTACCGGAGGAGTTGGTAACAAGCTGGCGGCGTGCAAGCCCCTGCAGCACAGCAGCCCAAGCATCCACCGAGGTGGAATTCACGTTGAAGCCGCCGTCAATCATGAGGTACTGGGCAATGTACTTCCAGCCATCTTTCTTCATGATTTTGGAGACGATGTCCTTGTTCTCATACGGCTCACCGGTACGCACATAGCGAGACACCGGCAGCGTGGAGCGCGTGGCGTCTTTGCCCTTGCGGTCGGCAAAGAACTCATCCACCAGCTGCTTGGCCTTTTTGTTCGGCATATCAGAGACGGAGGAGCAGAACCAACGGTCCCACATGGCATCGTTAATCAACAGGCCATGGTCATAGAAATCACTGAATACCTGCCCATTACCACCTGTACCGGTCGGGATGTTGGACTTATGGTAAGCGTACACACCATCTGCCGGCAAGCAGGGGTCCGCAAAAGCATTGCCGATACCCACACCGGGCACACCGCTCTGGTAGAGCATACGGCGCAGAGCGGGCAGTGAGCCACCGGAGGAAGCCTGATACCAACCCGGCTGCAAGCGCATACCGGAGAAACCGGCCAAGGAGAACGGGGGATGCACGGGGAGCTCCAGCACAGAGGCGAAGGACACCTGCTCACCGCCGGAATTGATGCCGAGCACGCCGTTACGGCCGATGCTGTCCATGGGGCAAGCGTTCATACCGGAGCCCACATCGAGCACGGCGAGCTGGTAGGGGTGGTACTGGCGCTGCTGGTTATCGGGCTTGATAATCATACTGCCCCAGAAGGCGGGGCTGGAGTGCTGCCAGGACTTGGTGCGGAAGTCCTCACCCTCGAGCACGCGAGAGTCGAGATTGCGGTTGGCAGACTTGGGCGCTACACCCACAGCTGCAATGAAGTAGGGTACGGCGCTATCGCGCTGAGAGCCGTCGGCTCGCCAGTAGGAGTCGTTGCGGTTCTCATCACAGATTACCGTCTCTTCCTCACCGGCTGTAGCGGGGTCATACCAACCCATCAAGAATCGCTGCGGGTTGTGACCACGCTTACCGATGGCGGTGTCTGAGCCACTATCCTGATAGCGACCGGAGAAGCCGTTCATCACGGAGATAGCCTCTACCACCTGCGGAGCAAACCACACACCGTCCGTGGTGTATGCACCACCGGAGGCATTGATACCCAAACGCAAGCGGAGCTTGAAGTTACCCTGCTCCATATTGTAGGCAGAAGCCACGCCGGGGTCCGTACTCTGATTGGCAGCGCCCATGGTATAGAATCGGGCATTGTAACCGGCCACAGCACTGGGATTATACCCCAATACCAAGGGGTTATCGAAAGCGCCGTTGCGGTTCGTACGGGAGTTACCGTGTGAGAAGAAGAGGATTTCACCCGGGGCAAACACGATGTCCTCCTTACCGCTGTTCACGGAGTTGAGGAAGTAGTTACCGTAGTCCATACCGAAGCCGGTATCACCGGAGTTCTGGTGCATGGCATAAGTTTGCCAAGTGTAATTCCACGTACCGGCCTGAGACACAGCGTAAGTCTGCAACCAGATGGTCTTGTAGGGAATGGACTGAGCCCAGAGCTGCTCACCGCGAATCTTCATGGGCACGTTGTACGGATTCCACCACAGGAACATGGGGGAGAAGCACATACCCAAGCGGTGCACCTGCTTCTCATCCTTGGTCATTACGAGCGAACCATCGCTGTTCTTTTGGTCCTCTTCCACAAGACCGAAGGTGCACATGTAGCTGAGCAGCACAGGCGTACGCGCATAACCGGAGGCGGAATCGCCCGTATGCATCATCGAGCGAGAATCATAAATGGAGCAACCACCGGAGGGGGAGTACTCCTCCAGCTTCTGGGGGTCACGGTTATCACCCTGGTTAGGAATGGCCACACCGCTGATGCGCGTGTAGGCGTTGCTTATGTCACCCAACAGGCGAGCCGTAACATTCTTACTGTCATTCGCCTCACCATTCGGCCAGCAGTTGTAATAGGCGTACAGGTTCTGCCAAGAGCCAATGGGGAGATTGCGCTCAGAGCCCGGGTTCAACCCATCACCATACTCTACCAAGGGGCAGTCACGGGTGGACTCCGCCGCAAACTCCTTAGCTGCTGCAAAGTTGCCCTCCTTACCCAACAGCAGGCAGAGGTCTTGCTTCAATCCACCCGTACGCACATTGATGGGCAAGGTGTAAGAGCTGGTCGTTACATCAAAGAAGTAAGGCATGCCGAACTGCGTCACGCCGTCCACATGAGCCAAGCTGCGCATGGTCAGCAGCTTCTCCGGATCCTCAATCGGGCCGGGGTTGAAGGTGCCGTCCTTGAAGATGGGGGCGGGGGTATCCCACGTGGCGCGGAGCACCTCCTGCGGGTTGGAACCCACCTGACGGTCACGGATATTCACCTTGGCCTTCTGGTTTTCACCGCCGATCCACCATGCATAGCAGGCCTTGCGACCACCGGAAGAGGGCATGGTGATGAGGTCCGCGAATACGCAGTTATCAGCACGATCACCGGCTGCACCCAGCGTGCCCTCACCCACCAAGCAAATGCGGTGTCCCGGGCGGGATGTACCCAAGCTGCCGGCGGCATCGAAGCGCTTCAGCTCAGCGGGGTTGCGGGATGAAATCAGCCACTTGCGGAACATGGAAGCACGGCCGGCCTCGTACGTCTCGCGGATGGAGGAGCCTTTACGATTCCCCTGCTTGGCCGTGCCGTAAATCGGCCCCGTCCAGCTGTCCCACACGCCCAGAATGTTCTGAGTGGCAGCTTTTTCTGAAATACCGGAGCTAGCCGTCACGCGGCAGTCCGGGCCGAGCGTCACCTGCAACTCACCCAATGCGGCATCCAAGCCCACCAGGGCCTGCTGGCGTGCTTCCGCCTGTAAAATTGTCTGCGCGGATATGCGGCTTTGCGTGGATGCAGTCGCCATAATACCCACAGCCAGAAGCGCCAAGAGCATCATCAGCGTCAGAGAAGCAATCAGGGCAAATCCATGCTTCTTCCTCTTGACCAACTTCTTAGGCAAAGGTTTGAATTTTTTGAGCTTCATACAGTAAAAATGTAAGTACCATTTCAGTATACACCCCGCGCGCCGTGCGTCAAGCAAAAAACGCAGGACGCACGCGGATTTTAGTGCAGTGGGTAGTGGCGGAATGCGCCGTCAGGAGATATGGCGCACGGCCAGGAACTCGCGTATGCGTTCGTTGGCGGAGCTGCGCAACTCTTCCGGGGAATCATCCTCCAGCACACGGCCTTTTTCCAGGAAGATGATGCGGTCCGCCAGCTCGCATGCAAAGCCCACATCGTGCGAGACGACAATCATGGTCATGCCATCCTGAGCCAGCTCGCGCATAAGGGACTGCACCTCACCCACCATCTCAGGGTCCAGCGCGGAGGTAGGCTCATCGAAGAGGAGCACCTCCGGCTCCATGGCCAGCGCGCGCACGATAGCCACGCGCTGCTTTTGCCCACCGGAGAGCTGGGCGGGGTAGGCCAGCGCTTTATCCGCCAGGCCGATTCGCTCCAGCAGCTGCCGCGCGCGGGACTCCGCCTGCTCCGGCGTCATCTGCCCGGTGTGCACGGGTGCCAAGGTGATATTCTGCACAATGTTGAGGTGGGGGAAGAGGTTAAAGTGCTGGAACACCATCCCCACCCGGCTGCGGTAGCTGTTGAGCGCTTTTTCCGTATGCGCCGGTTCTTTGCCGTGGAAAAGCACCTCGCCACCGTCCGGCGTTTCCAGAAAGTTCATACAGCGCAGCACGGTGCTCTTCCCTGCCCCGGAGGGACCCACCAAGAAAACCACCTCACCCGCCGCCACGCGGAGGGATACGCCGTCTATCACGCGGTGCCCGGCAAAGTCTTTCACCAAGTCACGCACTTCCAATATGGGCTCAACGTTCATTTTTCTGTAATCTCCTCTCCAGTTTCTTCAGCAGATGGCTCAGCACCACCACCATCAGCAGGTAAATACTCGCCACCGCCAGCAAGGGCAAAAAGGCATCATACGTTTGGCTCAGGATAATGTCACCACCCTTGGTCAAATCCTGCAAGGCGATGTAACCGCAGATACTGGTCTCTTTCAGCAGCACGATGAACTCGTTGCCCAGTGCCGGCAGCACATTCTTGAAGGCTTGCGGCATGATGACACTGCGCATGGTATAGCCGTACCCCAGGCCCAGACTGCGGCCTGCTTCCATCTGTCCTTTATCCACGGACATGATGCCGGAGCGGATGATTTCCGCCACGTATGCGGCGGAGTTCAGGCCGAACGCGACGATGGCAACCAGCACCTTGTTCACCTCCACCGAGCCGAATATCACAAAGTAGATGATAAGCAACTGTACCACCACGGGGGTACCACGCATCACGGTCAGGTACAGGCGGCAGAGGAGGTCCAACACCTTAAAGCGCCCCGTTTGGTCCGCCGTACTGCGGATAATGCCGATGAGCGCCCCCAGCACAATGCCGATGATGGCCGCAGCAGCGGAGATTTCCACCGTCACCAGCAAACCGTTGGTCAGGTACTTCCAGCGGTCATCTTTGATGAAATTCGTGTAAAATGAAGCGAACATGCCACTCTTTTGCTCCTCTGCAGCAGGTGCTGATGCTGCGGCAGGAGCACCGGCATGAGCAGCGGCGATGCGCTCCAGCGTGCCATCCGCCTCCATCTCCGCCAGCGTGCGGTTAAGCATCTCCAGCAACTCCGGGCGGCTCTTGCTCACGGCAATGGCGTATTCCTCCGCCGTAAGCGGTTGGGGCAGTATGCTCAGCCCCGCATTGCGCGCCACATGGCGCTCCGCCGGTTCGCCATCCATCACCACCACATCCACCTTACCCGCCACCAGAGCAGCCACCGCCAAAGCGCCGTTGGCAAAGCGCTCCGGCTCGCCGATGTTTTTGGTCACGTATTGGTCACCGGTGGTACCGTGCTGCACGCCGATGCGCAGCCCCTTCATCTGCTCTGTAGAGCTCACGGGGCTTCCCGGCGGCACTATTATTACTTGTTTCGCGCGCGCGTACGCACGTGTGAAGTTAACTTGTTTCTCGCGGTCCGGGGAAACGGTGATACCGGCAGCAGCCAAATCCACCTTCCCCCCCTGCACGGCCGCAATGACGGACTCAAACTTCATGTTCTCCACACGGGGGCGCATACCGTTGCGGCGTGCCAGCTCCTGCACAATCTCCACATCGATGCCCACAATCTCCTCCCCGCGGAAGTATTCATAGGGCGGGAAGGTAGCATCCGTCGCCATCACCAGCTCCGGCGTCTTATCCTCCTGCTCCTTACACCCGCTCAACCCTGCCACGAATACCATGGCAAGCAGCAGCCAGCCCCACAGGCGCAGCCCCCTGCTCCCCATTTTCGTATGAGTCCACATTTGCATACACACAGCCTAGCACCGTGCAGGCTTTTTTTCAAGTCAAATAGCAAACAAACAGCACCGCTCCCACATGTTCGGGGCACGGTGCTGTTTGTTTTTTGCAGAAATAGAACTCAGGAGAGCTTGCCCACGGCAGTGCGCACCAAGTAATCCACCAGCTCGGGGGTGGCGGCAAGCAGCTCTTTGCTGGCAGCGGGCATCTCCAAAGCGCAGATGGCAGCAGCCGTGATGCCACAGGGTGTCTTCAGGTTCGCACCCACCAAGCCCTGAATGGCAGCCACCGCTTGCTTGTCCGCAAGCAGTGCCTCAAGCGCGGGTTTCAAATCTTCCGGGCACCCATCACGCAGGGCGCCCACCACTTTATTGCGAATCGCCATGGCGGCGAGGTTTTGTAACAATCCCATAAACTTTTGTTATTTGACAGTGATATTCAGAACGCAGGTAGAGTGAGGGGCTTTCCCCTTTTCCCACGGACGAGAGTATATGAGTTTCACTACAGCCTTACCGGCGGACTTACCCGTTACTTTTACCGTCGTCGCCACCGGGCGGCCACAGACGGGGGCGCCATCAGTCTGTTCATTCGAGGCAAAGCCGAGCTCCACCTCCACTTGGGGGGAGCACTCCGCCACTTGCCACACGTAGCCGGTGGTCGGGTTGCCGGGCAGGTTCACGCTCAAGGTAGCCCCCACGGCGAGCTCATGGTTTTGCACTTGCTCCGCCGGGCGCACAGCCCCACCGCCGCCGAGCCTCGGCAGAGCATCTGCAGTGCACAGCAGCATTCCCATCATCAATATGGCACTCATGACTCTCATACGCACCTCTTATAGCAGCTTACGTGCCGTTGGTCAAGCCTTGCGCAACGTTTCCTCTTAAAAAACGCTCGGTTTAAGTTTTCAGTTGATTGCAAACTGCTCGATAAATCGGAAGTTGGCGAGCGAAGCGAGCGGAACTCAGAGCCCTTTAGGGCGACGGACGTTAGGCAGGCGGTGGAGTGAGCGTAAGCGAACGGAACCCCTGTATAGCAACAAAAAAGGAAATGGAACCCAGGGAACCTGTGGTGACATATAAT
>CAJGCY010000085.1 GCA_904501955.1 uncultured Akkermansia sp. | reverse complement strand
GGACGTTAGGCAGGGGTGGAGCGGCGAAGCCGCGGAACCCCTGTTAGGGTAAGAAATTTAAATGGAACCCAGGGAACCTGTGGTGACAGAATGCGTGGCTTAAATTGCTGTATCGACCACAAAACAAATGCTTTGAAAAAAACGTGCCACCCCGGCTCGGAGCTCCGCTTCGCTACGGTCCTCGCCATTATATGTCACCACAGGTTCCCTGGGTTCCATTTCCTTTTTGTTGCTATACAGGGGTTCCGTTCGCTTACGCTCACTCCACCGCCTGACTAACGTCCGTCGCCCCTACGGGGCTTAAAGTTAGGCGGGCATGAGCCCGCGGTAATACTCATTTCAGTTCGCCTTCGGCTCACGCGAACGCTCGCTAACGCTCACACGAACGCTTGGGGCTTGCGCCCCTTCGCGCGAACGCTCGCTGTCGCTCACGTGAACGTTCGCCCTTTCGGGCTCACACGAAAAATCCCCTTTCGGGGCTTCAACTTCCGATTTATCGAGCGGAGTACATCCCGGTTTCACCTGAAATATGTACATTGCTGAATAAAAAACGCCTCGCTGCGGGGAACCCGAGCGAGGCGGAAATTGGGTGAAATGAATGTTACGGATTAGTACTTGTAGTTCACGTAGAACTGGAACTGACCACCGCGGTCAATGGCGTTACCCGTCTTGAAGGGGATAGCGTAGTCCACGGCGATGGGGCCCATGGGCAGGTTCAAGCGCAAACCGATACCGTAGTCTGCAGAGAGGCAGGAGGAGGAGAAGTCAAAGCTTTCCGCATTGACGAAACCGACATCCGTGAAGGCTGCAAAGCGCAGGGAATCCATCAGCGGTACGGTTACCTCGAACTGAGCGTATGCGGAGGAGTTACCACCCATCGTCTCATCACCGGCAAGCACCGGGTCCACCATACCTACGTCGTGATAACGGAAACCACGCAGGTTGTTCGGGCCACCGAGGTAGCAGCGCTCGAAGACGGGCACCATCTCATCCTCATTGGCAGCCTCAACGGTCTGCACACCGAAGTTGACACTCCAAATGGAGTCCCAAGCGGCATTGTAGTAGTAGGAACCGTTGATGCCGACGCTGTAGGTCTCTACCGTGCTGCCGGGGCCGGACCAAGAGCCGTAAGCCTCGAAGTGGCCACCCTTGCGGGGGTTCACCATGGCGTCACGGGTATCATACTCGTATGCCAAGCGGATGTTGCTGCGGGTGAAATCGCCACCGGCGAGCTGGAAGAAGAGGGGAGCGCCGTTCTCGGGATCGATGGTGTACTGCTCAAGGCGGTACTCGAGCTTGATGTTGTGCTCATCCGTCAATGCCTTGCGCAGGGAGACTGCTACGCCGATGTTCTCCTGCGTGTAGTAATCGCTCATGTAGGAGGAGTTGGAGTAGTACAGGTCAATGCCCAAGGCGAGCTTCTGGTCCAGGAACCACGGCTCTACAAAGCTCAGCGTGGCGCTCTGCGTGTCCGTACCCAAACGGCCGGACAAGGTAAGGCGCTGGCCACCACCTACGAACGTGCCGTTCGTGAGGCCGCGGAGGTCGAAGTTGCTCTGCGTGACGGAAGCGTAGAGGTAAATGTTCTCGATGGAGGAGAAAGCCAAGCCGAGGTTAAGGCTACCTGTGTCCTTCTCGCGCACATTGATGTTGATGTCGCGATAGCCGGCGGTGCCGGAGGCGGACTGGGTAATCTCAACGGGGTCGTGGAAGTAGTTGAGGTTCTTGAGGCGCTTCTTGGCGGTCTCAATATCCACGGAGTTGAGCGGCTGGCCGGGCTTGATGGGCAGCTCACGCAGGATGACGTGTGAGCGGGTCTTGGTGTTGCCCGTCACGTTGATGCGACCCACGTTGTAGCGGGAGCCTTCCGTTACGTCGTAACAAATATCCACCAAGCGCACGCCGTTGGCATCCACGCCTACCTCGTTGATGTCCGGGCGAACCATGGCGTCGGCATAGCCCTTGGCGCCGTAGTAGTCGCGAATCATGCGGGAGTCGTCGGATACCTTCTGCAGGGAGTAAATATCGCCACCGAGCATGCTCAGGCCGGGGTGCAGCTGCTGCGGGGTGTATACGGAGATACCGCGGAAGGAAACATTGCGAACTTTGTACTGCGGACCCTCGTTGATGTGGATGCGCATGGTCAGGCGCTGGGTGCCGGTAGCGTTACCACCGTCAAAGTATTCCACCTTAGCGACGGAGGCGCGCAGGTAACCGTAGTTGCGGTACAGGCGTACTACCTCTTGGAGGTCGTCTTGCACGCGCTCGCGGTCAATGCGCCCGGACTTGGTCAGCCAAGTGAACAAGCCACGCTCCTTGGTTTGCATGACCTGGCGGAGCTGAGCGGCGTCGAATCGGCGGTTGCCCACGAACTCAATGTTGTCCATGGTGACGCGACGACCCTCCTTGATGTCGAAGATAACGTCGCGGTAGCCCTCACGCGCGGTGCCGGAGTAGCGCCAGTTTACCTGCACATCCGGGAAGTTGGCCTCTTGGTACATCTTGATGATCTGCGCACGGGCATCCGCCAGTGAGCGGTCGCTGATGGAGGAGCTGGATTTGAGCTTCAGCTCGCCACGCAGCTCAGACTCAGAGAAGAAGGTGTTGCCGGTGAAACCCACGCCGGCCATCACGCCTGCCGGGCGTACCTCGAATACGACGCGAAGCCCGCTTCCGGTCGGCTCCACGGCTACACGTGCATCGCCGTCCACCAAACCGCGCTCAATCAGGCGCTGCAGGTCTTCATTTACCACCACGCCGGAGTATTTGCTGCCGGAGCGGGTCTGGATTACGTCGTACAGGCGGCTGTCAGGAACCACGCGCTTGCCTGATACGTAACGGATATTGACGCTGCTGATGCGCTGCCCTTCGTACTGAGCTTCTTGGGAGAATACGCCGGAAGAGCCTAACAATTCGCGCTCAAAGTCGCTGTCGGATGCGGGGTCAACATGTGCGCCGGGGCGGGTAAGGCGGCCCGTGGGGGCAGAGGCGGGATCGCTGTTGCTCGGCTCGGGTTTTTCGGGCTTGGCAGCGGCGCGCTCAGCCGCTTGCTGTTCTTCTGCACGGCGTTGATCCTCAACCATTGCACTCATAAAGGGATCCTCCTCTTCCTGCTGCGCAAATGCAGGAAGTCCCACCGTGAGAGATAATGCTAACAGAGTAGCTTTCCAGTAATAAGCACGTGTTTCCATGGCGGATACTTTACCCGAGTAAATATGTGAAGTCAAGCATTTATTATCTGTTTTATCGCCCTTTTTTTGCTGTGCTAACAAAATTGGCGCATTCCGCTTTTTTCGGGGCTCTTATCTCGTGATTTCGGTGCCGAAAACTCGTTTTTGCCGGGTGCATTACGGTTGCTTGGCGGCGGAGCGGAGCAGGGCGTCCAGCTCTTGCACCAGCTGCGGGTGTTCGGCTGCTATGTTGTGCTCTTCGCGGAGGTCGGTGCTGAGGTCGAATAAATGCTGCTTACCGTTGCGGCGGTAGTATTTGTATTGCCCTTTGCGCACGGCGAGCAATTTGCCGATATTTTGCTCGATGATGTAGGGAGCGCCGGTGGAGTCGCTGCCCAAGAGCGCCGGCAGGGCGTTGCGGCTGTCCGGCAAGGCGGTAGCAGGTACGGCTATGCCCACCAGCTCGCAGAGGGTGCGCGCTAAGTCTATTTGGCTGACGAGTGCTGCGGAGGTGCTGCCCTGCGGGGTGTGCCCGGGCCAGCTCACAATGAAGGGTACGCGGGTGCTGCCCTCCATGATGCCGTATTTGCCGCCATCCAGCTTACCGTTGCGCCAAGCTCCCGTTCCCATGGGGGCAACGGGGTTGTGCCCTTTGCAATCGCGGATGGAGCCGTCGAAATAACCGTCGTTGATGACCGGGCCGTTGTCGCTGGAGAAGATGAAGAGGCAATCCTCATAGCCATTCTCCGTCAGAGCGGTGCGCAGGCGCCCCAAGCAATCATCCATCTGCACGGTTACATCACCGCGGATGCCCATCCGGCTTTTCCCCTTAAAGCGGTGGTGTGGGTCGCGGGGCACGTGTATGTCGTTTGTGGCGAAGTAGAGGAAAATGGGCTTGTTCATGCCGGCGCTTTCGCGGATGAAGCGTATGGCCTCGTCCGTGATGCGGTCTGCCATGTCTTGGTCTGTCCACAGTGCAGCTTTGCCGCCCTTCATGTAGCCGATGCGGGGTATGCCGTCAATCACGGCGCAGTTGTGCTGCGGACCGTTGCTGCGAGCCCACGGCTTGAGCAGCTGCGGGTGCGTGCTGCCCAGAGGTTCGCCCTCAAAGGGCTTTTCATAGCTTACCTCGATGGGGTCATTCGGGTCAAGCCCCACCACATGACCGTTCTCCAGATAAACACAGGGCACGCGGTCGCCCGTGGCTGCCAAGATGAAGGAGTGGTCGAACCCGACCTCATTCGGGCCGGGGGAAATGTGGTGGTTCCAATCCGTTGCCTGCTCCCCGCGCCCGAGCCCGAGGTGCCATTTGCCGATGACGGCTGTGCGGTAGCCTGCTTGCTGCATGAGGCTCGGCAGGGTTTGGCGCTCATCTTTGGTGGGCAGGATGAGCTTGGCGTCGCCGGGCAGGATGCGGGTGTCATCCCTGCGCCAAGCGTATTCACCCGTAAGCAGTGAGTAACGGGAAGGCGTGCAAACGGAGGTGGTGCTGTGGGCATCCGTGAACTTCAGGCCTTCCTCCGCCAGTTTATCCAAGTTCGGGCAGGGGACTTTATCGCAACCGTAGGTGGAGGTGTCATTGTAGCCCAAATCATCCGTGTAGAAGATGACAATGGCGCGCGGTTTCTCCGCCGCCTGCAGCGGAAGAGCCATCAGTAAAGCTGTGAACAGGGAACGGAAGAACATAATCGTAATCTACCTAGGTATACTTGGTCTTATAGCATATTTTCTCCGCCATTGTCACGCTTTTTATGCTGCATGGGGTAATCAAAAACCCCGTGTTGCCACAGCGGGCAACACGGGGTTGAAATCGGTGAACCGAGGGAGGGGCTTTAGCGGAAGTTAAGCTCCTTCACGCCCTTGGAGAGGGCATCCAGCACGGTCCTGTGAGCGGCATCCACCTCCGCAGCGGTGAGGGTCTTCTTCGCATCGCGGTAGAGGAAGGTGTAGGTCATGGCCTTGCGGTCGGCGGCGAGTTTCTCGCCGGTCGGGTCGCAGAACACGTCCTTGAGGCCGCAGGAGATGAGCAGCTTCTGCTTGGCGGACTCCACAGCCTTAACGATGTCCGCGTGGCGCGTGGCGGCGGGAACATCCAAGGAGGCATCGCGGGAGGAGCCGGGGAACTGGGGCAGGTCTGCCGCCTTGAAAGGAGCGGTGGCAATCTGCTGCAGCTTGCGGAGGTCCAGCTCGGCGTAGTAGGTTTCCATCGGCAGACCGAGGGTGCGGCACTTCTCCAAGGAGAGGCGGGCAAAGAAGCCACAAGCCTGATTGTTGATGGCGATATCCGCCGCAACGGCTGCATTTTCACGCGGCTTCTTGACCGGGGTGAGCGTGATGGTAGCCTTCGGTACGAGGATGTCGAGCACGGCACGAATGTGCTCAAAGCCTGCCGTGGCGGGCTTGGTATCTGCCCAACTGGCGGGGCTGAGTTTGCCTGCCATGAAGATGCCCAGCACCTCCGTCTCGATGTCCTTGCCCTTGCCACCGCCGGTGTTGCGGAACACGCGGCCGCACTCAAAGAAGCGCAGCACATCCAAACCTTGGTTGATGTTGCGGGCTGCTACGGAGATGAGACCCGGAGCCAAGGAGGGACGCAGCGTGGAGTGGTCCTCGGAGATGGGGAGGGACACGCGGATGATGTCACCGTCCATCAGCGGCTTGATGGGCAGGGCGTTGTTCACGTCTGCAATGGTGGGGTCGATGCTCTCGGCAGCGATGAGCTTGAAGGTCTGTGCCTCCCAGAAACCGGCACCTGCCAGCTTGCGGCAGAGGTTCATGCGGTAATCATTGGCGCGGTCGTAGGCGCTCTCCTCCACGTAGATGGAGGTGTTGGTGGCGGGGATGTTGTCAATGCCGTACACACGCACGATTTCCTCCAGCAAGTCGCAGCTGCGCTTGAGGTCCAAGCGCCAAGGCGGGCAATCCCATGTGCCGCGGCCGTCGATGTTCTTGAGACCGAGGTTCTTGAGGATGGTGGTAGCCTCCGTGTGGGGGATGGCGCCGTTGGTCATGACGTCCAGCTCCTTCCAGTCGAGCTGCACCTGGTCGAGAGCGTAGTAAATCTTGGCGTCGCTGCCTTGCTCTACCACGGTGGCGTTCGGGGCGTTCTCCTCCGGTACCAGACAGGGGGCCTGACCGCCTACCAACACGGGCTCCGCCGTGCCACCGCAGCACTCCAAGATGAGCTCCGTAGCGCGGGCTGCTGCACGCAGCACGTTCCACGGGGAGGTGCCACGCTCGAAACGGTAGGAGGAGTCGGAGCCAAGGCCGAGACGGCGGCTCGTGAAGCGGATGTTGCTGCGGGCAAACCAAGCGCTCTCCAGCACGATGTCCGTGGTAGCCTCCGTCACGCCGGAGTCCAGACCACCCATCACACCACCCAGTGCCAGAGCGGCGCCGGAGGCGTCGGAGATAACCACGTCTTCCGTGCTGAGGGTGTAGGTCTCTTCCATCAGGCTGGTAAACTGCTCTCCCTCCGCTGCGCGGCGGATGTTCAGGTTGCCGGTGAGCTTGGCTGCGTCGAACGCATGCAGGGGGTGACCGAGCTCAAAGAGACAGTAGTTCGTGATGTCCACTACGTTGTTGATGGGGCGCAGACCGATGGAAACCAAACGGTTGGCGAGCCACTCCGGGGAGGGGCCTACCTTCACGCCGCTGATGCGGGTTGCGGTGTAGAGCGGGCAAATCTCCGGGGCGGAAAGGGTGATGTAGTCGCCTGCGGGCTTGGTTTCCGTGGCGCCCATGGCGGCGGAGGCGGGGTCTGCCTTCAGGCTGCGACCGGTGATGCCGGCGAGCTCGCGAGCCATGCCCCAGTGACTGAGGAGGTCCGGGCGGTTCGGCGTAATCTCCAGCTCAAAGATGGTGTCCGTCTCCACAAACGTGCGCACGGGGGTGCCTACCTCATACTCCTGAGGCAGAATCCACAGGCCGTGCTCTTTGTCCGGCAGACCCAGCTCAGAGCAGGAGCAGAGCATGCCGCGGCTCTCAATGCCGCGCAGCTTGCCGTCCTTAATCTCCCAGCCGCCGGGCAGTACGGAGCCGGGCAGGGCGCAGGGTACCTTGTCCCCCACCTTGTAGTTGCTGGCGCCGCATACAATCTGGCGCAGGGAGCCCTCACCGGCGTCTACCATGCAGACGTTGAGGTGGTCGCTGCCCTCTACGGGCGTTTTCTCCATGACCTGAGCCACCACCACGAGGTCCGTGGTGACGCCGCGCTCCTGAATGCCCTCTACCTCAATGCCGGCAAAGGTGAGCATGTCAGCCATCTCCTGCGTGCCGAGCCCCTCCAGGTCTATGTAGCTTGAAAGCCAATTAAGTGATACGTTCATTGTGTGTGAAATCTGTGGTGTGAATTATTGGAACTGGGCGAGGAAGCGCACATCGTTCTCGATGAGCAGACGGATGTCGCGGATGCCCCAGCGAATCATGGCCAAGCGCTCCAGACCGATGCCGAAGGCAAAGCCCGTGCAGCCGCTGTACATGTTTTTGCCGGTCTCTTTGTCGATGTTCTCGAACACGGCGGGGTTCACCATGCCGCAGCCGGCAATCTCAATCCAGCGCGGTGCCTGGCCTGCTGCCTGCAGCAGCACGTCAATCTCGAAGCTCGGCTCCGTGAACGGGAAGAAGTGCGGGCGGAAGCGCACGGCGGTCTCGCTGCCGAACAGCGCCTTCAGGAAGTACTCCAGCGTGCCCTTCAGGTCACCCACGCTCACGTTCTTGTCCACATACAGACCCTCAATCTGGTTGAAGGCGGAGAGGTGGGTGGCATCGATGGCGTCGCGGCGGAACGCGGAGCCGGGGCAGATGATGCGCACGGGCGGTGCCTGTTTCTCCATGGTGCGGGCCTGCACGGTGCTGGTCTGCGTGCGCAGCAGCTTGCCGCTGTCGAAGTAGAAGGTGTCTTTCTCGTTGCGGGCGGGGTGGTCATCCGGCGTGTTCAGCGCGTCAAAGCAGTGCCACTCGTCCTCAATCTCCGGGCCGTCAGACAGCGTGAAGCCCATGCGGCGCAGCACGCGTACGGCCTCATCGCGCACGATGGAGATGGGGTGCAGACCACCGGCGGGCAGGGTGGCGCCCGGCATGGTAAAGTCAACCCCGGCTACGGCTGCGGCGTCCAACTCTGCCTGCAGGGCTGCCTTGCGCTCCTCAAGCGCTGCGGTGATGGTGGCGCGAGCCTCGTTCAGCATGGCGCCGACGGCGGGCTTGTCTTCCTTTGCCACATTGCGCATGCCTTGCTGCACCTGGGTCAGGCTTCCTTTTTTGCCCAAAATGCCCACACGGGCATCCTCCAAGCCCTTCATGTCCGCAATTGCGGCAATCTGAGCCAGAGCGGCACTCTGTACACTTGCTATCTGGTCTTTCATAACTGTATGGGCGGTACTATACGCGCATACACGCGAAAGTCAAGCCCAAAACCTGCCATGCGAGCCCTGATGGCGTATTACAGGATTTCTTCAAAGAACCCGCCACCCAGCAGGCGTTCCCCGCGGTCCTCATCCGGCGCGTAGAGGGCACATACTTGCCCGAGGGCAAGTGCGCGAACGGGGGCGTCGAAGTCCAGTCGGTAGCGCCCGGGGGCAAGCGGGGTGCAGGTGGCGTGCACGGCAGGGGCGCGGTAGCGGGGCTGTGCCATCACGCGCTCCGGCAAGCCCAGCAGGGTGTTAGTGACGGAGCCGATGACGGCGCTGCGGGCATAAAGCCCCGGTGTGTCCTCGCCCTCGTAACCGAGTATCAAGCGGTTGCGTTTCAAATCTTTGCCTACTACCACGTAGGCGATTCCCTCGCGTGGGGATGCCACATGGTGCCCTTTGCGCTGGCCCATGGTGAAGAGGTGCAGCCCGTCATGCCGCCCGAGCTTGCGTCCCTGCAGGTCCACGATGTCGCCGGGGTTGTCCGGCAGGTAGTGGCGCAAGAAGTCGCTCATTTTCACCTGCCCGATGAAGCAAATGCCCTGTGAGTCTTTTTTCTCCGCGTTCGGTAGGCCGAAACGGCGGGCAATCTCGCGCACTTGGGGCTTGTTGATTTGCCCGACGGGGAAAACGGCGTGGGCTACTTGCTCCGGGCGCATCAGCGCGAGGAAGTAAGATTGGTCTTTGTTGCGGTCCGCACCGCGCAGAATGTAGCTACCCTCGCCCGGTACATCCAAGCGGTTTGCGTAGTGCCCCGTAGCTACGGAGGAGAAGCCTTGCTCCAGCGCGTAGTCCAGCAGCACACCGAACTTCATCTCGCGGTTGCACAGCACATCCGGATTAGGCGTGGAGCCATTGCGGTAGCCCTCGATGAGGTAGTTTACCACGCGGTTGCGGTACTGCTCGATGAGGTCCACCACGCGCAGCTCGATGCCCAGCTTGCGGCACACGCCCAGTGCGTCCTCAATGTCCTTTTCCCATGGGCACTCACCGGGTATATTTTCATCATTGACCCAGTTTTTCATGTAGGCTGCCACCACCTCATGCCCCTGCTCGGTGAGCAGGGCTGCCGCTGCGGCGCTGTCCACGCCTCCGCTGAGTGCTACAAGTATTTTTGCCATGGTGTGTTATGTTGCGCGTGCTGCCACCATCATAGCAGGTTTTGTGCGCGCTGGCAATCCCCTTTTCCTGCGTCAACCCTTGTTTTGGGGTTGCACCGCAGGGTGAAAACCGCTATAATGCGCCCATACAAGGAGTATACACCATGCATACGCTCAGATACGAACCCATCCCCGCAGCCTTTTACGCCTCCACGCGTGACAAACTGGCTGCTCAGCTTCCTGCCGGCAGTTTGGTCATTGTGCATTCCAATGATATTTACCCGACCAATGCAGACGGTACCCTGCCGCACCACCAGAACGCCAACCTCTTCTACCTGACAGGTATTGAGCAGGAGGAAACCGTGCTGTTGATGCGCGTGTTCGAGAACGGCGAGCACGAGGACACTTTGCTGCTGCGCGAAACCAATGAGCACATCGTCATTTGGGAGGGCGCCCGCCTTACCAAGGAGGACGCCACGGCGCTGAGCGGTATTGAGGACGTACGCTGGACGGATGAGTACAACGCCCTCTTGGCGGAGTGGGTGCCCGCTGCCAAAGAAGTGTGGCTGGAGCGCGATAACCACCCCCGCCGCCTCACCTATGTGCAGACCCGCAATGAGCGTATGGCTGCAGCCCTCATGGCTTCCTACCCGGATGCCAAGCTGAAGAGCATTTACGACACGCTTGCCTCCATGCGCTTGGTGAAGAGCGAGGAGGAGCTTGTGCAGCTGCGCGAGGCTTGCCGCATTACCGGTGAGGGCTGGGTGGAGATGCTTCGCTCCGTGCGCCCCGGCATGGGTGAGTGGGAGATTGAAGCCCTGCTCAGTGCTGCCTACATCCGCCGCCGTGCCCGTAAGTTCTCCTTCCACCCCATCATTGCCTCCGGCAAGGACACCTGTGTGCTGCACTACATCTCCAACCACAAGCTGTGTCAGGATGGTGACCTCATCCTCTTGGATATCGGTGCGGAGTATGCCGGTTATGCCGGTGATATGACTCGCACCATCCCTGCCAACGGCAAGTACACCCCGCGCCAAAAGGCGGTGTATGAGGCATGCCTTGCCGTGCACCGCTATGCCAAGGAAATCATGCTCCCGGGGCTCAAGAAGTCTGAGTACGAGCGCCTCGTTCGCGTGCGCATGGCCGCGGAGTTGGTGAAGCTCGGCCTGCTTACTCAGGAAGAGGTGGATGCCGCCCCGGAGAATCCCCTTTGCGTGCGCAAATACTTCATGCACGGTACTTCTCACCCCATCGGTCTGGATGTGCATGATGTCGGCCCCGCAGACCCCGTGTTTGCGGAAAATCAGGTCTGGACCATCGAGCCCGGCATTTACATCCCGGAGGAATCCATCGG
>CAJGCY010000084.1 GCA_904501955.1 uncultured Akkermansia sp. | reverse complement strand
GCCGAACACCGCACTGAGTACGCGCCTTGCCTTCGCCCGCTGGCTCGGCGTGGTGAAGGCCTGCTCGATGTACGCCGCACACTCCTCCGGCCGTATACTGCGCACACGCCGCTGCGCCAACCCCTCGCAACGCTTCATGAAGCGCCGTGTCACATAGCGGTAGTCACTCAGCGTTCTCGCTCGGCGTTCTTTCCTCGCCGCCAGCGCCTCCGCCACCGCCTTTTCAAAGCTCACCGTCTTCTCCTGCCGCTTTAGCTCCTCCGCACCCAGTGCTACGCACTTCAGCGTACGCTGTACTTTGTATCTACCCGCCTCCAGCGCAGCCCTCGCCACCAGTGCCGCCTCCACGATGTTAACGCCCGTCCCCCGCAATATCTCCAGCGCTGCTACCTCTTCTGATGTGTACGTATTCATAATGCCGTAGTCAAGCAGAAAAAACGGGATTCTGCAAGAAAAACGGAGCGCGCACGCACTTTTTGTGAGGGTGGCATGCGAAATTATGCTGGCTAATTCTCAAAGACTTTAGTATGCTGCCTTGCGCATTATGAATACGTATAATGAGTGCATGTCAACTTCAAAAGATAAGCTTAAAGCCATAACGGATGAACGCGCTTATGAAGGGTGTTCATATGAGGATATTCTTAATCGTGCGTTTTTTCAAACCGATATGATTATGCAAAATATCCAAAGACTTCAGCAATGCCGTGCGCAAATCCCCGGAGGAGTGAATAATGAAAAGTACCGTGATATGGCTATTGAAGAAGCTCATTTGGAATTGCTTGCAGACGTAAACGCGTTTTATGTTGCATTAGTGCAGACATTGGAGTTGAATAAGTAAAATTTCATTAGCTACATTCCATGAAACCACATCTCCCTATTACTCTGTTGATTGCCCTTCTCGTATCCATTAATGTTCATGCTGTCGAAATACCAGACGGCTATGAACATGTCGATCTTTGGACTCCCAGTTACCTAAATGATTACACTTCTAACACCACTACCGATAAATATGCATTTGTTCTTTGGTCTGATGTAAGTATTACTCCAACGACAAATACAACATGGACCTCCTCCACCCCCTTGATAAATGGCGGTAATCTTATCTTTACACAAGCTGAAGATGCAAAACCCTCGCTTAGTTTTAATAATGGCAATTCTCAAGTTTTTAATGGATTTTCATCACTGGTATTTGATACCCTGCCATACTTAAAGATAGATAGTAACAAAACATCATATACTGCGACAGATACAGAAGCCGGCGGTGGGGCAATCAAAGGCGGAAGTCTTGATTTTAATAACAGTACGGCTTATATTACTAATAATTCTTCAAGATCCGATGTAACAGGAGGGGAGTATAGGGTAAAATCATATAGTTATGGCGGTGCGCTTAAGCTGTCTTCGGTGAAAATAGGCGCTGATTCGAGTGTCTCGTTCGAAAATAATATAACCACAGCTTATGCAGATTCTACATATAAGGGGTATAGTGGGTCTTCTTACGACTACCAAGGTACGGGATATGCCTATTCGTATGGTGGGGCTATTTACTCAAGCGGCACACTTGAAATTTGTGATAGCGATATAAGCTTAATTCAAAACGCAGCAAAGGCAGATTATGGATATTCGGCTCGAGAAGGCGAAACGTATGCGTATGGTGGGGCTTTTTACGGTAGTACCATTACTTTGACGAACAGTAATGTAATCTTTGAAAGAAATTACGCTGAGGCTTTAGGCCGCTCTTATTGGAGTAGCGATCCTGCTGGTGAAGCAAAAGGTGGTGCTATTTATGCTACGATATTGAAAATCAATAATAATGTGAGCGTGTCGTTTGTTGGTAACTATGCAAAGGGAACGGACTCGTATACCAGCAATGGAAATGGCGTTGCATATGGAGGCGCTATATATGCTCAGACTCTCGCGATCGAGGGTAATGATAATGTGATTTTTGAAGGAAATTATGAAACCTATGGTTTAGGTAAGTGGACGAGAAATCGCAGTGTTTATGTGGAATCAACGATTACGCTAGCCGCCAAGACAGGTGGTACTATAACTTTTTACGATTCCATTTATGGCGGCTCAAGTGCAAGTTTTAACAATGCTTATGTGGATGCCGCCGGGCAAACACAGCAAGCCCATGGTGACATCATATTCAGTGGTTCTAAGTCAAATATTAACAATATAAACGGCACAATCTCTCTTTATGGTGGCAGTCTGCAGGTTTTAGATGGGGCTCAGCTGAACGGGAGAGGCTTGACTGTCGCAGAGGGGAGTGGCGCAAAATTGGTGCTTAGTGGAGCCGGCATGAACCACAGCGGATACAATTTCACCTTTAACAGTGGAACTGTGATGGAATTGCAGGGAAGCAATACCATCACCGCAAGTAAAGTAACATTCGGGAGCGGCGCTGAGTTGTCGGTAGCGTTGTCTAATTCCAATAAAACAACGGCTGCGCTTACGTTGGGAGGAACGGATTTGGCTACTTCTAAGCTTGCAATTAATTTTGAGCGAGAGGGCGCCTTAACCAGCGGCTCATTCAAAATTATCACTCAATCCAGCAGCAGCGATTTTACGACTTCCTCCGCCTGGACCGCTGCCAATGTTACCGTCACAGTCAATGGAGATGCAAGCCTTGGTTCATTTTCCGATTTGCAGTGGAAAAACGGAACGCTTTACTACAACGTAGGTCGTACCATTTGGAGTAATGCTTCCGGAGACACTTTGTGGAATGGCGATTCTGATAATTGGACGATGAATGGCCGCAGTTATGCATACCTCGATGGTATGGATGTATCGTTTACGGACGTAGGTGCCGGAGAAGTGCAATTGGTTGGCGATATATCACCCTCCAGTATCATTGTGGAAAACAGTACAGGCAATGACTATACCTTTATTGCTGCAGAGGGCGGCGGTAAACTGACGGGAAGCACCGGAATCACAAAAAACGGAACGGGTGCATTGACCCTCACTACAGCCAATGAGCACACGGGAGCTAGCGTGTTGAATGCAGGTCGCCTTAATGTACATGACAGCACGGCATTAGGAAACACCGCCCAAGGCGGTACAGCAACTGTTACCACGAAAACCGGTACTACTCTGGAAATCGGGAATAAGAGCCATGTAGTTTTGGCCGGTACGAATAGTATTGCCGGCAATGTGGAAATTACGGAAGGTTCCACCTTGGAATTACAGAATAGCGGGTATAATGCTGCCAATAGTCATGTGGATGGAAGCTTGAAATTCGTAGGCTCAAGCGCCGGGACGACAAAAGGTGGCATTCTGAGTGGGGCCGGTATGCTGGAGGTTGACAACAGCAGCGTGACCTTCAGCTCGATGCAAGACTATACCGGTGGATTTACTGTTACCGGAGCAGGTGCTTCGTTGAAAATCAAAAGTGGAGATATCACTACCGACAAGACGATTGCTGTAAATGGCGCCGGGGCTACTCTTGATATGAGTTCCGGTAATGTTACCGTGAAAAAGAACGGTGTGCTCAGCATAAGCTCGGACGGTGCTGCCGCAATATTAGCAAGTAATAAATTAGCAATAGCGTATGGCGCCACATTGTCGGTGAAAGGGCTAAGCGGCTCTTCTGCCACATACACGGATGTGGAATCCTTTACCATGCTGGCTGTGTCTGATGGTTATGACCCGACGCTTGCATTTAATACCACTTGCTGCGGCATCATCAGAGATGCTATGCTCTCCCTGGCTCAAGGTAGCACATTGGAAGTAGATAATGGTCACTTAAGCTTAGATGGAGGGGAATTAACACTTGCTGTATTCTCGTACTCTAATCAGAAGATTGAATTGATTCTGAGTCCGAATGCCGGGTACACGGCCAATTCACAAGTGGTGCTGTTCTCTGAAGTTTCTACAGTTGCCTTCCTGTTCGACAATTTGACTGCTACCGATGAGTACGGTATTTTGTACACGCTGAATGCATCAGATTACTTCAGTGGTGATTGGATAAACGATGGAACCATGCTGGTATACGATTCCGCAAATCAAGTCGTTTATTTGGAAAATGTCAATAACGTCACTAGTGGCAACGTCGTGCCCGAACCTGCAACCGCTACGCTGAGCCTGCTGGCGCTGGCAGCCTTAGCGGTGCGACGCAGGCGAAAGTAAAATAACCCTGTAATTCTGATGCAGCATCACCCGTAAGTTTGGACGTGCATAAAACAGCCGTCCAAGGCTTACGGGTGATTTGTTTATTGACGCTTCTAATCAGTCTACGAAACATCAATGATGACGATAAATCGGAAGTTGAAGAGGGGGATTTGTAACATTCATTCACTCGGAGCGAGGGACTTTAGTCCCTCTTATGGATTAACCCCGCACGTATTTGTGGGACTAAAGTCCCACGCTCCGATAGATTTTGTTGCCCTCCAACTTCCGATTTATCGAGTAGTTGCTGTATCAGAATTGATCAAAGAGGAATCTGAGCAAAAATTCACCATATATGGCGAATTTGGGCATTCGGTTTTGTTTGTAGATGCGTTGAAGGTTAATTTTAACCATATATGGTTAAAACGCTCATTTCAAACTCAGGAATCGCTGGCGGATATGGTATCGGAAAACGCGTTGCGCCTTTTGAGAGAGATGAGATTTTTGCAGTTGCAGCAATAGTTCCGGGAGGGAGGTGAGTGCTCTGTTGATTTCTTTTGCTGCGAATTTGGCATTCAGGCCGATGCACTCAGCCCATTCTGTAAAGTGATTCCGCATGTCACCCTTATGGCATTTGCGGCCATCAGCAAATAGGCCTGAGCCCATAGCAAAGGGGGAGTCCGCCACATGCAGGCGCGTATTCAGAATATCATACGCCGGAGCCAATCTCCAAGCTCCGTCATCATGCTCCATCATGGAAAAGTTTTTGGCGTGGGCGTCGCCGTTGCACAGTAAATAGTTTACCAGCACCAGTTTGAAAAAGGTGCGTAAATCCAGCAGGGGAGCCGTGGAGGTTTCCGCGATGATGGCGGCTAATTGCTCGTAACTGCCCTGATATTTTTTGAGGCTATCTCCCTGAACCTCCGTTTCAGAAAGCGAGGCGATATCTTCGACGTGCCGTTTGCAGCCGTCCGGCAATACGTCAAAGCGCTTCGTCAGGTATGCCGGCACTCCGTCACTGAAAAAGCATAGCGTGGCGTGGACCTCAGGAATTTTGAATAGTTTTGCCACCATGCTGAGGCAAAATAACTCATTGGCGGGCATATCGTGATTCAGGGTAAAACGGCTGTCGGCACAGGGTTTCAGAATGTGCGTACTCTGCTCGCCCGGTTCCGCGATGCGCAGGAGGCCATTTTCAAGGCATACTCCCAGTTTTTGTTGAGCACCGGATACGGAGAGCGAGCCGGTGGATGCCGGTAAGTCATCTCCTAATCCTTTAGCCTTGTAACGGTACGGTAAAAGAGGGGAGGCCGCCTTGCCCTCGAACATCCGGGCTCGTTCTGCGGGGGTGTATTCTGAGAAAAGCGGTTTCATGAGTTCGTGATTTCTTGCACGGTTACATCGCCCACGGTATCATACTTAGCTAAATGTACCAGCATGCCGAAGAGGTCATCCTCATCCAACTTGCAGGCTTTGCACGTCAATTTTTTATTTTCACCCTCCGGCAGCATGTTTTGGAAAAAGGGAAAAAGGTGCTCTGCAAAGTAGGGGGCGGGGCGGGGGGAAAGCCGCAGACTGATGGGAAAACAAGGTTTTTGCTCCAAATAGTCCGGCAGATATTGTAACTCGTAACGCCGGCTCCCCGGCTGCGCGTGCTCAACCAGCACCGCGGCAGGTTTGTTTTTGACGTAAACGGTGGCTTTTCTTTCCCTCATGAATCTCAGTATGATGTTTTGTTGGGAGTAACGGTGAGGTGGAGTCCCAAGGCATTGGTGACGGTGAGCAAAACATTGAGGCGCGTGTTGCCCACCCCTCGCTCCAGGCGGCTCAGGGTATTAATGCCAACTCCGGTCAAAGCGGCTAAATCTTCCAAGCTCACGCGTTCTTTCATTCTGCGAGCTTTGATGAGGGCGCCGATTTCTTCTTGTTTCACCATATGTGGTTATATTATGGTGTGAAATGGCGTTTGTCAAGATGCTTTTACCCAAAATAGCTTGTACGTTCGCAAAAAACAATTTGTACGGGGTGTTACGCCATTTTTGGAGGAGCTGAGTTTGAAAAAGCCGGCGCTCAGGCCGCGTTTCCGGCGGAACACAAAAATCCCCCGCTGCGGGGAGGTGCAGCGGGGGATGGAAGGGGATGCGGAGCAGGGGCTTATTTAGCCGGGGCGATGGTGACGGGCACCTTCACCTCGGGCAGACCCTCTGCCTTGATGGTGACGGTGGCGGTGCCGGATTCGCCGCGCTTGCTGCGCACAACGGCCAAGATGCGACCGTTGAAGAACTTCTGGCGGGTGCTCTGCAGGCCGGTCTGGTCAATGGGGTTGCCGTTGCAGAAACCTGCGAGCACGGCAGGACCCTCGATGGAGAACTCCACCTTGCGGCAGTCCGTGGGCACGACGTTGCCGTTGGCATCCGTCAGGGCAAGCTCGATGTGAGCGAGGTCGTGGCCGTCGTTGTCGATGGTGGAGCGGTCCACCACGGGGGTGACGGCGATGGAGTCGCCGGTGGTCACGCGCTTGGCGGTAGCCCAGGGCTTGCCGTCCTTCTTCACCACCACTTCAACGGTGCCGGGTTCATACACCACGTCTTCCCAAGTGAAGCGGAATTGGTTCTTGCTGACGTCGAGGTAGGGGGCTTTGTGGTTCTTGGAGTCGTTACCCTTCTGGCGGAAGGTTTCGCCCTCACCACGGCGGCGTACGCCCTGGCTCTTGCCGTTTACGAAGAGCTCCGCCTCATCACCGGAGGTGAAGACCATGACGGGGGTCTTCTGCCCCTCACGGCCCTGCCAGTTCCAGTGCGGCAGGATGTGAGCCTGCGGGAGGGTGGGGTTCCACTGGCTCTGGTAGAGGTAGTAGATGTCCTTCGGGAAGCCGGCGAGGTCGATGATGCCGAAGTAGGAGGAGCGGCTGGGGGCTTTGTTGCCCATCTGCTCGTACTGCTTCATGATGGCCTCACGCTCGGCGGCGGGGAGGTGTGCGAAGTTGTTCTCGATGGAGGAGTCCTGGTTGTAGGGGGTGGGCTCGCCCAAGTAGTCGAAACCGGTCCACACGTACTCACCGGCAACATCCGGTGCGAGGGTGTGGGCGTGCATCTCGATGTCCGGGCAGTAGCCCCAGTGCGTGGAGGCCACGCCGTAGGCGCTTACCTGGAAGTGCGGGATGTCCGTGTTCTTGTAGTCATAACCACCGCCGACGTTCCAGTAGAGCGGGAAGGCGTAGGTGTCACGCGTGCCGACGCAAGAGCAGGTCTCGGAACCGTAGTAGGGGGTCTCGGGGTGGGTCTTGCGGAAGTCTGCGTAAAGATGCGGCTTGTAGTTGAAGCCGTACACATCCATGGTTTCGGAGAATCCGTTCTTGTAAGCGTGTGCGTTGTTACAGCCCACGGTGTAGGGGCGAGTGGTGTCGTACTTACGCACCTCATCACGCAGACCGGTGGCGATGGCGATGTTCTCCTCATGGCGCTTGGGATCGTTCGGGGCGCTCTGCTCGGGCACCTCATTGCCGCCGCTCCAAGCGATGATGCAGGGGTGGTTGCGGTCGCGCAGCATGAAGTTGCGCACGTCTTGCTGCCACCACTTCTCCCAGTAGATGTGGTAGCCGTTCACCTTCTCATACTTCTGGCGCTTCCAGATGTCGAAGAGCTCATCAATGACGAGGATACCGTGCTTGTCGCACAGGTCGAGCACCTCGGGGGAGGGCGGGTTGTGCGTCATGCGGATGGAGTTGCAGCCCATGGCCTTCAGCTTCTCAATCTTGCGCTCATAACCGCGCTTGTGGAAGGCACCGCCGAGGGCGCCGAGGTCGTGGTGCTCACACACGCCCTGCAGCTTCACGCGCTTGCCGTTCAGGAAGAAGCCTTCCTTCTTCCACTCGATGGTGCGCACGCCGAAGTTCGAGGACTTGCGGTCGATGACCTTGCCGTTCATCAGCACGGTGGTTTCCATGGTGTAGAGCTCGGGGGACTCGCAGCTCCAGAGTTTGGGGTCGGCGAGCTGAATTTCCTGCTCCACCACGCCCTCCGTGCCGGGGGCGAGGGTGATGGTGGCGGGGGAGGCCTGAATGCCTGCCACCTGCTGCTGTACCACGATTTCTGCGCTCTCCGTGCCGGTGTTGGTGACGGTGGTCTGCACCTTAACGGTGGCGGAGTCCTCGCTCACCTTGGGTGTGGTGATGTAGGTGGGCCACTGGGTGAGGTGCACGGGGCCGGTCTTCTCCAGCCACACGTGGCGGTAAATGCCTGCGCCGGGGTACCAGCGGGTGGAGAGCGGCAGGTTGCTGGCCATCACGGCAATCAGGTTCTTTTCGCCTGCCTTCAGGTGCGGGGTCAGGTCCACACGGAACGAGTTGTAACCGTAAGCCCACTCACCGGCGAGCTGACCGTTCACGTACACCTTGGGGTTGGACATCACGCCCTCGAAATCCAAGTAGTAGCGATCCTTGGCGGGGTCGAAATCAGCCGGTACATCGAAGTTCTTGCGGTACCAGCCCCAGCCGTTCCACGGGAGTTTGCCGGTCTCGTTCGGCTCATTGGCAAGGAAGTCGCTCTCAATAGCCCAGTCGTGGGGCAGCTGCACGGGCTTGTAGCCCTCCTCAGAGGCGGTGGGCAGGGCGTGCACATAGGCGCTTTCGCCCTGCTTGACGGGAATGGGCTTGTTGTCTACGCCGGTGAAGATAACCTCGCGGATACTTGCCCACTGCGAGCGGGAGGTGCCGCCCTCTACAGTAATAAGTACGGAGTCAATGGGCTGGGGGTCATCCTGCATCATGATGAAAGCTGCAGCCTGACCGCCTGCGTTGAACTTTTCGGTGAACACCTTGCCGTTCTTGCATTTGACGGTGATGACAACATCAAAGTTGCACACCTTCTCCCAGTAGATGAAAAACAGCTTAACGGGGTCATCGAAACCGGGGCGGATGAGCAGCTTGTGGCCGGCTTTCTGGTCCGGGGCGCACCAGCGGGTGTCCAAGTTGCCATCCACTGCGTTGGACGCGGCGTGACCACCTTGGTGAGAGTTTGCAGCAGCAGCGGAGCCCGCCAAAGCCGGGTCATAACCGCCGAAGTATTTGAATTTCCAATCAAAATCGAAAGACTCACGCTCGCCTGCCGTAGCGGTGGCCAAGCTGAGCGCCATTAGGGGGAATAGGTATTTTGTGCTCATGACTATATAATAGTGCGTGATGGTTTAACCCGTAATCGTTCTATTAAATACCAAAATCGCGGCCACATGACAAGCAAAAAAACACAGCCCTACGCGTGGAGGACCGTGTTGCCTCACCCCGAATGCTGCCTTTTTTTGCTGAAAAACTTTGTCATTACACACTATCGGCTTGCCAAAAAGGGTGATATGTGGCAAAATAGACCAACAGTTTTCTGCAATTTTCAATCCTCAATAATTATGGAAATTACCATTAACAAGACAAGTGATTGCCAGGTAGAGCTTAAGGCTAGCGTACCGGCAGCTGATGTAGCCTCCGTGAAGGATGGCATTATTGCTTCTTATGCCCAGAACGTACGCATCCCCGGCTTCCGCCCGGGTAAGGCTCCCAAGAGCGTGGTCTTGAAGCGTTATGCCGCTGAGGTGAAGGAGGAGTTGGAGAGCCGCCTCAAGGCTCAGCTCCAGGACAAGTGCTTGGATGAGAACCCCGACCTGAAGGTGCTTGACTTCGGCACCCCGCAGGGCGAGTTTGCAGAGGACGGTGCTTACACCCTGACTGCTACTCTTACCATCGTTCCGGACTTCGAGCTGCCGGAGTATATGGGTATTGAGGTGAGCGTTCCCTCCACGGAGGTGACGGATGCTGAGGTGGATGAGACCCTCAACAAGTATGCCGAGACTTCCGCTCGTCACGAGGTGGTAGAGCGCGCTTCCGCCAAGGGTGACGTGGTAGTTGTTGATTTCAAGACGACGGTAGAGGGCAAGCCCACCGCTGAGTACTGCGGCAAGGCCGTAGGCTTCATGGAGGGCCGTGAGGACTACTGGGTAAGCCTGGAGGATGACCGCTTCATCCCCGAGCTGGCTGATGGCTTGGTGGGCGTTTCCGCCGGTGAGAGCAAGGACATCACCGCTACGCTCAAGGAGGACTTCCCCATCTCCGACATCGCCGGTAAGGAGGTTGTGTTCCACTGCACGGTGAAGGCTGTGCGCGAGAAGCAGGTGCCCGCCGTTACGGAGGAGCTCTTCGCTACCGCTCTGCCCGGTAAGTCCATGGAGGAGATTCGTGACATCGTGCGCGAGAACCTCAAGCACAACAAGGAGCGCAGCAATGATGAGGCCAAGGCTGACCAGATCTCCGAGAAGCTGGCTGACCAGCTCACCTTCGCTCTGCCCGCAGAGCTCGTAGAGCGTGAGAATGAGAACACCGTACAGCGCAAGATGTACGCCGCTATCCAGGCCGGTAACTATGATGCCGCTAAGGACATGGACGCCCTGCGCGAGGAGGCTAAGGCTGAGACCGAGCGCAACCTGCGCGTGTACTTCGCCCTGCAGGAGATCGCTCACCGCGAGCACATTTCCGCTACGGATGCCGAGATGCTGGACGCCATCCAGAACATGGCTCGCCAAGCTCGCGAGAACAACCTCAAGAGCTTCATCCGCAAGCTGCAGCGCGAGAACCGCATGACCGGTATCCGCCTCTCCATCATCACCTCCAAGGTGCTTGACCTGTTGGCACGCAATGCCAAGGTTACGGTGGCTGAGTAAAGCCTGCGCACAGTAGCAAACTTACACGCACCCGGTGTTGCCCAGTTGCAGCACCGGGTGCAGTGTATTTTCTAGCAATGAAAATTGACGGTTTGTTTGATCATTGCCGGACTGCCCTATAAATCGGAAGTTGAAGAACAGTTTGCGAGCGATAGCGAGCGGAATTCAGAGCCCCGGAGGGGCGCTATATAATAGCCCGGCGGTGGAGCGGCGAAGCCGCGGAACCCCGGGTAGCGTAAAAAAAGAAAATTGAGCCCGGAGCGACGGAGCGAAGCGACGCAGCGTAGGCCGACATATAATGGCGAGGACCGGCGAGCCACGGCGTAGCAAG
>CAJGCY010000083.1 GCA_904501955.1 uncultured Akkermansia sp. | reverse complement strand
TTAAGCCACGCATTCTGTCACCACAGGTTCCCTGGGTTCCATTTAAATTTCTTACCCTAACAGGGGTTCCGCGGCTTCGCCGCTCCACCCCTGCCTAACGTCCGTCGCCCCGCGTTGCGGGGCTTTGAATTCCGCTCGCTTTCGCTCGCAATCTGATTTTCAACTTCCGATTTACCAAGCAGCTTGGTGGTGATCGGCCATACAGGGCCCACCATAACAAATCATTTCAAGTGAACAAGGCATCGAAAATTCTTCACCGGGCTGAATGCTTTTTGCTTGCCTTAGAGTTCGCTCTAAGGTAGAATAGCATCACCATGAAAAGACTCGCAGGAAAAACTGCTATCGTAACAGGAGCCGGTCGCGGTATCGGCAACGCCGTCGCCCGCCGCTTCGCTGAGGAGGGTGCCAAGGTAATCCTCATCTCCCGCAACCCGGCCTCCTGTGGTGGCGCGGCAGATGCCATTAACGCCGAGTTCCCGGAGAGCTGCAAGGCATTCCCGTGCGACGTGGCGGACTCCGCAGCCGTAGAGGCCTGCGTGAAGGAGATTTTGGCAGAGTACCCGACGGTGGATATTCTGGTGAACAACGCCGGCATCACCAAAGACACCCTGCTGATGCGCATGAAAGAGGCAGACTGGGACGCCGTGATGGACACCAACCTCAAGAGCGTGTTCCTCTTCGTGAAGGCGCTGCAGCGCACGCTCATGAAGAGCCCCGCCGGCCGCATCATCAACATGAGCTCCATTGTCGGCATTACCGGCAACGTGGGCCAGGCCAATTACTCCGCCTCGAAGGCAGGCGTCATCGGCTTCACCAAGTCCATGGCTCAAGAGCTCGCCAGCCGCAAGGTGACCTGCAACGCCATTGCCCCCGGCTTCATCGCCACGGAGATGACGGATGCCATTCCCGAGGCTGCACGTGAGGCCATTCTCGCCCGCATCCCGATGCGCGACATGGGCAAGCCGGAGGACATCGCGAACTGCGCACTCTTCCTCGCCTCCGACGAGGCACGCTACGTCACCGGCCAGGTGCTGGTGTGCGACGGCGGCATGTGCATGTAATTTGCACGACAAGCATTTACACAAAAACGGCATGCATCTCGATGCATGCCGTTTTTGTGTATTAACTGTTAAGAGACTTTATTTACTAAGGAGAATAATCTCACGACCGGTTTTACCGTCGATAAACTGCTTCAAGCCCTCTTCATTGCCGGCGTACAAAATACTAAGCCCCATGAGAGCCTCGGCAAATTCCAACTGCTCAGCAATGTTCAGGGACTTACGCACCTCCTCCAAGCTGGCTTCAAAGTTATCAACATCCACACGGGGCGGGCCGGAGGGGCGGCGCTTAGGTGCGGAAGTCTTGGTCCGCTTGGGAGCAGGTGCCGGCGTGTAAGCCAGAGAGGGAGCGGAAACGCTTACAAACACATCCTGCGCCATATTGGCGGAGTAGTCCACAATCTCCTCAGCCGTTTTGCCATCCAGCGCTTCACCTATGTAGTCGGCATCTCCGCTGAGTTTCGAGGAAATATTCGCAAGAGCTTGGGCGAGTTCCGCCTGCTGGCGGGGAGAAAGCTTCTCCGTCATGGTCTTTACGCTTTCCTCCGGGTTATCCTTATCATACGTGGGCGAGCAAGCGCCGAGCATGAGCCCGGCAGCTGCAAGAATGGAGAATAATGCCTTTTTCATGTTTTTGCGTTTCAGTTTGTCACCTCATTATCGCTTTTTACCCATCGAGGTCAAGTAAAAAGTCAATGCTTTGTTAAAGTATACGATTGCCACCGCCATGGCGGCGTTCGATAAATCGGAAGTTGAAGGGGAGATGGTGGGGTAATTTTGCGAGCCGCAGGCGAGCGGAATTCAGAGCCCCGGAGGGGCGCCATAAAATAGCCCGGCGGTGGAGCCCCGCGAGGGGCGGAACCCCGGGAACCGCCCCCAAAAACAAATGCGAACCCCGGAGGGGTGGTATATAATGGCGAGGACCGGAGCGAAGCGACGCTCCGAGCCGGGACGGGCGCGTGTCTTTTTGTTGTTAATGAGTTGCGGGTATTGCGAATCGCCACAAAAACACCAAAAACACAAAGCATCGCATTCTGTCGGCCTCCACTCTGTCGCTATCGCTCCGTCGCTCCGGGCTCGAATATTAGGGGGGAGCCTACCGGTGGTTTCGTCGCTTCGCGACTCCACCACCGGCTACTGTCTTTCGCCCCTATCGGGGCTTCAAATTCCGCTCGCTTGCGCTCGCCAACTTCCGATTTATTGCACTGATTAAATCGGGAGCAATCGGTTTACCCGCGCTTGCCGAAAATAGCGGAACCCACGCGCACAATGGTGGCGCCTTCCTCCACCGCGACGGCATAATCATGGCTCATACCCATGGACAACTCCGGCAGCGGCAGGGGGCCGCGGGCGCGCAGCTCCTCCGCCAAGTGGCGCAGGGCAGCGAAGGCGGGGCGAGCCCCCTCCGGGGTCTCCGTGGGGGCGGGTATGCACATCAGGCCGCGGATTTCCAGATGCGGCAGCGCCACCAGTGAGTCCCACTCATCCGCCAAGCCTGCGGGGGTGAAGCCGTGCTTGCTTTCCTCGCCATCCACATTCACCTCCAGCAAGATGCGCGCCGTCACCCCCAGCTCGCCGGCAATGCGGGAGATGGCCTCCGCAAGCTTGCGGGAGTCCACCGCCTCCAGCAGGGAGAAGCCGTGCTCAAGCGCCTTGCGCACCTTGTTGCGCTGCAAGGGGCCGATGAGGTGCCACTCGCAATCCTGCGGCATGGCGGGCATTTTTTCCATGGCCTCCTGCAGGCGATTCTCTCCGAACAAGCGCTGGCCATCCGCATAGGCATGCATGATGTCGCTCACGGGAAAAGTCTTGCTCACCGCCAACAGCGCCACGGAATCCTCCGCGCGGCCGGCTTTGCGAGCGGCCGCAGCTATGTTGGCACGAATCTCGGCTAATTGGTCCTCTATGTACATGCCACTACCATACGCCATCGGGGGGCACCTTGCAAGCAAATTATGCACCCCGCGCGGGGGAATGCAGCAAAATGCACTAAAAATAAATGCATACACGATTCTTGCTTGATTTGAAGTAAGAATCAGGTAAGATATACAGAAAATTATCTGCATGGCCGCTTTTTCCACATACGTCAGCATAGCGCTGGGGGGACTCGTTCTCTTGGCGAGCGATGTTGTTTACGCTCAATCCTATAGCAACGTAAGCACCACCGGTGCAGGCAGAAACAAAAAGCCGGCCGACCCGTCGGAATACTTCTTGGTAGCCTTCGGTCTGTGCAAAGATGCAGAGAAACTGGCCAAAGAGGGCAACTACGGCGCAGCCATGAAGAAAGGACGCCAGGCGGAGAAAGTGCTGGCCACGCTGGTGCGCGACTTCCCGGATTGGAAGCCCGACATGGTGCGCTACCGCCGCGAAAAGCTGGCAAAATCCATGGCTGAGTACAAAAAAGCCTCCGCCGGGGCAGCAATACCCACGGGGCGCCAGCCGGGCAGCTCGGTGCCGAAGGTAACCCCCATCATCCCGAACATACCGGAAACCCCGGGCACCCCCTACATAGACCCGGACAAAGTGCGCCTGCCGAATTACGACACGACGGATCCGGATCTTTACAACACACTGGCACGCCTGAAAGAAGAGTGCTCACGCATGACTCGCGCCTACGCAGAGCTGGATGCACAGTACAAGAAGATTCAAAAGGAGTTGATAGCGACTCAGATGGACATGAAAATGTACAAAGAGCGCTATGAAACCCTGCAACGAGAAATCGCCACAGAGCGCCACCACAGTAACGAACTGGTAGCCCAATACGCCCGCAAACTCGCGGAAACCGAGGCCAAGCTCCGCGAATCAGAGCAAGCCCGTGAAGAGGCTGAGGCCCGCGCGGCGGAGTTGGGCACCAAGCTGGCGGAAACCCAAGCGGAGTTGGAGCGAGTCACCAAGGAACGCGACGCCCTGAAGGCGGAAAACGAGCAGTTGCGCGCCATCGTGGAGCTGAACAACCCGGAGAAAACCAAAGCTCTGCTGGACCAAAACCTGACCCTCGCTGAGCAGCTGGAGAGAGCCAAGCAGCGCGTGGAGGAGCTGGAAGCCACCATCGCCGGCTCTGCGGATGAAAATGACGTACTGAACCGCCAGCTGGAGGCCGCCCGTGATGAGGTGGAGGAACTGCGCGACCAGCTGACTGCCATTTATGATGAGAACCGTGGCTACCGCCACCGTGTTTCAGAGCTCACGGAGCGCCTGAACAACTTGGAAGCAGCCGCTGCTGCACAGGCTGCCCAGCCCACGGTGGACCCCGCCCTGGCGGAAGAAGCCCGCGTGCTCAAAGAAATCATCGCCAAGCAGCGCCGCACCATCGAGGTGCAGGAAGAAGGCCGCCGCATGCTGATTGACGCGTACAAGCAGCTCAAAAGCGAAAACTCTGAGATGCTCGCCCAGCTGGAACAGCTTGAGAACGAAAGCCGTGTAGAGCTCACGGAATCCGAGCGCCAGCTGATTGAATCCATCCGCAAGGGAGAGCCCATACCCGGGCAGCCGGATGAGGCCGGCACGGAGGCCGTGCGACGTGGCCTTACCATCGAGACCCTCGCCAACCAAGCGGACAAAGCCTTCTCCAAGGGGCGCTACACCGCTGCGGAGCAGCTGTACCGCACCCTTTATGACCACCAGCCGGACCACGTAGCAGGCTTGGTGAACTTGGGCACCATCTTGCTGTACCGCAACAAGTGCGAAGAGGCCATCGAGTACCTCAGCCGCGCCACTCGCCTCGCGCCGGATTTGCCCATCTCCTACTTCTTGGCGGGCATCAGCTACTACCGCTTGGACCGCATGGAGGAGGCAGCCCAGATGTTCGCCTACACCATCGAGCTTGACCCCGCCAATGCGGAAGCATTCTTCTACCTCGCTAACATTGAGGGCATTAACGGCGAAACAGAGCGCGCTCTGAGCCATTTTGCAGCCGCCGTGAAGCTGAAACCCACCCTCGCGGATGCTCACTACAACATGGCTCGCCTGTACGCGGAGATGGGGCGCATTCCGGATGCAGCCCGCGCCTATGACCGCGCCATTCAGGCCGGTGCGGAGCCTGATATGGAGTTCGATAACTTCCTCCGCAACCACCCGGATAACGCCAAGGCACCCGGCGCTGACCTCGTGGCGGAAGTGAAACCGGAGGATGAGGCCGCCAAACTCAAGAAACAGAAGCCCGCAGAGCAGCCCACGGACACCCCGGCGGAACAACCCACGGACACCCTGGCAGAGCAGCCCACGGACACCCCGTCGGAGCAGCCCACGGACACCCCGGCAGAGCAACCCACGGACACCCCGGCAGAGCAACCCACGGACACCCCGGCAGAGCAACCCACGGACACCCCGGCAGAGCAACCCACGGACACCCCGGCAGAGCAGCCTACGGACACCCCGGCAGAGCAGCAACCGGAAGTCACGCCCGAGGAGGCTGAGCGCCAAGCCGTGATGAACGAGATTGTGCGCCGTGAGACAGAAGGCGCAAAGAGCGCCCCCACCCCCTCCGCCGCAGGCAAGGCCCACACTGTGGACAAGAGTCGCTTCACCACCAAAACCGTACGCGTCAAGCAAGGCCACCGCACCAAACGCGTGAAACTGCGCCTCAAGCTCCCCGCTGCGCAGCGTCTCCGCAAGAGTGGCGGCGAGGCGGAAGTTTTGAACCCCGCCGACGATAAATCCGCCAAAAAAGGCAAGAAAAACGGCAAAAAATAAGCATATAGAGCCCACTCTACGAAAAAGGAGCCTCATTTTGCGGAATGGGGCTCATTTTTAACTCGCCAAGCGGGGCGGAATATGCTAGTATTCACGTTGGTAACAGATTTGAACGTATGAGATTTTTTCTTCAATTGACAGCCATGATTACCATGGTGCTGGCCGGTGGCTTCGCCCTTGCGCAGGAGACCACAGCGCCCACCCCTGAGGAACAAGTGACAACAATTGCCGCCCCCACCACGGAGCAGCCTGCTGCAAAAGCCCCCGCCCCGGCAGCGGACGCCCATGCTACGGAGGAGCACGCCGGCGGTCACGGTGCTAAAAAGCAAGCGGCCAAATTCCCCATCCCCCTGCGCGACTACGCTGCGGAGGAGGAAGGCATGGCCCTGTGGGATAAGCTTTGCCACCGTGTGGAGAAAGATCCCTTCAACCTCGCCGCCACCATCATCTTCTTCCTGGCAGTGCTGCACACCTTCCTCGCGCCGAAAATCTCCTCCTACGCGCACCACTTGGAGAAAAAGCACAAAGAATCCCTGCGCGCACAGAAGTTCCGCATCGAGCACCCGGAGCAACGCCTGCCGGTGTCCTTCACCTCCACCATTCTGCACTTCTTGGGTGAGGTAGAGGTCGTGTTCGGCCTGTGGGTCATCCCCTTCGCCATCGTGTGCATCAACTACTACTCGATGGAGGACTTCTTGGCCTACATCGACCATGATGTTGTATTCACAGAGGCACTGTTCGTGGCCGTGGTGATGGTGATTGCAGCCTCCCGCCCCATTTACCGCTTGGCGGAGAACATGCTCAAGAAGGGCGCCGCTCTGGGCAAGGGCACGCCTGCCGCTTGGTGGCTCTCCGTGCTGTGCATTGCCCCGTTGCTGGGCTCTTTCATCACAGAGCCCGCAGCCATGACTCTGGCCGCTATCTTGCTGAGCAAGAAGATTTACCAACTGAAGCCCAGTGCCTCACTGAGCTACGCCACGCTCGCCCTGCTCTTCGTGAACGTGTCCGTAGGCGGCACGCTCACGCACTTTGCAGCACCTCCCATTGTGATGATTTCCGAGAAGTGGAACTTCGGCCTCGGCCACATGTTCCTGAACTTCGGCTGGAAGGCCGTGGTGGGCATCGTCGCGGCCAACCTCATCTACTTCATGATCTTCCGCACGGAGTTCCGCCGCTTGGCTGAGGTGCAGCGCGGGCAAATGGCCTTCGAGCACGCCGTGCCCACCTCATGGGAGGACCGCCAAGACAACATCCCCGTGTGGGTATACCTGGTGTCCATCTTCTTCTTGGGCTGGACGGTATACTTCAACCACCACCCCGCCCTCTTCATCGGTGGTTTCCTCTTCTTCCTCGGCTTCACCGTGGCCACCCCGCAGTACCAGAACCACGTCACCATCAAGGTGCCGCTGCTGGTGGCCTTCTTCTTGGCCGGCTTGGTCACGCTGGGCGGCGTGCAGGGCTGGTGGATGGAGCCCGTGCTGCAGGCGCTCGGTGACCTCGGCGCCACCGCCACCATGGGTGTGGCCAGCGTGCTGACGGCCTTCAACGACAACGCCTCCGTCACCTACTTGGCCAGCACCGTACCCGGCCTGCAAGAGCAGATCAAGTACGCCATCGTCGCCGGTGCCGTGACGGGTGGTGGTCTCACCGTCATTGCCAATGCCCCGAACCCCGCCGGTCAGGCCATTCTGGGCAAGTACTTCAAGGGCGGCATCAACGCCATCAAGCTTTTCCTCTGGGCATTCCTGCCCACCGTCATCATGTTCCTGATGTTCATCCTCACCTGCCCGTCCGCCAAAGCACCGGAGCAGGCAGCGCCCGCACAGCAGGAGTCAGTTGCAAAATAAACACACGTCACCATGTTTACCGGTATTGTTGAGTGCACCGGCACCGTCATCGAGCGCACCCCCATCGAAAAGGGGGCGCGCTACGCCATTGATATCCCCTTTGCGGCAGAGCTCGCCCTCGGCGACTCCGTGGCCGTGAACGGCTGCTGCCTGACCGTGGACCGCGTAGAGGGCACCCGCGTGGAGTTCGATCTGCTCACCCAAACCATGCGCGTCACCTCGCTGGGTACCCTGCAGGTGGGCTCCCTGTGCAATCTGGAGCGCGCCATGGGAACGAACGGCCGCTTCGGTGGCCACCTCGTCATGGGGCATGTGGATTCCACCGGCACCGTCACCGCCATCACCCCTGTGGGGCAGGATCACATGGTGCGCATCCGCATCCCGCAGGAATACCTGCGCTACACCATTGATAAAGGCAGCATTTGCATAGACGGCGTATCCCTCACCATCGCTGCCATTCATGCGGAGGAATGCGAGCTGGAGTTCTGGATTACCCCGCACACCTGGGCACGCACCATCATGCACACCTACGCCCCCGGCGCCGTCGTGGATATTGAGGTGGACATGATTGCCAAATACGTGGAAAAGATGTTCCGCAAAGAGGACTGAGCTCCCCCACCGCCACCACCCGCGGCCGGTAAGCTCACCCCTCACAATAGCAAATTTTGCAGGCTAAATGCAGTTTTTCTTGATTTAGCCTGCAAAATTTGCTAATTCCATTCCCGCAAGCTCAGCATCCGCCCGATAAATCGGAATTTGACGGGGGGGGATTTGTAACATTCATTCACTCGGAGCGAGGGACTTTAGTCCCTCTTATGGATTAGCCCCGCGCGTATTTGTGGGACTAAAGTCCCATGCTCCGATAGATTTTGTTGCTCGCCAACTTCCGATTTATCACCCGGAGCAAATAGTGACAGAAAACACTTGCAAAACGGTAGGAATGTGGCATACTTGGGGAGCGGCAGGAAAGAAGAGAGAATCCCCGGGCCGCAGGACGCTCATGTACACGAGTTTATTCGACATATTTTCCATCGGCATAGGGCCCTCCAGTTCGCACACGATGGGGCCCATGCGAGCAGCAGCAGCCTTTGTGAATGACCTGCGGGCACAGGGGAGCTTGCACCGCGTGAACAGCGTGCAGGTAAGCCTGTACGGCTCACTGGCGCTCACGGGAGAGGGGCACGGCACACCGGGTGCAGTGGTGTACGGCTTGCTGGGGCTGGAGGCGGAGACGCTGGATTTGAGCATCGACCACATCGGCAAGGTGCAGAGCGAGGGGCGCCTGCTGCTGGGGGGAGAGCACAGCATCGGCTTCTGCATGGAGCAGGACATCACGCTGGAGTTCGACATCACCCAGCCGGAGCACGCCAACGGCATGCGCTGCCGCGCGTGGGATGCGGAGCGCGAGCTGCTGCATGAGGAGTACTTTTTCTCGATAGGCGGTGGCGCCATCCGACGCCGAGCAGAGATGGGCAGCACCCCTGTCTCACAAGTCGCCGTGCCGTACAATTTCAACTCGTGCGACCAGTTGATGAACATCTGCCGCGAGGAGGAGAAAAGCATCGCGCAGGTAGTCATGGCCAACGAGAGCGCGCTGCGCTTCCGCGAGCTGGTGCGCAAGCGCATGCAGAACATCTGCCGCATCATGAGCGCCGCCATCGACCGCGGCATTGCCACGCCCGGCACCCTGCCCGGCCCGCTCAAGCTCGCCCGCCGCGCCCCCATCATCTTCAAACGCTTAGAGCACCTCTTCCACCGCAACGAGACGGATGCGCTCACCATCATCGACTGGATTAACCTGTGGGCATTCGCCGTGGCTGAGGAGAACGCCGCCGGTGGCCGCGTGGTCACAGCCCCCACCATGGGCAGCGCCGGCATTATGCCCGCGGTGCTGCGCTACTATGAGCGCTACGGCGCCAAATCCTCCCCCTACACCTTGGAGCAGGGTAAGGAAATCTTCCTGCTCACGGCCTCCGCCATTTGCAGTCTGTACCGGGCAAATGCCTCCATCTCCGGCGCGGAGGTAGGCTGCCAAGGTGAGGTAGGCGTGGCCTGCTCGATGGCTGCGGGTGGCTTGGCTGCTGCCATGGGTGGCACGAATGAGCAGATTGAGAACGCGGCGGAGATTGCCATGGAGCACAACCTCGGCCTCACCTGCGATCCCATCTGTGGCCTGGTGCAGGTGCCCTGCATTGAGCGCAACGCCATCGGCGCCGTGAAGGCGGTGAACGCCACGCGCTTGGCCCTGCGCGGCGACGGCTCGCACTACGTGAGCTTGGACAGCGTCATTGCCACCATGGATGAAACCGGTCGCGCCCTGCACGCAGGGTACAAGGAGACCGCCTTGGCCGGCTTGGCGAAGAATGCCCTCACCTGCTGATGTCCCCCTGCCATGTTACGCAGCATAGCCACCCTTTGCCTGCTGCCGGCAGCCCTTTGCCCGGCGCAAGAAACGGCTACACCGCCGGCGCGGCAGCGCGTCAGCTATGATGAAGCGGTGAAGCTCTCCCCCCTGGCGCACCGGCTGGCCACCTGCGGGGAAGATGCCGCCGGCATACGCACCCGCCTGCAGCTGGTGCTGGAGGAGATGAAGCGTGACCCGCAGCTGTACAAGGTGGATGGCTTGCCCGCCCCGGATTTATCGCTCATCCCCATTCAAGTGGAGGTGGGCGACGGCCGCCACACCGGCGGCACACAGTGGGCGGCAAGCAACCTCATTGTGCGCTACCGCATGCGCTTTTTCACCGCAGCACTACCGGAGGCGACGGATGAGGACAGCAGGCTCATGCGCGAGATGCTGCTCAATGACACCTTGGTGCATGAGCTGGCACACTGCTTCTTCTACATGCGCTACCCGAAGCTCGGCTTGCAAGAGGATGGGGAGGGGTTCACCATCTGTGAGGGGCACGCCATTTGCGCCGCGCGTGAGTTTGTGCAGCGCCACTACTTCGGCGGGGCCACCATGCCGGATGCCTACTATGAGCAGGTGTTTCTCAGCACGCGCTACGCCACCATGTACCGCGAGTTCCGCACCCGCTACCTCTCCCCGCAGCGCCACATGCTCTGGCAGCTCATCGACCGCATGGAGCTCCGGTTCGCCCCCGCCGGTTACACCCTCCGCCTCCGCCGGCAAATTTAGCCCCGAGCATGCCCGCGGTTAAGCGGAATTCAAAGCCCCGAGGAGAAAACGTACCCCAGGGGATAAACAGCTCCATAAATCGGAAGTTGAAAATCGGATTGCGAGCGTCAGCGAGCGGAATTCAGAGCCCCGGAGGGGCGCCATAAAATAGCCCGGCGGTGGAGCCCCGCAAGGGGCGGAACCCCGGGAACCGCCCCAAAAAACAAATGCGAACCCCGGAGGGGTTGCATAAAGCGTGGCTCAAAATACGGCATTGTTTCAAAATGCCGCAAACACCAAAAACACGCGCTCACCCCGGCTCGGAGCTCCCGTCTTCGCGTCTCGCTTCGCTCGCTTGCTACGCCGTGGCCGGCCGCTTCGCTACGGTCCTCGCCATTATATGTCGGCCTACGCTGCGTCGCTTCGCTCCGTCGCTCCGGGCTCAATTTTCTTTTTT
>CAJGCY010000082.1 GCA_904501955.1 uncultured Akkermansia sp. | reverse complement strand
ATATGAAAATTCTCTCTCTTTGCATATTGTTGGCACTTGCTGTTTGTGAGCCCGTAGCACAGGCTCAGTGGTCGAACGGTGGTAATACGGAGCTTTCCCCCAAGGAAAAGCGCAAGCAAGCCAAGCAAGAAGCTAAGCAGGCTCGCAAAGAGGCGGCTCAGTACTATAAGGAATACATTGTCAAAAAGAGAAAAGCCCTTATTTTGGTGAAAAAGATTGAGGATGAGCGTTCTCGCAATGCTTCCATCCGCAGCTTCAAGCTGCTGTTCGAGGAGGAAGAGACAGATGAGGAATTGGGCGCAGACCGCACCATTGGTATGGGTGGTTCCGGAAATGGCGGTGGGGTGAGTGAAGAGGCCAAGAAAAAAGCCATGGATGCTGAGCGCAAGAAGTATGAGAAAGCCATCAAGAAGATTGATGACCAGATAGATGCGGAGGTGACCCGCATTGAGGAGGCTGAGCTCATGACGGATGAACTCAGCGAGTTCATCAAAAAAGCAAAGGAGTAATCAGGAGTTTTTCCGCCGTTAAAACGGGAACACCCCCTTTCTGCCACGGTGGCGGAAAGGGAGTGTTGCGTTCATGCTCGGGTGGCTTCAGTCTAAGCGAATAGCCTTACCCGGCGTGGGGATGATGATGCGGCTTTGTGGCAGTTTTTCCGTAAGCTCTGCATGCATGGAGGCCAGGGCGTCCGCATCGCCGTGCACCAGCACCACCGTTTGCGGTGCCAGTTGGCAGGCGTAGTTGATGAGCGCGCTGCGCGTGGCATGCCCGGAGAAATCGAAGCACTCCGTACGGCACAGCACGGGGTAGCCTTGCCCCTTGCCGTTGGGCTTCACAATTTGCCCGTGCGGTGTGGCTTTGATGCGCCCCGCCGGGGATTCCGGGTCGCTGTAGCCGACAAAGAGGATGGCATCTTTGGGGTGGGGGAGCACCTGTGAGGCCATGTTGTAAGAGACGGTGTGCTCACTCATCATGCCACTGGATACCAAGTAGATATTGCCGGGGCTGACGATGAGCGGGCCTTTGCCCTGCTTGGGCAAGCCGTGGGTCTCCACATGGTCCTTGAGCCGGTAACCGGGCTTCAGTCGCGGAGTCGTATCGCTCAGACGGTCATACACCAGCGTGATTTTGGAGCTCAGCCCACCGAAGTAAATCGGTACATCCGGGATGAGTTTTTTCTCTTTGAATCGCCCCAGCTCGCACAACAGCTCTTGGCTCTTGCCCAAGGCGAATACGGGGATGAGCACGGCGCCGCCGCCCTCCAGTACCTCACGAATGGCTGTGGCAAAGCGGCGCAGCTCTTTCTCGCGCGTGTAGTCCGCATCGCGCTCCGTTACACCGTGCGTGCACTCCATGATGAGGATGTCCACCCCACTTTGCGGGAAATCCGCGCCACCGATGAGCGTCTGGTTCTCAAATTGCACGTCACCCGTGTAGAACACCGTGGTGCCGGTGCTGCTCTCCAACAGCACGCCGCAGGAACCGAGAATATGCCCTGCATCATACAGTGTGGCGAGCACATTGCCGTTGTATCCGGTGCGGAAGCTCTCTCCATACGGGCGGGTAATCCAAGAGTGCGCAGCGCGCTCCAGCTCGCCGTGCGTGTAAAAGGGGTACTCGAAAATACCCTCTGCCAAGCGCTTGCTGGTCATCACGTTCACGGAGTTGTGCAGCATGGCGTCACCCACCTTGGCGGTACCCTCCGTCATGATGACCTCCGCCGTCGGGTACTCGTCTTGGAAGACGGGCAGGGTGCCGATGTGGTCCAAGTGTGAGTGGGTGATGAAGATGCAATCCGGCGCTGCGGCACCGATGATGCCGTAATCCGGCTTCGCCTCGTTGCCATCCTTTTTGGGGTGCATGCCGGCATCCAGCACAATGCGGGAGCCCTCCAGCTCCAGCAGGTAACTGTTGGCGCCGATTTCATCGACCCCGGTCAGATTGGTGAAAGTAATCATGTGTCTCGCGTTGTTACTCCGGCAGGCACTCACCCTCCACCATCTGCTCCAAGCTCTGGCGCTTGCGGATGATGTGCCATTTGTCGCCGTCCACCAGCACCTCAGCCGCCAGCGGGCGGGAGTTGTAGGTGGAGGCCATGCTGAACCCGTATGCGCCCGCGCTCATTTCTGCCAGCACCTCACCGGGCTTCACATCCGCTATCTCGCGGTTCTGCGCCTGGAAATCACCGGACTCGCAGATGGGACCCACGATGTCCGCCGTGATGGTATCGCCACTGTGTTCCGTCACCGGCCAAATCTCGTGATAACCCTCGTACAGTGCGGGGCGGATGATGTCGTTCATGCCGGCATCTACCATCTTGAAGGTTTTTGCCTCGCCCTTCTTCTCATACAGACAGGTGGTCAGCATACAGGCGGCATTGCCCACCAAGCGGCGGCCGGGCTCCAGCAAAATCTTGAGACCCAGCGGCTGCAGCAGCGGGATGATTGCCTCCGCATAGCTGCGGATGGTGATTTGCTCCGGGCGGGCATCCCACCACTCCTGCTGCCCGGAGGCCAAGCAGCCGTCGTAAACGATGCCGATGCCACCGCCGATGCTCCAGAACTCTATGTTGTAGAGAGCCTTGAACTTCTCCACAATGGGCGCAACCTTTTGCACTGCCTTCACGAAGGGCTCCACCTGTGTCAGCTGTGAGCCGATGTGCATCTGCAAACCGCGGATGTTCAGGTTCGGCATCTCTGCTGCAATGGTGGCGTACAGCTCTTCAATGCGGGTGATGTCCACCCCGAACTTGTTCTCGTTCGTGCCGGTGGTGATGTACTTGTGCGTGTTGGCTTCCACATGCGGGTTCACGCGCACGGCGACGGGGGCTTTCACGCCCATCTCGCCCGCAATGCGGTTAATCTCGCGCAGCTCGTTCTCGCTCTCGCAGTTGAGGCAGTATATGCCCAGCTCCAGAGCGTAGCGAATCTCCGCTTCGGTCTTGCCCACGCCGGCGTAGGTGCACAGGGTGGGGTCGCCACCGGCGTTCACCACGCGCCAAAGCTCACCGCCGGACACGATGTCGAAGCCGATGCCCTGCTGAGCCATCAGGTTCAGAATGGCCTTGTTAGAGCATGCCTTCACCGCGTATGCAATGTGGGCATTCAGCGGAGCAAAGGCCTCACGGAACTCCGCAAGGTCCTCCACTATCGTTTTGCGGCTGTATACGAAGGTGGGGGTGCCTACAGCGGCTGCAATGTCCGCCAAGTTGACGCCCTCACAGTGCATGCTGCCGTTTTTGTATGCGAATGCGTGCATGGTATGTGTTTAATTATTATTATTATTTTCTTGTAAATCGGGAATGCGGTGCTCGTCATCATCGTCGATGATGGCTGCCACCCAGTAAAGATCGCGCGAGTTCTCCAGCGCGAGCTTAATCAGCACGGTAATCGGCACTGCCAGGAACATGCCGGCGGTCCCCCACACCCAGCCCCACAGCAGCACGGACAGCAGCACCACCGAGGTAGCTATGCCGAATTGCTTGCCCAGGAAGATGGGTTCTATGCCGTTGCCTATCATGAAGTTGATTGCTATGTAGCCGCTTGCTACCAAGAAGGTGTCACTCCAGCTGCCCAGTATGAGCGCCAGCAGAATGGGCGGTATGGCCGCCACAATGGAGCCGATGGTCGGTATGTAGTTCAGCACGTAGGCCACTACTCCCCACAGGAAGGCGAAGGGAACATCCAGCGAGGCGCACAGCCACCATGCCAGCAAGCCCGTGCAGGCGCTCGCTATGGTCTTGATGAAGAGGTACTTCTGGATGCCCTTGAGGGCATTGATAATCTGGTTTTTGCCCTGTACGCTGTTGGGTAGGGCGCGGAAGTTGCGCAGGAACAAGCGGGCTTCCGAAAGCAGGAAGGTCATCAGTACCAGAATCAGGGTGGTGATGGACATGAAAGAAAGTGTCTGTGAGCCGATGGCTTGGGAGATATTGACAATTTGCTCCGTCCCGAAGTAGTTTTGCGGGGAGTCAAAAATCTGGCGCGCCTGTTCGCCCAGTCCCCAGTTATCCAGCCAGCACATCAAGTCATTGTACTTTTCTTGGAACTTTACGGCTACTTCGCTTTGCAGGGTATTGCGCATATCTGCCGCCAAAAAGCGGATGAGTGTCCCCACGGCATAGAGCACACCGGCATCCACCACGATGGTGGAGACGACCGCCAGCCAGTGCGGAAATCGCAGCTTATTGCGCAGCACATCCGTGATGGAATAGCTGATGATGGCCAGAAACGCCGCCAGCATGATGGGCACAACCAAGTCTCGTAGTTCTCGCAACCCAATGAGAATGACGATGGCTGCTGCTACCATCACCAAAATGCGTGCTCCGTCCGCCTTTTTCTCGTGCATTTGATGTGCGTTTTTCATGCTATGCTGGCTGTATGTTTTCGTCCGCGAGATTCTACACGTCTTGACGCTGATTTTCAAGCTCCAATCCCGCCATATTGGCAATTTTGTGCGCTTTGCTCTCTGTTATGCACTTTTTATGATTGGTCTGTCAAAAATAAGATTCAATCTAACGGAACTTCCCTGTTCCGGCTCTATAAACACAATGCTTGACAATGAAGGTGTTTTGAGTATAATTTCCGCGAAGACACCAAGTTGGGTTGCCATAGGTCGTGAAAACGGACGGTGGCTAGTTCTTACCACTTGGTGTTTTTTATTCGTTAAAAATCGTGGTAATTTGATTGGCATATTCACCTTCAATATCAATTACTATCCTCCATTTACCATTCAGTTGTGCGTTGGCTGTAACCGTCAAAACACCAGTTGTGTGATTGGGTTCATTCCACGCATTCTGTATAGAGTTTAATAGGTTCTTTAATTGATTGATAACACTAGCTTTATTAAACCTGTGTTTGAGTAACTTATAGATACCATTGGCATCTATGTAGACTTCACCGTCTTTTAGTCCGTATTTTTTTTGGTAGGGGTGTGTTACTTGGTCGTCCCTCATTTGGTAGGACAGAGCCTTTCTTTTTTTACCCTAACAGGGGTTGCGCGGCTTCGCCGCTCCACCCCTGCCTAAGGGCTGGCGCCCCGTTGCCGGGGCTCCGAATTCCGCTCGCCTACGGCTCGCAATCTCACCTTCAACTTCCGATTTCTCGGTCACACGGGTAGACAAAAGCGCGTAGGGGGAAGCCCTACGCGCTTGGAAATGCTGTTGTGCAGCGCTTTTAGAAGCTGTAGCTTGCGCCTACGTTCAGGCTGTGGGAGTTGCTGTTTTGCATGAGCTCCAGATGGTAGGCGGCGTTCACGCTCCAGTTCTCGTTCAGACGGTGAGAGGCTCCTACGCTGAGGTTGAGGCCCATGCGACCGGGGTTAGCGCCGTGGGTGCGGAAGCCTCCGAGGTCTACCGTGGGATTGTGGCGCACCATGTCCCCCACAAAGCTCAGCTCACCGTATGCAAAGGTGCTGTCGCTGAGTTGATGCGAAGCGCCTACGCCGATTTCCGCGCGGAGGTTTTGCACGGAGCCGGTGCGGATGCCGTTGAACTCGCCGCTGTCGGTAGCAAGGTATTGCAAGCCACCGAAGGCGTTGAGGGCGGTGCGCTCCGTCAGCTGGGTGCTCCAAGTCAGGCGGGTGTCGAGCTGCAGGGCATCCTGCGCCCACTTGCCACGCATGCCTGCTATGCTTGCCTCACTTTCCGTGCGGGTGTGGGTAGCCATCCAGCTCAGTGTCAGGGTGTTATTAAGCTTGTGGCTGCCGTAAATGCCGAGGTGGGTGGAATCTTGGTCCACAGTGTAAGCGGAGAAGGGGCTTACCTTGCCCCAACTGTTGCCGAGGGCAAGCCCGAGCACGTTGTCAGCGCTGACAAGCGCCTCCACACCGAATGCAGCCCCCGTAAGGGTGTAGTCCGCCCCGGCGTGCCCGCCATCGGAGGAAAGGCGCTGTGTGCCGCCCATGGTGGAAATCCAAGCGGCGCCCTTGCCGTCATCCAAGAGGGTGGCGTGAGTGCCACGGGCGGAGATGCTGCCGGCAAAGGCGCGCGAGGCACCCACTGAACCCCAAGTGCTCTGCGCCAGTGTATCCGCCGCCTTGGCAAGGGCTGCTTCCACTTCCGCAGCGTCTACGGCAGGGGCCAGCAGCAGGGATTCCGCATCTTCCTTCACCTCGTCGGGCTTGGCGTCAGCCAGGCTTGCATCCTCTGCTTCAGCCGGGGCAGCGTCGGCGAACTCCGGCTTGCTCAATACGTCTGCAGCGTATTGGTTCCACGCTTCGGCATCATCGATGGTCAGCGTGATGGCATTCCCCTTGGCGTTGAAGGCCAGTGTGTAGTCACCCGTGTATCCCAGCGTCAGGTTGTCGAGGCTGCCCTCGAACTCCTTGAAACTGAACAAGGTGTAGGCTTTGCCTTTGTTGATGTCTTTTTGCGTGACGTTAAAGGCCAAGTCGAGGTGAGTCTCGCCGAAGATGCCCAAAATACCGCTGACTTTCGTGGTGGTGAGCTTGGTTGCAGCCAAGGTGAGGCTGCCGCTGTTGAGCATCATGTTCTTGGCGGAGAGAGCCCCGGTGAGGAAGACCTGCGTATCACCATCGATGGTCAAATTGCCCTTCACGGACAGCCCCAGTGCCTTCGGCTTGGCGGTGTTGGCATCTCGCAGACGCAGGGTGGAGTTGTTGAGCACCAAGTTTGCAGCCACGCTCATGCTGCCGTTGAGCAGAATGTCAGAGTCCGTGATGGTACTGGTCAGCGGCATTTTCATGGCATCCGTTTTGCCGGTGAGCGCAAGGCTTTGCGGCTTGGCGTTGCTGATGGTCAGGGTCGCATCTTCCATGGTTAAGGTAGCGGCGGACACCTTGCCGGTGGTTGTCAGGGTGGAGCCCTCCGTCAGCCGGAGCATGCCGGCGGAAGATACGCTGCCGTTGATGCTTACGGTAGCCTTGCGGAGTGAGGACTCCGCGGTCTTGCTCTTGAGCGTCAGGCTTGCGGCTTTGGCGCTGTCGAGGGTGAGCTTGGTGCTATCAATATTCAACCAACCGGCGGTAATCTTGCCGTTGGTAATGAGGCCTCGCCCGCCGCTGAGGCTCATTTCTTGGCCGACGGTGATGGCCTGCGCTTTATCCCCGCGCAGCCTGAAGTACGCCCCGTTCAGGGTGAAGGTGTTGCTCTTGAACGCTCCGTAGAGCTGCACCGTGGCGTTATCATCCGCGGTGAAATCGCCCGTCAGCGTGAGGGAGGTGGGCGATGCATTGCGCATGGAAACGCTGCCCCCGTGCAGGGTGAGGTGGCAAGCGCTTACCTTACCGGCTGAGGTCAGAGAGCCTCCGTTGTTGATGCGGATGTGCGAGTCGCTCTTGGGCAGGGCGAGTGAGATTTTTTGGACAATGAGCTTGCTGTCAATCTCCAGCTCGCTCATGGTGTATTTACCCGTTTGCAGGGTGACGTTGCCGTCTTGAACGCGCATGGTTCCTTTGCCGCTGACGGTAGCACTGTGCTTGCCGCTGCGCAGCGTAAGGCTTGCGCCCTCTGCCAGGCAAATGTTCGTTTTCGTGGCAAGGCTGCCATCCACGTCAATGTTGCCGGTGTATTTTTTGCCGCCGATGATGCTCACCACGCCCTTATCCGTGACGTAAATGTCGTTAGCTATGGCTTTACTTGCCAAGTTGAGTGTGCCACCGCTCGCATAAATATCCCCCGTGCCGAAGGAGGTGTTCCCCGAGGCGGTCAGCGTGCCTGCTTGCAGGTAAATGTTGCCCGTCCAGTCCGGATTGTCGGCATTGAGGGTCAGCGTGGCCGTGCCCTTTTTGGTTAATGACGCTCCGCCCGTGAGCTTGCCGCCGAGCTTTTTGTCCGACTTGAAGGTCAGCGCTTTGGCGATGTCAACCGTCATGACGCCCGGGGCTAATGTGCCCTGCAAGGTAATCTTGCCACCTTGATTGAAGAGGACTTGGTCCCCTTGCTTGAAGCCTTTACCCGGCTGCCAGCTGCCACCGTTTTCGCACCACGTGCCGGCACTGCCTTGCCACATGAGCATGGCGCCTGCCACCTTGATATCGAGCATGACGCTGTTCCCCTTCACATAGATGCTGTATTCCGGGGCTATGCCGTTTTGCGGTATCATGGTCAGGTTGCTGACGCTGCCCTCCAGGGTGCCGAAGTCGAACAACACGTGCGTGCCGAGCGTGTATGCTCCGGTGAAGCCGAGCTTTGTCGCTGCACTGATGGTGAGTGTGCCGTTGACATCCATCAAGGTGTCTCCTTGCCTTACCCCGCTGTTGTCCAGCATGAGGGTGCCACCGCTCAGCGTGAGTGAGCCACTGCTCGCGTCTCCTCCCGCCAGCGTCAGTGTGCCACCGGTGAGCTTGAGCGCGCCCTTGTAGCTGCCGGCGTTGGTCAGGGCAGTGTTGCCACCGGTAGCGGTAATGGCATTGCTGAGCGCCATTCCGCTCATATTCAGCGTGCCCCCGGTCATAGTGACGGCACCGCTGCCCAAGGCTTTGGCATTACCTGCTACCAGGGTGCCACCGTTGATGGCGGTACCGCCGCTGTAGCTATTCGCCCCGCTGAGCGTAACGGTTCCGCTGCCGGTCTTGGTGATTTTTGCGGAGCCGAGCAGCTCATTGCTGATGCTGCCGGATTGCACCGTGGCATTTTTGCTCAAACGCAAACTGCCACCCGTCAGCGCTCCTTCCTCCAGCACCAGCGCTCCGCTGTATGCTTGCCCGTTGGTGATGCAGGTGTCGCCTACGATGTTGAGGCTGTTGCTGATGCTTGCCCCGTTGAAGTTGAGTGTGCAGTCAGTGGCGGTAATGGTACCCGTGCCCAGGGCTTGCGCATGGCCGAGGTTGACGGTGCCTCCGCTGATGCTGCTGCCACCGGTAAAGCTGTTGGCGTTGTTAATGGTCAAGCTACCGCTGCCGGTTTTAGTCAAGCCGGCGCTGCCGCTGATGCTGCCACTGCCGGTAAAGGTGATGGCGCCGCTGTTATCCACCTTCACGCTGTAGGGTGAAACCGCGCCGCTGATGCTTACCGTGCGTGTGCCGTTGCCGGTGAACTCTGCTCGTAAATCATTGGTTGTGGTAGCGCTGTTTCCCCATTGGGTGGGGCTCCACGTGCCGGTGGTAGCGCTCCAGCTCAGCTTCGGCACGGGGTTGTAGATGAGGTAGAGGATGTTGTTGGAGTAGGTGAGCTCACCTTGCTCCGTGGTGAACAGGCTTGCCCAGTTGCCGGTCGCAGTCTCAAAGCGAATGAGGGCATAGGTGCTGTCGAAGGTCAGGTTACTCCCACTCATGGCAATGTCCAACGCGGAGCCACTGAAGCTCACTCCGCTGCCGATGGTGAGCATGGGGGCTGTGCCGCTCGCTGTCGGGGTGAATATCAGGCTTGCAGCGCTGCCGGAGGTGATGGTGCCGCCGGTGATGGTGCTGTTTGCAGTAACGCTCAGGCTGCCACCGTTGAGCGTCAACTGCGTCAGGGCCAGGGTGCCCCCTGCCAGCTCTACCGTGCCTTTAGCCGCGACTTGGGCTTGCCCCATCCACTTGGCGCCATTACCTATGCTGATGGTGTGGTTGTTGATGAGCGCCTCCGTCGTGGTCAGTTGCAGCTGTTGGAAGCTTGTTGTTCCTCCGTTTGCTGCCACCAGCGTGTCCACTGTCAGCGTGTTGCTGCCCGTGCCGGTGAAACTGTAGTCCAGCGTCTTGTTGTTCAGCTCCATGCGGTGGGCGGTGCCGGAGTTTGTGACGCTTACCTTGCCGCTTTTCGCGCTGTCATCAAAGCGGATGATTCGCTCCGCATCATAGAACGCGGCGTAAAAGTCGCCGTCTACCTCAATGTGCCACCCGGTGGTTTCATCCGGTAAGTAGGCGGAGGTATAGCCGGCTGCCAGGTCCCACTCGCCGTTTGCAGCTGTGTTACCCGTCCACACCAAGGCGTTGTCGGCATCTTCATATTCTGCCAGCATGTCCTGCAGAAGTTCCGGGGTACGTATGCCACCGACGGAATCGATGTACCAGTTAGCGTTCGAGTATTCCCATAAATTCGTGCACTTTTCGTTCGTATACAAGAGGAGTCTCGTTGAGTCCGCCTTGAGGTACAGCTTGAATAACTTATACTCCAAATCATCGGAATTGGTGACGTATACGGCCTTAACTTTACCATTTTCGTCCAGCTCCACGCCGTGGCAGGTAATGCCGTGTCCACCCCCGCCATCTATGGCATCCATGCTGAGGTAAACAATCTGCCCCTTGATGCGCTGCGTGTAAGTGCCATCCGTGTTTTTTACATAGCCCAGAGTGGTCAGCAGGGCGGAGGTTAAGTCGTCTATGTCGTTCAGATTCCCATCCGATATTGCATACCAATTGCGGGTGGAGTAGCTTGTCGTGAAGTAATCCGTCCAATACCCACCCTGATTCTTTGTTGTAATTTGGGCGAACCATGGGTCGTCATCCCCCAGCATGAACCAGTCCAAGTAGGACCACAAGCTGTCACCATCATTGCTGAAGGTGTCCAAGAACACAAGATTCTGTTTTAAGGAAAGCGTGCCACCGGTCTCGTCCAGGTACTTCTTATCATAGCAAAGCCCGTAGGTAAGCTTGCGACTGTCATTGCAGAATACTCCGTAGTAGGAATGCCAGTATTCCACCATGTTCATGCTCACTTGCGCCCAGCAGGTATTTGCATCATTTGTCAGGGAATCATGGTTCGTGGTCGTGGTCTTGGAGGGCATGCGCTCATACACATCCCCCAAAAAGGCAAAACTCCCTTTGTCGTTTCGTAAGTCTTTCAGGTCATGCCAATAGTTATTATATTGGTACCACGAGAAATAATACCCTTTACCGGTATCATAAAAACGCTCGGATTTTGAGACGTCATCCTTATTGATGCCGTCAGAAATCAAGGTGGTGTCTGCGTAGGCGGTCGCAGTCACCACCGCCATGGCTGCCAGCACGGCGTTTCTCAAGATGCGGTTCAAACGAAGTTTCATGTGGATTTCTTGTTATTTATGAGGATAATCTACTCTTTTTTCGGCGTGATGTCAAGCTTTTAGCTCGTGAATCCCTTACCCGAAAATGCTTTGTTAAAGTCGGTGTTTGCCACCGCTATTTGCGCTGAGCGATAAATCGGAAGTTGAAAATCAGATTGAGGGCGTCAGCGAGCGGAATTTTAAGCCCCGCAACGCGGGGCGACGGACGTTAGGCAGGGGTGGAGCGGCGAAGCCGCGGAACCCCTGTTAGGGTAAGAAATTTAAATGGAACCCAGGGAACCTGT
>CAJGCY010000081.1 GCA_904501955.1 uncultured Akkermansia sp. | reverse complement strand
TTCATCTGGCACCCGTATGTTTTTATCAGTACACTCGGCATGGTTGTATATCTTAGTGCTACCTACAGTTCCATCTGTACGTGCTGTTGCTCTGAGAGTACCATTATCATGCCCCATATGCAAGCCTATTTTCTTGCTACTCCTGCCATCATCCCCTCCGTATGCATGCCAATACGCACACTTCGTTTGATAAATCGGAAGTTGGCGTGCAGATTGCGAGCCGCAGGCGAGCGGAATTTAGAGCCCCGGGGCGCTATAAAATAGCCCGGCGGTGGAGCGGCGAAGCCGCGGAACCCCGGGGTAGCGTAAAAAAAGAAAATTGAGCCCGGAGCGACGGAGCGAAGCGACGCAGCGTAGGCCGACATATAATGGCGAGGACCGTAGCGAAGCGGCCGGCCACGGCGTAGCAAGCGAGCGTAGCGAGACGCGGAGACGGGAGCTCCGAGCCGGGGTGGGCGCGTGTTTTATCATGTTTGCGACATTTTGAAACAATGCGGCATTTTTGCGCCACGCTTTATGCCACCCCTCCGGGGTTCGCATTGATTTTTTTTGGGGCGGTTCCCGGGGTTTGGGGCTTCGAGTCTTCGCTTTCTACGCCCTCACAGGCCGCCCCTTGCGGGGCTCCCGTCTTCGCGTCTCGCTTCGCTCGCTTGCTACGCCGTGGCAGGCCACCGCCGGGCTATTTTATGGCGCCCCGGGGCTCAAATTTAGGCTCCCGTCTTCGCTGCTGCGCAGCTACGCCGTGGCAGGCGCTTGCGCTCGCAAAATTACCCCACCATCACCCCTACAACTTCCGATTTATCGGGGGGGGCTGTCCGTTGCATGCTTACACAAACGCCCACCCCGGTGATGGGGTGGGCGTTTGGCTTCGCGGAGGTCAATACAACTCACTGAGTTTCGAGACGGGGCCGCAGAAGCGCACGGGTGAGCCTGCATTTTGCTGCTCATTGAGGGATTCAAAATGCTTGCGGGCGCACATAATTTTGAGATTTTCCTTGGTGCGCAGGTCCGAGGAGAGGCTGCTGCCCTTGGTTTCCACCACAAAGTAGAGGATGTCCTCGCCGTCTTCCTGTTTCACCACCGCCCAGTCGGGGTTATAGAGCCCGAGAGGGGTGGGAATGGTGAATTTATCCGGCAATTTGACGTAGAACTTCACGCTTTCATCCAAATCGGCATCGTGGGCGAATCGGCGTTCCGGGGCGGAGCCGCTGTCGCACACAATGTGCTCCGTCAGGCACTTTTCGGACACCTCCAGTATGTTCTTGATATCCCCCACCTGCTGCGGGGTGAGGAAGAGCTGCTTGTCATACGCCTGCTTGCCGATAATGACGGGGCGGTAGCAAATGCCTTCCACCATCAGCTCTTGCAACTCGCGGTTGATGCCCGCAATCATGCGGCGCAGGAACTCCGCGCAGTTGTCCTGTGCTTTTTTCAAGGCAGCCTGCGGAAGCTCGCGCAAGATGCGCACTACCGTGCGGCGGGTCAGCTTCGTTTTGTCCACCAGCTCGCTCACAATATCCGGCACGGGGTTGGCGGAGGTATCCACCACCACGGTACGGGCGCTCTTCACCTCCGTGGTGCTGATGCCGCCGTGGCGGTACACTACCCCCGCTTCGCTGATGCTGATTTTCACCGGGGGAATGTTCATCAGGTCATGCAACACATTGTTGCTCACGCGGCGGATGAGCTGCTCCGTGCTGAACTTCACCTCAAAAATGCTGCGGTGTTTGATGCGCTCCCACAGCTCCAGGAAGAGCCTGTTATCCTTCCACTTGTCGCGTACCTTCAGCTCGCGCACCTCATTGGCATCCGTGATGTTGACCTTGCGGGTGGCATCATGCAGCACCTGCAGCAAAGCCTCTTGCAGGGCGGGGCGTTGGGCTTCCTCCACGCATGCCACGCAGGCGGGCGGCAGCGTGAATGCTCCGCTTTGCAGCTGCTCGTTGGCCTCGTCCGTCAGCTTGCCGTCCGCCGCCACAATGTTCAGCTGCACGCAGGCTGCCAGCACTTGCTTGCCGAGCTCTTGCCCGAGCAATTGCTCCTGCCCCTCGGCCGTGGGCAGGGTAATGGCGCCCAGCTGTTGCTGTGTCACGATGCCGAATCGCATGCCCTCCGCCTCATACTCCTGCTGCAGGTGGGCTGCAAAATCGCTGAAATGCTCCTTTGCCACCACGGTGAGCGTGTTCACGCCATCCTCGCGCACGCGGCGCCCGTGCTTGTCCACGCAAATGCGCAGGCCGCGGCCTATTATCTGTCGGCGCGATATGGGGCTGTTCGCATCCCTCAGCACACACACTTGGAACACATTGGGGTTATCCCAACCCTCGCGCAGCGCCGTGTGGCTGAAGATGAACTGCAGCGGCTCCTCCAAGCTCAGCAAGCGCTCCTTATCGCGCATAATGAGCTCGTAGGCTCGCTTGGCTGCATCTTTGCCCGCTTGGTTGTTTTCCTTGGTGTCAATCCATTGTGGCTCTTTGTTTTTGCCTCTTTTGTCGATGGAGAAGTACCCATCATGCACCGTCTCCGCTGCCGGGGGCACACCGTCCGCCCACAGGCATCGGTATTGCGGCAGGCTTGCCAACTTGCTGTACTCGTCTTCAAAGATTTTCGCGTATTCGCCGCGTTCTCTGCCTTTTTCGCCGTACGTGCGGTAGTTAGCCACAGCATCCAGGAAGAAAAGGCTCAGCACCTTTATCCCCATAGGGCGCAGAGCTGCCATGCGTTTCAGGTGGCGTTTAATGGTCTCGCGTATCATTTGGCGCACCAGCTCAAGGTCATCCGCGCCGGCGTTGCTTTGCCCCAAGCCCACAAATCCCACGCTTTCCGGCACAAAGCGCACGCCGTCCTGTGCTATCATCTGCACGCGTATGCCGGTGTAAAGCTCATTGTTGCTCACCAGCTCCAAGTCATCCCCAACATGTACAGTGTAGTCCTTTTTCTTGCCCTGCATGTCCGCCAGCAGCGTCACCTTGGCATAGGGCTCTCCCTTTTTTTCGCCTACATTCTTCACGGCTATGTAGGGCAGCCCGCTCATGGTGCTGTTGGTGGTCAGGCCCGCTACTTCTATGTGCTTCACCAGTTTCTGCGCGCAGGCATCCACCGCATTCAGGGTGTAAATGGGGTGGCACAGGTTGCGGTGCGTGGCGGAGTAGCGCAGCGTGCACAGCGGGTTCAGTTGGGTGATGCCGTTCAGCTCTCCCTTTTCGCCCACATTCTGCGGCTCATCCACAATCACAATAGGGTGGCACTGCCGTATGTACTCAATGGGCTTCATGCCCCCCGTCTTTTCGTTCGCGGTGTACATCACTCGGCGTGCCCCGTTGCGGCGCGGCGCATCGTTGAACTCCTCCTCCTTTTCCTTCTGTATGTCCGTGATGGCTTGCACCGTGCACACCATAATCTCCAGCTTGTTGCTGCGGGCGTAGTTACACACCTCGCCTATCTTGGCGCTGTCGTACAGCGTGGCGTGCATCGGCGTGCCGTCATACAGGTGGCGGAAGTGCTCGCGCATCAGCTCGATGCTCTTGAACACACCCTCTTTGATGGCGATGCTCGGCACCACGATGATGAACTTGCTGAACCCATAGCGCTTGTGCAGCTCGAAGATGGTGCGCAGGTACACATAGGTCTTGCCTGTGCCCGTCTCCATCTCCACGGTGAAATCCCACGCCTCGCGCTTGCTCACCTTGCGCTTTTTGCCGCTCAGCTCCTCCACCTCGTATGCCTTGCCGGTGGAGAGCACTTGGCCGTTGCTTTCCTGCGTGCGCAGCAGGTTGCGGAGTATCTCCGCATCCGTCAGCCCCGGCTTGTTGCCCGTGCCCATGTCCGTGAGCCGCAGCCCCTCCATGTCACCCTCTTTGCCGGGCAGCAGCACGGTGAAGGGACTCACCGCATTCCCTTGCCCCTCAAACAGGCTGCACACCGCCTCGATGGCGCGGTGCTGGTAGCCCAAGTCCGCCTCAAATTGCAGTTTTACCTTGCTCATTGCTCCGCCTCCCCTTAGATGGCTTTTACCTGCATGATGTTGCTTTGCTCCAGTGTCAGGCAGAAGCTCTTCTTGCGTGCATCGCTCTCATCCCCCTGCGTGCCCTGCATGATGTCGCCACTGTCAAAGGCGGTGTCGCGCACATACACCACGCAGCTCTGCCCGTCCGGGTCTTCCTCCGCATGCCACAGCGCTATGCCCGCTGCCAGTTCCTGCGCCTCATCGCCTATGCGCTCATCAAAGCAACAGTAGTACTGCCCGTAGCCCAAGCTGTATACCGTGTGTCCCGCCACCTCGCGCGTGTGGCAGTCTTCCGTCAGCTCAATGCCTTGCTTGAGCAGCACTTCGTAGAATATATCTTCACTGCTGCGCTCAGGGCGCAGGTTGCTCTCTTGCTCCAGCTGCATGTTCAGCATGCCCGCTTCCGTATCCCACGGCTTCACGTTGCTGCTGTCCAGCTTGAACACGCGGAAGCCGATGTCCAGCCCCTCCGCCTTCTCCCCGGCTTCTTCCTTTACCTTCTCTCCCGCCCGCCGTATGCGCTCCTTGCCTATCTCGCAGATGTTCTTGTAGCCTGCCTTCGCTGCTTCGCTGCCCTCCACACACGCCTCCGGCAATTGTACCATAATGAATCGGCGATTGCCGCCGTCTTCGGCATTCAACTGCATAGATGCGTGAGCTGCAGAAGAAGAGCCTGAGAAGAAATCAAGAATAATATCTCCATCTTCACAGTACAGCATGGAGGCAAGTTTTTTTACGATATGAGTTGGTTTGGGATAATCAAAAATTTCAGAATTACCAAATAGTTTCTTAATTTCATTCTTTGCGTTTTGATAATTGGTCTCTTTTTCGTCCCATATCGTTTTTATTTTTGTTGTTTTTTCAACCCCGTCATCATTGTCAATATAGTCTTTTCTGAATATATCCCATGATTCACTTGAGTCGATTCTATTAACTTTTCTTCCTAATACTGTGTCGCACGCTGAGATGAATTTTTCTTTACTCCACGTCCAGCGACTTAATTCTCCAGTAGGCCTTTTAGGAATTACTTCTATGGGGTACTCTATGGAAGAAGTTAGAGAACACTTTCCGTTAACAGGATTTACATATATGGGATAAAACATGTTTGGCCTATCTTCTTTTCTCCAAGCTCCTCCTCTCTTTCTTAAGCCTAAAAATCTATATTTTCTACCATTGTCGTCTATTTCTTTAAACTCGGCTAGGCTAGTTTCAGCTTTAGCAATTCCTTTTATATCGAGAGAACAAAGATTTTTTGAATACATAAATATGTATTCATGGACAAAGGATAAGTGTTTGCTGTTTTGGGAGCCTCGAGGATTACTCAGCAACGTCATTAGTCCTATCCTGTTTACATCTCCGAATATTTCGTCACAAATTTCTCTTACGTTTCCTACTTCGTGGTCATCAATACTAATAAAAATCACGCCGTCATCGCTCAGTAGCTCACGTGCGAGCATGAGGCGGGGGTACATCATATTGAGCCAATCTGTGTGGTAGCGGCCGCCGGTTTCGGCATTGGCTTTGAAGGAATCCGTTTGGCCGGTCAATTTCAGGTAATGCTCGATACCATTTTGATAGTTATCGGGGTACACGAACTCCTTGCCGGTATTGTAGGGAGGGTCGATGTAGATCATCTTCACCTTACCGGCGTAAGATTTTTGGAGGAGCTTGAGTACCTCCAGATTGTCACCCTCGATGTAGAGGTTCCTCGTGCTGTCCCAGTTTTTGGATTCTGCTTTGCAGGGGCGGAGGGTGCCGAGGGAGGGTGTGAGGGCATTGCGGCGGGCGCGTGCTTTGCCGTGCCACTGTAGGCCGTAAAGCTCATCATCCTTGGCGATGTCATCACCGAGCAGCTGGCGCAGGGCGTCGAAGTCCATCTTACCCTCGCGTACGACGGAGGGGAAGAGTTGCTGCAGGGCTGCAAGGTTGCCGTGGATGGGGGAGAGCGATTGAAGCTCTGGCGAATCGGGGGTGATGGTCGTGTAGTTCATGATGGTGTTGAGATTAAAGAAATGATGAGTTGGCGTGTGGCGTGGCGGCGATTGGCCAGCTCGACACGCTTGCCGGGCATGCGGCAGGTTTTCAGCGCTGCGTCCAGCGTGGCGAGCTCACGCAGCAAGGCATTGAGTTGCTTGAGGAATGGCGCGGCCTGCTCCGGGGAGGCAAAGGGGCGGAAGCCCATGGTGGGCACGAGCTGCAGCAGCTTTTCATGCTGCAGCAGGCTGAGGGAATGCAGCGCGCAGAGCCAGCGGTTGTAGAGGGCGCGCAGGTTCGCCGGGGCGCCGTGGCGTATGTTCATCGCCTGCGCAAACTCCTGCGGCAGCGCATCGGGCAGGGGGCTGCAGATGCTGCACTCCCCATGGCGGGCGGAGAGATAACGGTTAGCACCCACGTGCAGCAAGAGCAGCAGGGTGTGGGGCAGTGCGCCGTGCAGCAGCTCTTGCAGGCGCTTGCGCTGTGCCGTGGTGCAGGTGGCTTGCAGCTCTATGCTGAACATCTGTAGTTCCTCCGCATCCGTCGCGGCGGGGATGGCGGGCCACAGGTCATCATTGACCACAGTCATGGACGCTTGGAGTATGACCTCCGTTATCAGCTTTTTGTCGCCCCGCTTCAGGTTCGGCAGCTCAAGCAGAACCGCCTTCGGCAAGGGGGTCACGTATTGCTCCCATTCAGGGGGGAGCACGGTTTGGAAGAACTCGGGCATCATGGCAGTATGGCAAGCCAGGCGATTACCTCCACATCATCCACCCCGCGGGCAGTGCGCCCACGGCCTACCATTGATTTGCCACCGGAGAACACGCTGCGCGCGATGGTGACCTTCTCCTCCCCCATCAGCTCGCGCACCGCAGCGGAGAGCAGCTTGGTGTAGTGTGCCATATCCTCCCCCCGGCGGGTGCGCTTGTCGTAGGCTACCTGCTCAGCCTCTACCACCTTGTGCCTGCCGTAGGTGGCAACTTGCAGCAGGGTGAGCATCTCCTTGATATCGCGGAATTGCGGCGTCACCGTGCCGTCATCCGCCACGTGGAGCAGGTAATACGGGGCATAGGGGTAGCTTTTGTCCGCCTTGATGTCCGCGTGCGACTTGAGCAGGAAAAAGGCGCCCGCGCGTACCGTGGCGGAGGCTGCTGCCGCCGCCCCGAGGTAGGAGGGCCATAGCTCCGGGCGGTTTTGGCTCGGTTCGGAGCGGAAGTTTTGCAGGTCAGTACGTTGCTGCTGGAAATTGAGGGCGGTGATGGTGGCATCCGCCTTCACATCCTCCAAATCAATGGCGGTATCCTTGAGCTGCAGCAGCTGTTTGGCACGGAACTCGAATTCTTGGCGCTCTTTTTCGCTCAACAGGTTATCATGCCCGGTGGCGTTGGCATCCAGCAGGTTCATTTTGTCCTTCACACGTTGCTCCAGGTTGATGTAGTCATTGAGCTCCGCCACGGGCCACATGTTGACCATTTGGATGCAGGTGTTGGTGCTACCGATGCGGTCGATACGGCCGAAGCGTTGGATGATGCGCACGGGGTTCCAATGAATATCCGCGTTTATCAGGTAGTCACAGTCCTGCAGGTTCTGACCCTCTGAGACGCAATCCGTCGCGATGAGTATGTCCACCTGCTTGCCCTGCGTGCGGGTGAGGTCGAACTTCTTGGAACGCGGGGAAAAGGCGGAGAGCAGGGTATCTTGGTCCAAGCGCAGTCCCGGGAGCGTGCAGCGGTTGCTCCGTGAGCCGCTGACCATGGCGGAGTGCAGACCGAACTCTTGCTGCAGCCGGGGGGTGAGCTTGGCGTACAGATACTCGGCTGTATCCGCAAAGGCAGTGAAGATAATGACTTTGCGATTGCCCGCGTTGATGGGGTGCAGCACCTTTTGCTCGATAAGCTCGCGCAGCTGGCGCAATTTGGAGTCCTGCGTCTTGCGTACGGTGTCGATGTGCCCTTGCAGCTGCTGCAAGAGGGTGAGGTCATCCGTGAGCTCAGCTGCCCATTTGATGCGGTCCACGTCATGCAGGGCAATTTTCACCTTGGCGGAGCCGAGCCAATCCGTGTCTTCGTCCTGCTCATCGTCGGGGATGCCGTCCGTTAGCTCCAGCTCTTGAGCGGAGGAGAGCTTGCCCAGCAGCGCCTCCGTAGCGTCAATTTGTTTCTTGAGGGTGATGGCGTAGGCCTCCACCGAGCTCTCCATGCGCTTGAGCAGGTTCACCGTCATGAGGGCGGAGAGGCTCTTTTCACGGTCTTCTTGTGAGAACTCGACGTTGGTGCGGATTTGCTGGTTGTACTTTTTGAGGTAAAAGTCTTTGCGGTGTGGCAAGACGTAGTGCAGGGGGCGGTACACCGCCATTTTGAGCTTTTGGAGGCTCAGGCTGATTTCCGCAACGGGCAGGAAGCCGTCATCCCCCGCCTGCGGGTAGCAGTTGATGGGGGTGAGGCGCTGCGGGAACATGTTCACCCCGCTGCTTGTTCGGTAATGCTCTTTGATGTGCTTGCGCGAGCGGGCGATGGTCAGCAAATCCAACAGGTGGATGTAGTCTTGCCCCAGCACCTGCAGCAGGGAGGCGCCCACGCGCTCTTGCTCCGGTGTTTTTGCCCACGCAGCGAACTTTTTCTGGGCTTGGCGGGCGGTCTCCGTGATGTTACCGATGCCGTGAGCCTGCAAATGGGCATCATTACCGCCGGCGATGAGGTTGATTTGGTTGCGCAGGTCCGTCACGCGGTTGTTGACGGGGGTGGCGGTGAGGAGCAGAATCTTGGTTTTGGCGCCGCGGCGGATGACTTGCTGCAAGAGCTGCTCGTAGCGAGAGCCTTTGTTGCGGAAGTTGTGTGATTCATCAATGACGATGAAGTCAAAATGCTCCCAGCGGAAGTGTGCGAGGTCCACATCCCCGCTTTTGCCGGAGTTGCGCCCTATGTCCGTGTGGTTGAGCAGGGTGTAGTGGAAGGGATCTTCCACAAAGGGGTTGCGGTCATCATTCGCTGTGAATAATGCCCAGTTGTCGCGCAGGCGTTTGGGCGCGAGCACCAGCACCTTGTCGCCACGGCGGGCAAAGTATTTGATGACGGCCAGTGCCTCGTACGTTTTACCGAGACCCACGCTGTCCGCCAAGATGCAGCCGTTGTATTTGAGTATCTTGTTGATGACGCCTTTCACGCCGTCCCTTTGGAAGTCGAACAGGGCTTGCCAGATGGCTGTGGAGGTGTAGCCGGGTGGGTCATCCAAGTAGTCGTCTTTTACCTCCGTGTCCGGTACGAAAATTTGGCAGGCTTTCATGTACACCCATTGTGCGGGGTGTGGGCTTGCAAGGAATTGCAGCTGCTCTTTGAGCTTGCTGCTTTCGCGGAGCTTTGAGCCGTCCGCCCACGCGGACTTGAAGCGAGCATGCAGCGCTGTTGCTTGCTCCGGGCTGAGGGGCATGGCCTCCTCAAACAGATGGCGATGTGCTGCTTTGCCTACTCCGGCGGCGGAGAGGAGCTCCGGCGCGGCGTTGCCCGTGAGGCTGCTCCCGCTCTGAAAGAGAATGAACTCATGCCCGCTGCCCAAGGTGGTGAAGCGCACTTGCCATTGCCCGCTCTCCAGCTGCTGTAGGCACTGCGCGGCAAGGTAGGGCACCTGCAGGGTGTTGAGGAAGCGGTGCTCCGTCTGCGCGGAAAGGATGCCCCATTTCTCCGTTACCTCGGCATCTGCCACGAGTCGCCAGGGCACCTGCCGGTGCTGCTGCGGTATGCCGCTGAATCCCGTCAGTGTCCAGCTTGCTGCCACAGCCATGATACTGTCCGCCGCTGTTTCCGGTGAGGGGGTAAAGGTGTTGTGGAGAGTTGAAGCCATGGGAGTACGAGCGCTACCCCATTTTATCAGCATTGTGAATGCTGGTTAATTGATTGTGAGTTGATTACAAGTGGTAAAGCTGGCTGAAAGTGGTTCTAGGCCTGCGTGCTTATTGAAAAACTCACCTTTTTCTTATAGATTGACGTTTGACAACTTCACAAGCAAAAACAGCTAAAAAAGACTTGATAAGCATTCACAATGCACACGGAAACGGAAATAGCAGCAGGGCTCTTGAGGAGCACGTCGATAGGGGTGGTGGACGCCGCGCGTCTGGTACTGGAGCTCATGGAACGCATGGGGGCAGGGGCAGCAGTAGCCGAACGCGGGGCGCTGTTGGCGCGCATCAGGCGGGTGCTGGAGCTGGGCGTGGCAGCACTGACTGCGGAGGAAGCCACGGTGAGCTTTCGCGAGGCTGCGCTGGCGAGTGTGGAGGCTCGGCGTAGCCGCAGACCTACCACGGTGAGGGATTTGCGGCATTTTGTGGGGCGCTTGCTGCGGGTGGAGGGCGTGGGCGAGCGCCCCCTGCGCGCCATGACGACGGAAGAGTGCCGCCGGGTGTTGGATGCAGCATTCCGCGAGAGTGTGCACAGCTACCGCAAGGGGCGGGCGATTATGCACAGTGTGTTTGAGTATGGCCGGAGGAGGGGCTGGTGCGCGGGTAATCCTGTGGCAGATGTGGAGATGCCGGTAGTTGAGGAGCATGAGATTGTGCCGCTGCGGCCGGAGCAAGTGGCGCGCCTGGAGGCGGCGGCGGGTAAAGCTGTGCATGAGGATATGCGCTTGTCGCTGCACCTGTTGACTTACTGTGGGTTGCGCCCGGCGGAGGTGGCGCGCTTGCAGCCGGAGGATATTCGCTGGGGGGAGCGTGAGGTCGTGGTGCGCCCGCGAGTGAGTAAGACGGGAGGAGGGCGTGTGGTGCCCCTGCGCTGTGTGGGGAAGCTACGCGGGGTGCGGCGCGTGATTCCCCGCAACTGGCAAAACCGCTGGCGCGCCCTGCGCCGCGCTGCGGGCATGCGCCGTACGTGGCAGGCGGATGTGTTGCGACACACCTTTGCTACTTATCACGCCCTGTATTTTCGCGATTTGCCCTCCCTGCAACTTGAAATGGGCCACCGCTCCCTCTCCCTCTTGCGCACCCGCTACGTCAACGCCTGCCGTGTCACCCAACACGATGCCAAACAATTTTGGTGCGCCCGGCAGCATGTCTGAAAACCGCGCGATAAATCGGAAGTTGGAGGGGGGAAGGTGGGGGAATTTTTGCGAGCGTAAGCGAGCGGAATTCTGAACCCGCGTCAGCGGGTGACCTAACTTAGCCTAGGGCGTAAGCCCTAGGAAATGGGTAAAAAAGCAAATCCGAACCCGCGAACCGTTGAGGCTTGCCGAAACGGTATGCGGGTGGCATAACCCTCCCGGAGCACGTAAGTGCGAAGAAATCCCGCATGCATTAATTCGTCTTATGACATCGCATTATCAATGGGATATTAACGCACAAACA
>CAJGCY010000080.1 GCA_904501955.1 uncultured Akkermansia sp. | reverse complement strand
GCCACGCTTTATGCCACCCCTCCGGGGTTCGCATTTGTTTTTGTGGCCTTTTCCCGGGGTTCCGCCCCTTGCGGGGCTCCACCGCCGGGCTATTTTATACCGCCCCTCCGGGGCTCAAATTTAGGCTCGCTGGCGCTCGCAGATTTCCGATTTGTCAGAGAATTTGCGGGCGCATGCCCGCCTAACTTGAAGCCCCGTAAGGGGCGACGGACGTTAGGCAGGCGGTGGAGTGAGCGTAAGCGAACGGAACCCCTGTATAGCAAAAAAAAGGAAAAGGAACCCAGGGAACCTGTGGTGACATATAATGGCGAGGACCGTAGCGAAGCGGAGTTCCGAGCCGGGGTGGCACGTTTTTTCAAAGCATTAGTTTTGTGATCGATACAGCAATTTAAGCCACGCATTCTGTCACCACAGGTTCCCTGGGTTCCATTTAAATTTCTTACCCTAACAGGGGTTCCGCGGCTTCGCCGCTCCACCCCTGCCTAACGTCCGTCGCCCCGCGTGGCGGGGCTTAAAATTCAGCTCGCCTACGGCTCGCAATCTTTTCTTCAACTTCCGATTTATCGAGCAGTGCAAATAGTGGCATCAACCATCAATATTAACAGAGCCGAATGCTTAACGCAGCTGAATAAAATCGGGGTATTCCGCTGTGTTGCAAAAGATTCATGATGAGCTTTCGGTGATTTTTTTTAGAAAAAAAGCTTTTCAAATCAAAAGTTTTTGGTATAATCCGCGCGCTGACCCGCTGCAAGCTGTTGTTTTTCTGCTGTGGCGGAACCCAGTAGCACCACACATATGACAGATTACACTACACGAGTGTTGGATCAGGTTCGCGCCAAAAACGCCAATGAGCCTGAGTTCTTGCAAGCTGTTCAAGAGGTGATTTCTACCATCACCCCTGTGCTTTCTTCTAATAAGAAATACGAGGATAATTGCATTTTGGAGCGCATTACCGAGCCCGAGCGCACCATCATCTTCCGCGTGCCGTGGACGGATGACAACGGCAAAATTCACATCAACCGCGGCTATCGCGTGCAGTTCAACAGCGCTATCGGTCCGTACAAGGGCGGTATCCGCTTCCACCCGTCCGTGAACCTCGGTATCCTCAAATTCCTCGGGTTCGAGCAGGTTTTCAAAAACTCCCTCACCACGCTCGCCATGGGTGGCGGTAAGGGTGGTGCAGACTTTGACCCCAAGGGTAAGAGCCGCGCTGAGGTGATGCGCTTCTGCCAGAGCTTCATGACGGAGCTGCAGCGCCACATCGGCGCGGATACGGACGTGCCCGCCGGAGACATCGGTGTGGGTGGCCGTGAGGTAGGCTTCATGTTCGGCCAGTACAAGCGCCTGCGCAATGAGTTCACCGGCGTGCTGACCGGCAAGGCTCTCAACTGGGGTGGTTCCCTCATCCGCCCGGAGGCTACGGGCTATGGCTGCGTATACTTTGCGCAGAACATGCTTGCCACCAAGGGTGATGACCTGCAGGGCAAGGTGTGCGTGGTTTCCGGCTCCGGTAATGTGGCTCAGTACCTCGTGCAGAAGCTCAACCAGCTCGGCGCCAAGGTGGTGACCATGTCCGACTCCAATGGTTACGTGTTTGACCCGGAGGGTATCAACGAGGAGAAGCTCGCTTGGATTATGGAGCTCAAGAACGAGCGCCGCGGCCGCATCAAGGAGTATGCAGACGCTTTCCCCGGTGTGCAGTACTTCGAGGGGCAGCGCCCCTGGAGCGTTCCCTGCGACTGCGCTTTCCCCTGCGCTACGCAGAACGAAATCAACGGTGCAGAGGCTGCTACGCTCATCAAGAACGGCTGTATGCTCGTGGCTGAGGGTGCCAACATGCCCACCGACCTCGACGGCATCAACAATTACCTCGCTGCCAAGATTCTTTACGGCCCGGCTAAGGCTGCCAACGCCGGTGGCGTGGCGACCTCCGGCCTCGAGATGTCCCAGAACAGCATGCGCCTCAACTGGTCTGCCGAGGAGGTGGACGCCAAGCTCCACACCATCATGCAGAACATTCACGACAACGCTTACAACCACGCTCGTGAGTTCTCTGCGGACTCCACCGGTGACTTCACCAACTACGTGGCAGGCGCCAATATCGCCGGCTTCGTGAAGGTGGCGGATGCCATGATTGACCAAGGCTTGGTATAAAGCTCGCTTCATTCCGCCTTTTTTCAAGCACCTGCAAGCACCGCCGCTTGCAGGTGCTTTTGAATTCCGCGGCGGGGGCGGATGTAAAAACGTCTCTTTTGTCATCCGGAACGAGGAGTAACTGTTTGTTTAACGAAACTTAATAAAAAATATGCTTGTGTAGATTTTTTTTAGCAAGTGAAATAGCGTGCAAGAGGGCGAAAATCAATAAAAAAGGTGAAATGCCCTGAGAAGAGTATGATTAAGTCTTGCCTAAAGGTTATAAGTATGGTACAGTTCGCGCCGCACCTCTCACACACCACCTCTCACACATGTTCAGAGTTTTATCAGCCCTTGTGCTTTCTATTTTGCTTGTATCCGTGAACGGATGCAGCCAGCAGCAACAGCTGCAGAATGCCGTAACCCCCACTTACAGGTATGTGGAGGGTTATACGGCTTACATGCGTGGTAACAAGGCCGTGGCTCCCACTCACGCCCCGCGTAACATCAAGCGTCTCATCGCTGCCGCCAATAAGATTGTAGGCCGTCCGTACCGCCGTGGCGGTGGTCATGGCCGCCACCATGATTCCGCGTACGATTGCTCCGGCTCCGTCGGTTTTGTGCTGCGTGAAATCGGCGCCATGGGTAAGCAGAATTTCCGCTCCAGCGGCGAGTTCCTGCGCTGGGGTAAGCCGGGTTTCGGTCGCTGGCTGACTCTTTATGCCAAGCGTGGTCACGTGTTCCTGATGGTGGCAGGGCTTCGTTTCGACACCTCCGGCCGCGGTCCGGGCGTGGGCCCTCGTTGGTACACCTCGTCACGCGGTTGCTCCGGCTTCTACGTGCGCCACATTCCGGGGCTCTGATTACCTTTCTTCATAACCCAATCCTTAAAGATGAACGAACAAAACGAACGTAACCACGGCCTCCAACGTATAGATGCCATTATGCAGGCATGGGGGCTGGATAATCATGACCTTGTGGATGTTTCGCTCGAGCAGCTTACCCACAAGCAGGTACAAAAGGCTCGCGCCGGCCGCCAGCTCACGCTTAAGATGATGCAGAAGGTGGCGCGCGCCCTCAATGTCGCTATCTGGAACCGCCTCTCCGAGGAGGACCGCGAGCAGTACTACGAGTACATCCACCGCGACCTCTTCTCTTACGCTAAGGGTTACGACCCTGAGTGGGCGGACCCGAACGCTGCACTTGTGCCGCAGGACTGACAGCATGCCGCTGAGTGTCACAGAGTTGCTCTCGCGCCTCAAGTACGCTGTGGAAACCCGCGTGGGTGAGCAGTGTGTGGTGGGCGAGGTGGGCTCTTGCAAGACCGCTACCAGCGGGCATATTTACTTCACGTTAAAAGACGCATCTGCCCAGTTGCAGTGCGTCTTTTACCGTTACCAAGCGGTGTACAGCCGCGTGCGCCTGCGCGAGGGCATGCTGGTAGAGCTCACCGGCAAAGCCACCGTGTGGGAGGGCAGGGGCAGCCTGCAATTCGTGGTCAGCTCCGTCAAAGAGGCCGGGCAGGGCTCCCTGCAACAGCAGTTCGAGGCGCTCAAGCGCAAGCTGGAGGCGGAGGGTCTCTTCTCCCCAGCGCGCAAAAAACGCCTGCCCTCTTTCCCCCTCAGCGTGGGGCTTATTACCTCCGCCACCGGTGCCGTCATTCAGGACATGCGCCACCGCTTGGAATCCCGCGCACCGTGGATGCACGCCTACCTCTTGCCGGTGCAAGTGCAGGGGCGCGGGGCGGAGTTCGGCATTGCGGAGGCCATCCGCAAGTGGAATGCAGCCGCTCAGTATGGCTTGCCGGAGGTGGACTACCTCATCATCGCCCGTGGCGGCGGCTCGCTGGAGGATCTTTGGTGCTTCAATGAGGAGGTGCTCGCCCGCGCCATTGCAGCCTCGCGCTTGCCCGTGGTGTCCGCCGTGGGGCATGAAACGGATTTCACCATTGCGGATTTTGTGGCGGACCTTCGCGCCCCCACGCCCACGGCTGCCATCGAGCTCACCACGCCGGATGCCGCCGCCCTGGCAGATTTCCTCAGCCACCAAGAGGGACGCATGCGCAATTGCCTGGCCCGCGCCATGCAGCAGGCTCGCCTTCGCCTGCGCTATGCAGAGCAGGGCCCCCTAGGCCGCCCCATGCTTGCCTTGGCTCGCTTCGCGCAGCATTTGGATGCCTCTGAAGAGGAGTTGCGCTCCACCTGTAGGGAGCGCTTTCAGGCCGCTTCCTCGCACTTGGCGGTGCTTGCCGCCAAGCTTTCCCCGCGTGCTCTGCAACAGCGCTTGGCTGCCGCCCGTGCTGCGGTGGAGGCCTACGCCCCGCGCATTTCTGCTGCGGCTGCCGGGCGGCTCGCTGCTGCCCGCGCTGCGGTGGATGTATTCGCGGCCAATATCAACGCTGCCAGCCCGCAAAACGCCCTCGACCGCGGCTTTGCCCTGGTGCGTACCCCCGCCGGCACTCTCGCTCGCCGCGCTGCGGATTTGCCCCCGGGCTCGCAACTGCACATCACCCTCTCTGAGGGCTCGTTGCACGCAGCCGTTACCGGCTCTTCTCCCTCCTGAGTTTTGCCGCGCCACACCAAGGCTCCTTTCCCACTTCCGATTTATCGGACACAGATGACTTAGCAGAAGCTCTTCATCTCATAAAAATGCGTCTTCTTGCATTTTTTGATGGACATATTGATTCGGATTTGATACTTTTAATTAAACAAAACATTTTACACAATGAAAACTAAATTATACACCCTCGTAACCTTTCTGCTCATAGCGGGCAGCGCCGTGGCCGGTGAGACTTTTTATGATGACTACGGCCGCAGCAAAGGCCGCCGCGAGACGGACAGCAACGGCACCACGCATTATTATGACGACTACGGTCGCCGCGTAGGGCGCTCCGAGACGGATGACGACGGCACCACTCGCTATTATGATGACTACGGTCGCTATAAAGGGAAGGCGGAGCGCTCCTCTGACGGCACTGTCCGCTACTATGACGACTACGGCCGCAGTGTCGGCAGAACGGAGACGGATAGCGATGGCACCGCTCGCCATTATGATGATTATGGCCGCTACAAGGGCCGTACTGAGACGGACAGTGACGGCACCTCCCGTTATTACGACGACTATGGCCGCTACAAGGGCAAGCGTGAGGCAAATTGATTCGCAGCTCGCCGGAACTTTTCGTTTTACAGTCGGTGTAAAATGTGTTATAAATGCAGTACATTAACAACCACTCCCCACACATCATGAAAAATCCCTTTCGTATTCTCGCCCTTTTGGGCTGCGTGCTGATGCTTCCTCAGGCATGGGCTGATTCTCACTATGACGCCTCCGGTCGCCACCGTGGTAGGTCTACCCAAGACAACTCAGGCAACACTCGCTATTATGATGGCTCCGGTCGCTACCAAGGGCGCGCCTCTGACAATGGCCGAGGCAACACCAGCTATTATGATTCCTCCGGCCGCTATGCCGGGCGCGCTCAGTCCGATGGCCGTGGTGGCTCCCGCTACTATGACTCCTCCGGTCGTTACTCCGGCCGTGCAGAGTCTGATGGCCGCGGTGGCATGCGGTACTATGATTCCGCCGGTCGCTATGCCGGGCGTGCAGAGTCCGATGGCCGCGGTGGCATGCGTTATTATGATTCTGCCGGCCGTTATCAGGGCAATAAACGCCCTTAATTACGCTTTTTTTCAAAAAAATAGCAAAAAAATGCATTTTTTTACAAAAAAAGGCTTGCATTGCTCGGCAAAATTATATATAATGCCCCCGCACCAAGTGCAAAATCCGATGCTCGGATGGCGGAATTGGTAGACGCGCTAGACTAAGGATCTAGTGGAGCGATCCGTGGGGGTTCGAGTCCCCCTTCGAGCATAACTGAAAATCAGGGAGTTACGTTAAGCGTGACTCCCTGATTTGCTTGAGGCCGGCAAGCATCTATACATCCCATTTACACTGATGAAAACGGAAAGGACAACAGGAGAATTCACTGTTTTTCGCGTGCGCCATGTAGAGCAATGCACGCTTGTTGAGCATGCCGTCGTCAGAGATAGGGATTTATACAGTTGGGAACCAATCACAACGTACTCCTCTTCCGTGCTGGATGCCAAAGGCTTGAAGAAAGTGCTTTTCCGGTGCAGTAGCTGTGGCTCCTTTAATTCCATCGAGGCGGATGCATCCGGTTATGCCTCATGTACTGATTGTGGTGAAAACAGCTTTGAAGCGAAAATCTGCATCAAGCAAATAAAAAACAAGCCTGCAGAAGAACCGGAAAGCTTTACCTGCACCATTTGTAAGCAAAAAGTTAAAGTCACCGGTATCCAATCCGCATCCTGCTTTACTTGTTTGGCTACTTACACAAGAAAAGCGGGGGAATGGGATACCATAGGCGCGACGGTTCATTGCCGGTGCGGCCATTTATTCCTTGTCCATCGCTCAAGTAATTTGCAATGCAACCGTTGTGGCCGCCATGTCCATCTTGACGTCAAAAGAGCGCTGTGGGTGATAGACCGCGACGTCCCCCAAGAAACTCCGCCTCCCTCTACTCCGCCGCCCGGCAAGCCCCCTGTTCCGGCGGGTTCTTCCGAAGAGTGGGATGCGGAAGCCAAGAAACGCGGTTACATCGGTGCCTTTATCCTTCTCGGCTTTGCTTGGTTTTTTGTCGGCATTCAGAGCGTATTTGATGCCTTGATGTATGCCGCCACCGGCTTTTTTATCGGCTCAAGCCATTACATATTACGGCAACACAAACACCTCATCCCCGTAGCTCTCGTCTTGGGCATTATTTGTCTTGTTGCCGGGTTTCTGCTCTTCGGGGAGTATGGCTTGTGGTTCTTTTTGTTCTATGTCTCCCTGGGCGCCTTCATTGCCTGTTTCATTTATGGTAAGCAAAAGCGTTGATGTCGATACATCGGAACGCTCTGTTAAAGTTTTCAGGTGATTGCAAACGGCTCGATAAATCGGAAGTTGGCGCGCTACAAAAATTTATCGGAGCATGGGACTTTAGTCCCATAAATGCGCGCGTGGCCAATCCATAAGAGGGACTAAAGTCCCTCGCTCCGATTGAATGAATACTACACACTTACTCGCCAATTTCCGATTTATCCATCCCGGTTGAATGATGCCCGTGCCGCCAAAAAAACGCAGCTGCGGTGGGCAGCTGCGTTTTTGAAGATGTGGGGCAGGGGAGGCGTGCTCCCCGGGCTTACATCAGAAGTCGAGGAGGTCATCGGACTCCTCGTCGGAATCCAATACATCGGAATCGTCCTCGGAGTCGTCAGAAGTATCGGCGGGGGAGGAAGCCGCCTCAGCCTCGCGCTCAGCCTTCTGTTGTCTGGCGAGCTCGCGGAGCTTGGCCTCATACTCACGCTGAGCCTCAGCGGAGCGGGGCTTGGAGAGGAGGTACTGCTCATCCACCAAACCGGAGTTCTTACGGGCGGTGATGCGAGCGGCATCATAACCGGCATCTGCAAGGGCCTCCATAACGGCACCACCGAGGGCGGCGCGGTCCTCACCATCATACACGTACATGGTAAGAGCGCTCGTGTGCGGAGCCATCCAAGCGGGGCGACCATCGCGGGGAATGAGTACACCGGTCATGTTACCCTGGCCGTCAGAGCAAATACCCCAAACGGAGTGCTTACCGTTCTTACCGGGAACGGCAATGTAGTACTGCGGGTAAGCGTAGGAGAACTCCTTAACCGTGGAACGGCGCAGCCAGTTGTGCAGCGCACGGGCGGCGCGGTCAGGCAGCGGGCCTGCCTCCACAACGTCGCGGTTGCGGGGGGAGGAGGCATCATTATGGCTGTACACAGCAATGTTGGCGCCGGAGCGCACTCTGGCTGCTGCATCAGAGGGGGACATGGGACCGGAGCAGGAGCTCATGCTGAAGGAGAGAGCTACTGCGCAGCAACCCAAAGCGATGTTCTGGAGAAGGGAAAAGTGTTTCATGACGTTTCGGTGTCCCTTATTCTAGCCAATCACTATGGGTAATTACAAGCAAAAACTTGCAAAAAGGCATTTTTTTTGCACTTTTCTCCGTATAGCCAACAAGAAAAGGCCGGGAAAGGGCAGATTTTGGCAGCTAACTCAGAAAAAACTTGACGAAGCGTGCCTTGTCGTACAGAATACACAGCGTTATGAAGATTTATGATATTAAAGGGATGTCGCGCCGACTCGGTGTGGCGGTAATGGGTGTTGCAGCGGCTGCTGTGCTGGTGTCCTGCGGGGACGAGGCGCAGCCTGCACCGCAACCGAGCAATGAGCCCAAGGCAGGGGCAGCCGCGCCCGCCGCAGCTGCAAGCGCCACAGCTACCCCGGAGGAGCAAATGCTGGATATCTTGCTCTACAAGGTCGTGAATCGCCTGTCCACCGGTGGTCTTCAATCCCCCTTCAGCGCTGAGCTGCGTGAGATCCTCAGCCTGCTTAATGAGTATTACACCTTGAATGGCGCCAAGCTGACGGGCTCCCCCAAGAAGGTGCAGCTCGCCATGCTCATTGCGGAGATGCGCCTGAACTTCCGCGGCTATGCGGAGGCGGTGAAGGAGTATGACCGCGCGCTGGCGGATTTCGATGCTATGGCCGAGGCCGACCGCAAGAACCCGGAGTATGCCGCTTGGCTCAGCTCCATATACTTCGGCAAGGCTTCTGCCCAGATTGGCTGTGGGCAGCGTGATGCCGCTTTGGAGACCGCACAGCTGCGCCTTAAGACGGATTCGGAGCGCTATGCCGCCAACCCCGTGCCGGAGAAGCCCAACACCCCCGTAACGCCTCACACGCGCCAGGCTGCGGAGGATATCCTCTCCTCTTACCGTGTGCTGGCGGAGATGATGATGAACAGCGACCCCGAGGAGGCGCGCGACATCTTTGCGAAGGGCGTGCAGGTGGGGCGTGATGCCGCTCGCGTGGGTCACCTCAACGTGCAGATGCAGTACGTACGCTTGCTGAATGCCGCCGCCGGTCATGAGAACGCCTGCGGGCAGAAGCAGAAGGCGCTGGAGTACTACACGGAGGCCATGAAGCGCTGCGCTGCCATGTACCAAGCCTCTCAGGACAAGAACGTGCGCAATGCCTTTGCCTCTATCTACAACAGCATGAATCCCCTCGTGGCTGACCTCAAGAAAGAGCTGAGCCCTGAGACCCCGGAGGAGCCTGCTCAGGAGGCGCTGCCCACGGAGACCCCGGAGGGTGAGCCTGCTGCCGAGCCCGCTCTGTAATTCACACCAGCCTTTACCACATAGGGAGAGTACCGGAGGTGGCTTCATTCATCATCTCACAGACCGCCCTGCGCCGCAATGCGCAACTTCTGAACGAGGTTGCGCAGGCGAGTGGCGCGCATATGCTGCTTGCGCTGAAAGCGTTTTCCACCACATCCGCCTTTGCGACCCTGCGCCCCTATGCAGCAGGGTGCTGTGCCTCGGGCTTGTATGAGGCTCGCTTGGCGGCACGCCACATGGGTGGCCACGTGGCGGTGTATTCTCCCGCGTACCGGGATGCGGAGCTGACGGAGCTGCTGGATTTTGCTCACCATATAGACTTCAACAGCGTGCCGCAGTGGCTGCGCTTTCGCGAGCAGTGCCTCAGCCACCCCCGCGTGCAGAGCGGGGAGCTGCTGCTGGGGCTGCGCGTGAATCCCTGCTACTCCACGGGGCACACCCCGCTGTATGATCCCTGTGTGCCGGGCTCTCGCCTCGGCATTCCCGCCAATGAGCTGGAGGGCGTGGACCTCACCGGTATCTCCGGCTTGCACTTCCACACCCTCTGCGAGCAGGGCGCTCAGGAGCTGGTGGATACCTTCCGCGCTTTTGAAAAATCCTTCGGCGCCTTGCTTGCTTCTCCGCACATCAAGTACCTGAACATGGGCGGCGGGCACTGGATTACCAAGCCGAATTATGACCGCGCCGCCCTCATTGCCCTGGTGCGTGAGGTGCGTGAGTGCTACGGGGTGGAGGTGTACCTGGAACCCGGCGAAGCTTGGTGCGTGCACACGGGCGTGTTGCGCGCGCGCGTGCTGGATGTATTTGACTCCCTGGGCTACCGCCACGCTATTTTGGATGTGAGTGCCAGTGCCCACATGCCGGATGTGCTGGAGATGCCCTACCGCCCGGATGTGTTTGCCGTGCGCCCCGCCGGCGAGGCGCAGGGGGAGCCCGCTTTCTCCATGCCACAGGAGAGCTACGCCCCCGCGGAGCAGCCCGGCGTGCTCCCGCATACCTACCGCCTCGGCGCGCCGACCTGTCTCGCGGGTGATGTCATCGGTGATTTCTCCTTTGCAGCACCCCTGCAGGTGGGGGATGAGCTCATTTTTGATGACATGACCCATTACACCATCGTTAAAACAACTCATTTTAACGGTGTGCCTCACCCGAATGTGCAAATTTTGCAGGATGACGGCTCTCTCCTCGCCGCGTGTGCCCTCGATTTTGCCGATTTTGAACACCGTTTGGGTTGAATTTGACCCGAATTTGCCGAAAAATCACTCAAATTTGCAAAAAAATGAAGAAAAATGCATTTTTTTACAAAATTGTTGTTGACATTTCTTTGAAAGCTGCTATACTATGCGTACCGCAACAGCGGTAACCAAACAAGGCAAAGCGCCCGTAGCTCAATTGGATAGAGCATCTGACTACGGATCAGAAGGTTTGGGGTTCGAATCCCTGCGGGCGTGCTTCCTTCAACAGTTGTTTCAGAAAAACGCCGGCTTCGTTCTTACGACCGGCTTTTTTTGACTCCACTCGTTTGGTTCTACATGGGGGCGTCCCGGTTTCGACTGAACATTCGAGGCGCCGGCTGCATGTGGGGGTTGAACGGCTGGCCCCCTTATCAAGCCGCTCAAAACATTAAATGCCTATTCCAAGAACGAATACGCAATGGCTGCTTAATTAGCGCCTAGACCCGAATCCTGACGCCTACTGGGGAGGACGGTCCTAGCTTTAGTAGGCAGGTGCCCGGCGGGGGAACCGCGCCGAGTATGACATCCACAGGTTCCTGGCTTGGTGGAAGGCTGACGCAGAGCGGACCACCGGCGAGAGCAGCTAATCTGCGTCTGAACATGGAGATGCTTGCGTCAACAGTGTCCAGGACAGGGGTTCGACTCCCCTCGCCTCCAGCGAAAAAGGCACCGTAAATCCAACGATTTACGGTGCCTTTTGCCTTTCATTCGTCTTCAACCGCCCCGATAAATCGGAAGTTGAGGGGGTGTTTGCGAACCGTAGGCGAGCGGAATTCGGAGCCCCG
>CAJGCY010000079.1 GCA_904501955.1 uncultured Akkermansia sp. | reverse complement strand
GCGTTGCACGGCCTGCGGGTGTTTGTAGGTAAGGGCAATGCCCAGCGCTACATCCACATCCGGCGTTCTGAGGGCGAGCAAGCCGGGGTGCGGGGCATCGCTCAACAGGGCGTATTCCGGGGCTAAGCCGGGGCGCACGCCGCGCTTGAGCAGGTAATCCACCACAGCATGCTGCCCACACATGGCAGCCAGTTGCAAGGCCTGCTTGTGGCGTTTGGCACCGGCATTGAGCAGCAGGCGCACACATTCCACATGTCCATTGGCAGCAGCGTATTCAATGGCGGTCTGTCCGTAAATGTCCGCAGCTTCCATATCATGGGGGCGAGCCAACAGCACGCGCAGAATATCCGTTTTGCCGGCAGCTGCGGCGAGTTTGAGCACAGTGCCGCTATAGTAACGCGAACCTCGGAAGGGTGCAGGCAAGTACGGCGTTACGGCACAGGTTGCCACGCCGGCATCAGCCGTCAGCAAAACCGGCGGCAAGTTGCGGAAAAACTCCACATCATTTTCCGCCAGCGCCTTTTCTACACCGTCCAAAAGCGGGGCCACGTCTGCCCATTTACCCACCCGGGCAGCAAAATCCGCAGAATTGGACTTAACGGGCTCAGTATCCGCCCCGGCCTCCTGCAGTAGTTGCACGACCTCCCCCTGCCCTTCCTCGCGAGCGAGGCCGAGCGGGGTGGTATTCCAACGCCCGCGTTTGTCCACGGCAAAAAAGCCGGGGGTAGCCAGCAGCTCGCGCAGCTCATCCGGCTTGCGCACGGGGGCGTACACATCCCCGGAAAGCGACCACTCAGGGTCAAGCGCCTGTAGCAGCGTATTGCTTTGGGCATCTTTGGTCCACACGCGCACTATTTCATATACGGCATAATCACGCGCAGCCCGCTTGGCGCGCATCTGCATGCTCGGCTCAGCTCCACGCTCCAGCAAGGCTGCCGTCATGGCTGCACCGCAATTCCCGCGCAGCGCCACCAGCAAGGGGCTTTCCTCCTCGCTGTCTGCTTTCGGCTCATCATAAGGCAGCAGGTCAAGCACATCCGGGTTGCCACACAGTACCGCTGCATACAGCCAAGGGAAATAATCCGCCGTACCGAATGTGGGGAACAGCGCCCCGTGGCGCAACAGCAAGCGCACCATGGCGGCATCTCCATGCGCTATTGCCACGCGCAGCGGTGCAATGCCACCGGCGGTCAAGGGGGCATTCACATCCACGCCTTCGCTCAGTGCAGCCTCCGCCAAGCTGCCATCCCCGGCGTACACGGCGTAGGCAAAATCACCCACAGTCTTTCCGTCGCGTATTTCCTGCAGCCATGTGGCATAGCGCCGGGCATCTTTGGGCATACCGCCACACAGAGCCAGCGCGCTGAAACTCGCGCCGTCATTTGCAGGAACGAAATCAATGGCGGATTGGCCAGCATAATTGCGCAATGCGGCATTCGCACCATGCTGCAGCAGCAACTCCAGCATCTCAGGCGTATGCGGGCTACCGGAAGCCGCTGCCAGCATGAGCGGGGTGTTCGCCTCCTCATCCACCACATCGGCATTCACCCCGGCCTCCAGCAAAACGCGGGCAGCCTTCACGGAGCCGTGTCGGGCAGCAATATGCAGGTGCGACACTTCATCCGACGCCGGGTGCCCGTAGTTATCCCACAACATATCGTGCGCATCGGCCTTGCGCTCTTTCAGCAGCCACAGCATGGTATTGGCGGCGTCATATCGAGCCGTCAAACGCATGAGGCGGCCATTCACCACGCGCTCGGAAAAGGAGGGTTTCTCCCCCTTCTTATGGCGGATATGCGGCTTACAATATGCCTTCACATACTCCAGAATCTCCACCGGCACTTCCGGACTATCCGCCCGCAAAATGGCATCCATTCGCTCGCGGTACATGTCGGCCTCCTCAACACTCAATCCATTGTAAGTAATCTTCTTTACCACGCGGGAAGTTTTAACCTCCTGCGCGGTTACTTGAGGCACCACCGCCCCGCACAACAACATTATGGTCAATACGCGTTTCATGGCTGAATTTCTCTTCCAACAGTTACATTATAGACACCGCAAAAGCATGCGACGTTCAAATTTCCAAACAAAAAAAACACCGTTAACCCTCAACACATTACGACCGCACTCAGCACTAAAAGCGGAGTGCGGTCGGCATGGCGGCGCATGGGCCGATTACTGTCGGTGCGCAGCCTTCCAGCGGCGGAGGTTACGCGCCTCCATGGCATCTTGCACGTCAAAGGTCTTCAGTACATATTGCTTTCTGTCTGCATCCATCACTTCCGACGGAATCTCCTGAATAATCAAGCGCAAGCGTTTGCGCACCTCGAGCGTGATGGCATTGTTCTCCGGAGATGTTCTCCACGACGCATTGTGCACATAGAGGAGATAATGCAAGCGCAGCGCCTCCGCCAGTTTTTGCTGCTCAGGGTGCGCAGCAGCCCAAGCATGCAAGGCATCATCGAGCGTCAGGATATTGCCCAAGGCATCCTCCGCCATTTTCATGAACAAGGCAGTCAAGGAATCGCTTTCATTTTCAGCGGATTCCAGCAGCGACTCCACGAACGCCACAGAGGCAGGGGATTCTCGCTTGCGGAGCTCCTCAATAGCCTTGGGGTGCTCCTGCTCATGCGCAGCCTGTTGCAAATACTTCTCAGCCATTTCCGGATCTCGGCCTACGCCGGTAGGGCCCACTCCATGTAGGTACAAAAGGTAAAGCATGTAGGGGTCATCCTTCATCAGCTCCTGCGAAGCACGAAAATACTCCTTTTCATGCGCCAGCAGCTCAGCATCCGTGGCTTCCAACTCATCCGGGCCATCAGTGGCCGAGGCAATCATCATCTGAACCATTTGAGAAAACTGCTGCACCATGGACGCGTTCTCTGCAGTTGTCGTTGACTTGACATCCTCCCACTGCCGGAAAAGTGAGACCAAGGTAACAAGAGCCGCCTTGGCAAAGGCTCGTTCCGTGGCATCCGGCATAAAAGCTTTCGTGCCTATGGACATATTATAACGCGCTACGGAACCGGGAGACACGTGGCTGTAATCGACGGAGGAATCATACCCGCGCTCTTCAGCCATCTCCACTAAGGATAATTGGCCGGCCAGCAGCCCTAATTCATGGAGCGACGGGGTATGCCCCTCTCGCGCAGCGGCCTCAAATTGGCGGCAGGCCTGTTGCTGCGGTAGGTAAGGGCTCAAGGCGGGGTTCTCCGCGTGGTCCAACCACAAGCGCCCCATGCGGTAACGCGCCCACACATCACTGCCATCCAGGTGCACTGCCAATGAAAGCGCGCCGAACTGCAACGGCACGGTATCTACCCCTTCCTCCTGCGCGGCGGCGTAGGCAAGTGACAGCAAGAGAGAGCCCGGCACAGAGCCCTCGTTGGCATGGGTGAGCTGTGTGTCTCCTAATCTTGCCTGCGCCCCCCGCAAAATGCACTCGTGAGCCGCCTTCAAATCCACCATCTGATATTCCGGGTACAGGTAGTGCACGGCCAGAATACTTTGCGCAACGCTGGCCATCGGGTACCCGCTCAACTCACGGAGAACAATATCGCGGCGCTTCGCAGGCGACAAACTCGGGCCGGCGCTTGTAACCATCACACCACACCTGACCGATAAGAGTTGAGCATCGCGCCGCAGTTGCTCAGGCGTAACTTCTACCATTGCTTTCAGCAATTTATCCCGATGCTTTTGCAGTTCCGGATTAATCATGAGCATCAGCAAATACGCACCGGGGTTATCCTTCATGCTCTGTTTCAATATCTTCGCCTTCTCTGCCGCGTTTTTCTCTTGGTCATATCGTATAAGCCATGCCACGTTCCTCAGCGTGTGCAGCATCTGCTGATAATCCGGGCTGACTCCTGCGGGCTCTTTCAGGTTAAGGATTGTTTTCACCGCGTCCTGCAGGGGCATTGCCGGCAAGCGTCTCAACACGGTCACCTGCTCCTCAACCGTGGCTTCGGCAGGCTCTGCCCCGCTCACTAAAGCGGCGGGGGCTATCATCAACATCGAAATGAAGGCTTTTTCTAACATAGTTACAAAAAAACAACTGTTGCCAATATATTAACATCCACAGCATCCTTGTCAAGCCCGTTTTTTTACACGCAGCAAGTATTTCCCCTCGCCATTTCAGAATAATTCTAAAAATTATTGTCAACAAGTGAGTCTGTGCTTGCATTGGCGGGAGGAATCGGATAAAATAACGGCGCAGCGGGCGTACGGCCTCTGCTGCGCGCGACAATTAACTCAAGCCACACAGAACCTCAATGATTAAGGTAGCCATCGTAGGATACGGGAATATCGGCAAGTACTCAGTAGACGCACTGCGTGCAGCACCGGATATGGAATTAGTAGGCATTGTACGTCGAGCCGGGAGCGCCCCCGTGCACGGCATAAAAACCGTGTCGAACATCGACGAGCTCGGCCAGGTGGATGTAGCACTGCTGTGCACGCCGACCCGCAGTGTGGAAGAGACCGCCCTGCCCCTGCTGGCGAAGGGCATCAACACGGTGGATAGCTATGATATTCACGGCGGCATCGTTGAGCTGCGCCGCTCCTTGGGCAAGCAGGCACAGGCCAATAATGCCGTGGCCGTCATCTCCGCCGGTTGGGACCCCGGTTCCGACTCCGTGATGCGCACCATGATGCTGGCCATGGCTCCCAAGGGCATCACCTACACGAACTTCGGCCCCGGCATGAGCATGGGGCACAGCGTGGTTGCCCGCTCCAAGGCAGGGGTGAAGGATGCGCTTTCCCTCACCATCCCCACCGGCTCCGGCGTGCACCGTCGCATGGTGTATGTGCAGCTGGAGGAGGGCGCAGACTTTGCGGAGGTGGAGGCAGCCATCAAGGCGGATGACTACTTCTGCCATGATGAGACGCACGTGCAGCAGGTACCGGACATCGACTCCCTCAAGGACATGGGTCACGGTGTTTACATGGAGCGCAAGGGCGTATCCGGCACCACGCAGAACCAAATCTTCAAGTTCGAGATGCGCATCAACAACCCCGCCCTCACCGCGCAGGTGATGGTGTGCGCCGCTCGCGCCAGCATGCGCTTGGCTTCCGGTTGCTACACCCTGCCGGAAATCCCCCCCATGGATTTCTGCCCCGGCGACCGTGAGGCACTCATCGCACAGCTCGTGTAAAGCGACTATCAACGTTTTTCCGAACCGGGACAGGTCACGCGAACCTGTCCCGGTTTTGCATTGACGAGGGCGATATTCGTGTTATAATAAGCGGGCTAGGACGGAACTTACCAAATCAAATAACGTTTTCCTTCACCGCCTACGTCGCCCGAACCGCAACTTGCGCGTGGGTTTGCGGCTTATGCGGTAAAGGACAAAGAGCAGAGCAAGGACAAACACCCCGCTGATACAGCCTAACGCCACCGGCAATGCCCACAGATAACCGTAGCCGTTGATGTTGCTCCGCTGCGGATTCTTCGGTAAATACAGCACAGGCACCGCACTGCCCAGCTTGGCTTTCATTTCTGCCAACCGCTCCTCCGGGGTACGGAAGAAAGGGTAGAAACGCAAGCTATAATCACGCGTTTTACCTTGGTGGGTCACGCCGTCCGGCGTGCGGAACTCATAGACGTACAGCACCACACCATCATGCCCCGCACGGCTACGGGAACTTCTGCCGTATCGAGTTGCAGTACCATCTTCGCCGGTGAACTCGAAATCAATAATGCACCCCTGCACCTCCACCCCGCAAGTGGCGAGCTCATTGCTCTCTGCATAGCAATGCCAACAAGCATAGGAGCATAGCCCCGCCAGCTCAAGCATGAAACCCAGCACCAAGGTCAGAATAAAGCCGCCCCCTGCCTCCTCCCCCTTATGCTGCGCCCTTGCAGCCAAAGCAAAAAGGCCGAAAAACAGAGCCCCCAACTGGGCAAGAATGAGCGGGAATGAGGCATCATCCCAAGTACCGGCACCGCTGATCCACGCCACGGCATACCACACCGCCACCACCAAGCAGGTGATGGCCAGCATGCCCATGAACAGGCAAAGGATGATAGGAGGCAGCATGTGCGATGACTTCGGGACCTCGCCCATTCTAACCAACGCTGCTCGGGGAGTCAAGGCCAATCATCGCACAACATCCCGCACTATGTACACGGGCAAACGCACCAGTCCCCAAGCAACATCCACGCCAATCAGCACCACCGTACCGGCAACATCCACCACCCTCAGCGGTACTGCTACGGCGCGCCGCCAAACGGCAGGCTTCTCATCGAGCTGCGTGATAGGCATGCCTGCCACCTCCCCGTAAACCGGCTCATACGTTTTGCACTTCGGGAAATAGGCGGACACCATGCCTGCGACACGAAACGCCTCATTGCCACCGCTATTCGTAGCCTTATCCAAGGTGATTTTCTTGGCTTTGGCAAAGGGGAAATCCTGCGCCGGGATGAGATATTTTGCATATAGCCCTACCGTACCTTTGTGAACTACACACATGTAGGTGCTAAGGCTGTCTTGCCGTATATCGTAACGGGAGCGGGTATCCGGTCTACACGCCAGTGGGCTGCAGGCAAGGCGGATAACGCCGTCGCCCTTATCCACCGCGTATGCCAATTTGATGGGATAATAATTTTTGCCCTTGTAGCGGTATTTGACGGTGGCCTCCTCCTGTACACTCACCACCACCTGCTTGTCGCGGTGCAGCAGCACCTCCGCCGTGTTCAGTGTGTGGAAGCGATAGGTGCATGATGCCAACAAGGCAAACACAACACACATGAGTGATTTGAGCATCGTATTCATCATCTTTTACCCATGTTAATGCGCCACAAATACAAATCCGCGATTATTTTTCGATTTTAAGTTCATTTCGAACGGCTCGATAAATCGGAAGTTGGCGCTCGACACAAATACAAATCCGCGATTATTTTGATAAAAATTGCAGGGAACATCAAGGCGTTTTTAGATTGACTTGCGCTTGCGCCCGTGTTAGAGTGTAGGGATATGAAGTTTATTCGATTTATATCACTGTTATTTATGAGTGCATGCGCATGCAGCATGGCGGCAGAACCGGTCATGCAGCCACCGCCTGTGCCCCCGGCCAAGATGGCAACCGCCCTTGAGCAAACGAACTTCATAACAGAGCATAAACCGAATCCGCACGCGCAGTACTACATGTTTTTCTACACCGCCTCTTGGTGTTCCCCCTGCCGCGCGGTCATGCCGAAAATCATTGCCGAATACAGCCGCATGATGACGAATCGGTACATGGAGGTCATCGTCGTCTCCTTCGATGACACCCCGGAGGAAGCGCTGGCCTACCTCAGCAAATGCCAAGCCCCCTTCGCCGCCGTCATGAATAATTCTGCCGAGCCGGCGAAAATGCCCGGCTGCCTGACGGATGTATGCAGCGTGCCGCACATTGTGGTAGTGTCGGCGAATGGTGATTTTGTCTACCGCGGGCATGCCCTACGCTTCGCAGAGTGGCAACAGCGCACCGCCACCTTTGCCCAACAGTAGCCACACGAACCAAACGGCTGCCATTCTTCTTTTTGTATAACGTTCGTTAATTTTTACTTTACAAACACGCTCCAAACCGTTATATTACCGGTGTTATGAACACGCCCCCGCCTGATAATGGTGAAATCCTGCTCTACACCTCTCCCGATGGACAGGTGCAGCTGGATGTGCGCATGCAAGAAGAGACACTGTGGATGACCCAACAGATGATGGCAGAAGTCTTCCAGACGACTGTCCCGAACATCAACGTCCACGTAAAAAATATCATTCAAGAAGCTGAGCTTCAAGAAGAAGGAACTATTAAAGATTTTTTAATAGTTCGAAAAGAAGGCGCTCGCACCGTCCGCCGTTCCGTCAAATACTACAATCTGGACATGATACTCTCCGTGGGGTATCGCGTGAACACCAAGCGGGGCACGCAATTCCGCATGTGGGCAACACAGCGCCTGCGTGAGTATTTGATGCGTGGCTACATTGTCCATGAGAACCGCATGAGGCAGCTGGGGCAGGTCATCAAGCTGGTACGCCGCTCCGTACACCGCTTGGATGCCCGCCAGGTCTTGGACGTGATAGAGCACTACAGCACAGGCCTGAGCTTGCTGGATGACTATGACCACCAATGCCTCACGCGCCCGGAAGGCACCCAAAGCACCTACGTACTGCAGTACGAGGAATGCCGCCACGTGATTGAAAGCATGCGTTTTTCCGCGGAATCCGCGCTGTTCGGCCATGAAAAGGATGACTCCTTCCGCGGCTCCCTCGGCAACATATACCAAAGCTTCGGCGGGGTGGAGCTCTACCCCACGCTGGAGGAAAAAGCGGCGCGCCTCCTGTACTTCATCGTCAAAAATCACGGCTTTTCCGATGGCAACAAACGCATAGCCGCCGCCATTTTCCTCTATTTTCTGGATTGCAACAAAGCGCTTTTCATCAATGGCGAAAAGCGCATGACGGATGCCACGCTGGTGGCTCTCGTTATCCTGATTGCGGAGTCCCGCCCGGATGAGATGGAGACCATCATCTCCGTCATCCTCAACTGCATGCAGGTGGAGCAGTAAGCCCCCCCCCACTCAGGCATTTTCTGTGCGCAGAAGCCCCCTCCGCCACACACGAGCGGAGGGGGCTTCATTCAATAAGTGCGGTACAGCCGGTGCTTACTGCTCCGTAACGAATCCGGGGCCCGTGCAAGCATCCGGGGTGGAGTCAATGGCCTCCCCCTTGGTGCTGTACATGGTGTAGCGCTTGCCATCCCAAGAGACCGCCATAACCGTCGTGGCACCTTTCGGCAAGATGACGTCCGTGCTGGCGTTGTCCTTATGGTTCAGGCCGCGCAGGCAAATACGAATCAGCTGCCCTTGGGCGTCATACACCTCAAAGGCAACGGCATTCTTCCACTGCTCCGCCGGCACGGTGAAGTACGGCACGGGCTCCGTCTTCAGCTCCGGCTTGAAATCCGGGCTGGGCACTACGGCAAGCTTGTGCTTGTAAATCTCCACACTGTTCACCGTGATGTAGAAGATGACGGGAGAATCCGGCTTGGGATAGCGCGCTGCATGCTCCAGTGCGTGCCTGCACATATCCTCCGTGATGGTCACCCAGCGGGAGGAGTAGTCATTCACATAGCGGTTCATGACGGCAAGCATGCCGGTCTGCAGGAAGAAGTCAGAGAAGTCAAGCTGCGCTGCATCACAGCAGCGGTCCAGGTACGCCATGCGAATGCGCCCCACACTCCACTTGCTGTCATCCGTGTCGCGCACGGACTTGAAGATGCGCGGGTAGAACAGCTCATTACCGCGTGCCACGGTGTTGTACAGGTACATCTGCCACATGGGGCAAAGGATGACAAAGCAGTCACCGCAGCGCTCACCGGGTTGGCGGGCACCGTCATCCGGCCCACGCTGGAACTGCCACAACTCGCGGTTCACCAAAGCACTGTTGACGTACCAGTCGAAGCGGGCGCCACGCACGGGCATGCCCTCCATCGTACTGCCGCCCTCATGCTCCAAGCGCACCTCCTGCGGGTTGAAATCATAATTCACACACATGGAGAAGAGGTTCACCGTGGTCTCCTGCGTGCCTGCCCACATCATACCCGGGCGGGTCTGGTGCACATGGCCGAACTCATGAGCAGTGCCCCAGGCACCGCCCTTGCGAGCCTCATCCACATCCACCAAGCCGGGGGTGGCGGTAATCACATAAGCGCCGCCCAAGCCGTCCGCATGCATGTACTTAGAGGTGTCCCACATGGTGCGGCCCATGATGTGGTTGCCGGGGTGAATGCCCTCCCACTCCCAACCGAGCAGCTGCTGCTCAATCATCTGCTGGCGGTCATACATCGCCACGAGCTCCGGTCCCTTCTCCGGGCAGCGCGCGCGCAGCGCCTGCAGGTCCAGCACCCACTGGCAGCGCTCACCCATGATGTCCAGGAACTCACTCTCCGCATTCGCCAGCATGGCCTTCCATACCTTGGCGTCATCATGCTGCGTGAACACACCGTTAATGCGCCCACCCGTAATCTTCACCTTGATGGCGGGAGCAGTGGCGGGGTCACTGTCGCGGTAGTTCACATAACCATGGCCGAAGTGCTCTGCCGTGAAGGTGTTATCCCCCACGTTCAGGCTGTACTTGGTCTCCGCGCCGGGGTGGCGGAAGTCGCGCACAATGAAATCCACCTTGGTGCGGGGTGCCCCCTCCAAGCGAATCGTGAAGCGCTCCCCCTTGTTAAAGGCAATGCCGGTGGGGTTCTCAAAGGAGGAGTAGCTGCCGATTTTGAGCTTGCGTGCCATCTCCCCCACGGGAATGTAGGCGCGGAACTCACGCTCACGGTAGTTTGCCTCGCGCTTGCTCGGGTCACTGTTAAGCTGCGAGAAATCCGTGTACTTAGGCATGGGGTGCAGCGCCAGCGGTGAGGTGGCAGCCTCCGTCGTTTGCGCGCCGGCCTGCGGCAGCACACCCAGCGTGCCCGTTAATACGGTAAGTGCGGTAAGAATCTTCTTCATAATCTGAGGCAATAGGTATTAAAGGAGGTGACGAACGGACTCCGCTGCGGCTTCTTTAGCGGTCTTGCCGTTCTTATCTTTCTTGTTCTTATCAGCTCCGGCCTTGAGGAGCACCTCTATGCAGGCAGCTTTACCGGCCACGGCGGCATGCACCAGCGGCAAATCTCCGTTGTCATTGTTGTCCAGATCAATACCTGCATCAATGAACAACTGCACAATGTGCGCAAAGTTGCGGTCAATGGCCAGGTTGATGGGCGTGCCGTTGAATCCACCCTGCGGGCTGTAGTTAATGCTCTTGTACGCAGGCAACAGCGCCTTGATGCACTCCTCCTTCGAGGACCACACCGCATCATGCAGCGCGGTGGCTTTGTTCCCCGCCTGAGCCATGGGGTCGGCTCCGCCCTCCAACAGGGCGCGGATGATGGAGCCGTCATTGCGGTTCACTGCCTTGTGCAGCACGGAGCGTGAATCCGGCGCCACAAAGTTCGCATCAGCCCCGGCCTTGATGAGGGCGGTTACGCTCGCGGCATCACCGTACTCGCACACAAGCATCAGCAGGGAGCGAGCATTGTCACTGTCCAGCATGTTCGGGTTGAACTCCCCACTCTTAATCGCCGCGGCAAGTGCTGCCATATCACCGGCTGCCACCTTGGCGCACAGCGCAATCTCCGCCTTACGGGTGGCCATCGCCTTCTCCAGCAGCGTCTTCACCGCCGTGCTGTCCGCCAGTTGCAGCGCCGTTCTCCCGGCGGCATCCTGCACCATGGCATCCGCACCACCCGCCAGCAGCAGCTCCACGCAGCGGGCGCAGCCCTGTTCAGCGGCCAAGTGCAGCGCCGTGTTGCCGTTTTCGTCCTTTTGGTTCACATCGCAGCCGTCTTTGATGCGGGC
>CAJGCY010000078.1 GCA_904501955.1 uncultured Akkermansia sp. | reverse complement strand
TTTGTGGCCATTTCCCGGGGTTCCGCCCCTTGCGGGGCTCCACCGCCGGGCTATTGTATGGCGCCCCTCCGGGGCTCTGAATTCGGCTCGCTTGCGCTCGCAGATTATCCTACAAACGCCTCTTCAACTTCCGATTTATCGGGGCGTTTGAAATCAATGAAAAACTTAGCGTGGGGGGGGGGAAGGTGAATCAATCACATCTCGCGGAGGAACTTCAGCGTCTCGTACAATTTATCCGTGGGTTTGATTTTTTGCAGGCGGGGGAATCGCTTGTTGAGCAGAATGTAATCGTTATTACGGGTGAGCATGAGCTTCTGCCCGGAGATTTCCACTTGGCTGATGTTGCGCCGTGAGGCAAGTATTTTGATTTTGTGGCAGATGAGCAGGTTGCGTGCTTGCGCCGGGAGTTTGCCGTAGCGGTCAATCCACTCGCGCTCCAAGTCATCCGTGTCGTCCGTGGTCAGAGCTTTTGCCAGGCGCGTGTAGCACGCCATGCGGTTTTGCGTGCTTTCCACCCAAGTGGAGGGAATATAGGCACCGATGAGTTTATCCGCATCGGCTCGGGTGGACATGACCGCCTCGCTGACGCAAAGGAAGTCCGCCTTGAGCTGCGCATCCGCCCGAATGGCCGGAGCTTTGCCCTGCAATCGCTCGATGGACTGGCGCAGCAGCTGGCAGTATAGCTCGAAACCGATGGCTGCAATGTGCCCGCTTTGCTGGGTGCCCAGCAGGTTGCCCGCTCCTCGAATCTCCAAATCTCGCATGGCGATTTTGAAGCCACTGCCCAGCTCTGTGTATTGCTTGATGGCAGCCACGCGCTTACGAGCATCACCGGTGCAGAGCGCTCCCTCCGGCAGCAGTAGGTAGGCATAGGCGCGGTGCCCACCTCGGCCAACTCGGCCACGCAGCTGGTAGAGGTCCGCCAAACCGAAACGATCTGCGCGGTCAATGATGATGGTGTTTGCGTTAGGAATGTCAATGCCGCTTTCTATAATGGTGGTGGAGAGCAGCACATCCGCCTTGCCGGCAATGAAGTCGCGCATCACGCATTCCAAATCGCTCTTGTCCATTTGCCCATGCCCCACCACGATGCGAGCTTTGGGGACGAGCCGTTGCAGCGTTTCCGCCATTTTATGGATGGTGGACACGCGGTTATGCAAGAAGAATACTTGGCCGTTGCGAGCGAGCTCTCGCTCCATAGCGCGGGCGATGAGCTCTTCATTATACGGGCAAACGGCGGTTTGTACCGGCAAGCGGTTGAGCGGCGCGGTGTCGATGGTGCTCATGTCGCGCGCACCCATCAGCGCCACATACAGGGTGCGTGGTATGGGCGTGGCGGAGAGTGTAAGCATATCCACCATGCGGAACATGCGCTTGAATTGCTCTTTATGGCGCACGCCGAAGCGCTGCTCTTCGTCAATGACGGCGAGCCCCAAGTCCTTAAACATGACGTTTTTAGAAATGAGGCGGTGTGTGCCGACTACGATGTCAACATCGCCATTGCGCATGCCCTCCACGATTTCCGCTGCCTTTTTTGCCGGGGTGAAGCGGCTGAGCAGCTCGATGCGGATGGGGTACTCGCTCATGCGGCTGCGGAAGGTGCGGTAGTGCTGGTCTGCCAGCACGGTGGTGGGGGCAAGAATGGCTGCCTGCTTGCCTCCGGTGACACATTTGAACGCCGCGCGGATGGCTACCTCCGTCTTGCCGAAGCCCACATCGCCGCAAATGAGGCGGTCCATGGGGCGGGGGGCTTCCATGTCTGCCTTGCATTGGTTGATGGCGCGCAGCTGGTCCGGCGTTTCTCTGTAGGGGAAGGAGGACTCGAATTGCCACATCCATGAGGAGTCCGCCGGGTGGGCATAGCCGGTGTTGCTCTCGCGCTCTGCCTGCACCTCCAACAGCTGGGCGGCGTAGTCTTGAATGGCGCGCTCCGCTGCTTGGCAGGCGCGTTTCCATCGAGCGTCCCCCAGTTTTGAAAGCTCCGGTGTTTTGGCGCCGAGCCCCACGTATTTGGAAACCAAGTGGCTTTGCTGCAGGGGGATGCGCAGTAACACGCCGCCTGCGTATTGAATGTGCAGCTCTTGTTCGCCGGTCTTTTCATCTTGCACAATGCCGACAAACTTGCCTAACCCGTGTGCGGAGTGAATGACGAGGTCGCCGGGTGCTATCTCGCGCAGGGGGGCTTGCGCTCGCTCTCGGCGCAGGCGGTCTTCGCGGTCATCTCTCTTGCGGGCGCGGGGCGAGGAGTATCGCCCGAAGATTTCCGCCGCGGAAAGCACAGCCAGCTTTGCGCCGGGTATGGTAAAACCGAAGGGCAGGTCGCCGTCTCGGCTCTGCACGGCTCGCCAAGCCTCATCTTCACCGCATATTTCCTCGAAACGCTTTTTCTCGCCCTCATGCGGGAAGTACATGACCACGCGCCATTTTTGCTCTTTCCACTGCAGCAAGCTCAGGCGAGCCATGGCTCGGCGGGCTTCCTGCATCACGAAATCACCGGTGTCGAAACTGCCCAGCGGTGTGCCGAAGATGGCAAGCGGGTCTTTGTCGTGCAGTTTTTCCAAATCCGGGTCTACATCCACCACTTCCGGCGGCGTGTCGAACACGAGCACGTTTCCCGGCTCACCACAGCCCGGTAAGCTGATAACCCAATCATCCTCCGCAATGAGGTCGCGCAGCAGGGTATCCGCCTTGGGCTCCTCCAGCACGAGCTCTGCCTCTGTCAGTTGACGGAAAGAGAGTTGACTATCTACATCGAAGGCGCGTATGCTTTCAATGTCATCCCCGAAAAACTCTATGCGCAGAGGCCAAGCGGATTGCAAGGGGTATACATCCACAATGCCACCGCGCAAGCTCCACTGGCTGCGAGCCGTTACTTGGTCCACGCGCTCAAATCCGTGCTCGCTTAAAATGGCTGCCAGTTCTTGCGGCGGGCGCTCATCCCCGACCTTCAGAATAAGCGTATCTTCATTTTCCTGTGTGAAAACAGGGGCTTGTTGCTGCAATGCGGCAGCCGTTACGACGATGACTTGGTTCTCTTTCGGCTTCGCTGAGATGGCGCGCAATGCCTCCAAACGCTCGGCTGCAAGGTCGGGGTCGCTCAATCCGTTGTTGACGTGGATTTCACGCTCCGGTACAAAGAGGCCCGGCGCTCCCCACAGCGGTAACTCCGCAGCCACGCGCTCCTGCATGGGCAGGGCATCTGCCACGGCCCAAATCCTGCGCGCTTGCTTGCTTTGCTGCGCCACCAGCGCTACAATGAAGGAGAGAGCTGCTGCACAGGTGCGGGGGAATACCACCGGCTCTTCCCTCGTATCGGCAGTGTGCAAGCGCTCCAGCTCAGCCTTGAAGGCGGAGCTTTTGCTGACGTAGCCTGTGAGGGCAGGTTGCAAAGGATGGTTTGGTGTTATAATGTTGACAGCCGGCCAGTAGCTGAGGAGCATACTGTGCCGGCTGTATAAGGGGGCTTGTGTGCCTGTGCTTACAGGCGGATGGCGGCGCTACTCCAAGTAAGACCTGCACCGAAGGTCACCATCAGCACGATGTCACCCTTCTTGGCCTTGCCGGAGCGCACGGCTTCATCTAAGGCAATGGCGCAGGCTGCGCCGGAGGTGTTGCCGTACTTCTGCAGGTTGATGAATACGCGCTCCACCGGAATGCCGAGGCGCTGTGCAACTGCGTTGATGATGCGCAGGTTCGCCTGGTGCGGAATCACTACGTCCACATCCTCGGGCTTGATGCCTGTGCGCTCGATGAGGGACAGGGCGGAGTCCTTCATGTGTGCAACGGCGTGGCGGAATACCTCATTGCCGCGCATGGCCAGCGTGTAAAGCTTCTCGTGGATGTTCTCCTCCGTGGTGGGAATGGCGGAACCACCGCCCGGTACCATCAGTAGGTCTGTCAGCGTGCCGTCAGAGCCGATGTCGGAGGCGAGGATGGCGCTGTCGCCCTCAATGCCCGTACCCGTGCGCAATACGGCTGCACCGGCGCCGTCACCGAAGAGAACGCAGGTGGAGCGATCCTCCCAGTTCACGATGTGGCTGAGCTTCTCGGACGCAATGATAAGGGCTGTCTTGGCCTGACCGCAGCCGATGTACTGCACGGCCGTCTTCAGCGCGAACAGGAAACCGGAGCATGCGGCGGAAATGTCGAACGCTGCGGCATTCACGGCGCCGAGGTTGGCCTGCACATAGCAAGCGGTGGAGGGGGTGAAGGTGTCCGGCGTTACGGTGCCTACGATGATGAGGTCAATCTCCTCCGCTGTCACACCGGCTGCCTCCATGGCGCGGCGTGCGGCTTGTGTGGCCATGTCGCTGGTCTTTTCGCCGGGGGCTGCAATGCGGCGCTCTTCAATACCGGTACGTTCAATAATCCACTCGTTGGAGGTGTCCACCATCTTTTCCAAATCGGAGTTCGTGAGGCGGGTCTCAGGCACATAGGAGCCGGTGCCGATCAGTGCCACCGGCAGGCGCTTGAAAGGTTTCGTGAGATCGTTCATAACGTTTGATTGTGTTTACTGTGTTACGTCTCTTCCCTACTGGGAACACGGGTATTTTAGCACAGAGTTAGAGTGAACGCTAGCATTTTTTGAATTTCTGCCCTAAAAAATGTTGTTTTCGTTGAAAATAAGGCATTCGCTAAGGTTAAAAACAATGTTTTTTTGCAATATTGCTCTGTACATCTTCATTCCGGTGCGTTATACTGAGCCCACACGTTAAGTTTATGATGAAGGAGCGCGCGCTGTTATTGGATGTTTTCCGAATTATTCTGTGCATTGGGGTGGTGGTGTATCATTTTGTGTGGCCCCGCCCCTCGAGCGGTCCTTTCATGGTGAACGGCTTTTTGGTGATGAGTGGCTTTTTGGTCGGCATGATGTTCCGTAAACGTGAAACGCTGGATGTCGCTGCCTTTTATGCCGGCAAGGTACGCCGCTTGTTGCCGCTGTTTTTGGTGGCGTTGGTCTTGGGTATTGCGTACCATGTGTATGATGATTCTCTGCTGCCGGAGTGGTCGGAGGGAGCGTGGGGGTGTTTTCGTGCTGCGGATTTTCTCTCACATTTCAACACGCCGTTGTGGTACATGGTGGTGGAGTGCATGCTCTTGCTGGCCGTACCCTTCTTCTTTTTCCTGCACCGCTCACGGTGGGGGATTCCCTGCGCTGCGCTGTTCTTCATGTTGGTGACAGCATGCCTTTTTGCGCAGATTCCGTATGCTGCACCTTTCGGTAAGGGCTTGTATTATTCACCCTTGGCTCGTTGTTGGCAATTTGTGTTGGGAATTGCTGCTTCCGGGCTGTATGCATCCTTAGCTCAGCATCAGGCGCAGCGTTCCGTGTTTTTCCGTGTGGCGGTATTACTGCTGTTCTCGCTTTTTGTGGCGGTCGGTGTTGTGCTGATGTTTGTAGAGCAGGTGAAGGAGCTGGAGTATTGGAACTATACGTTCACTTTTGATTTGCTGACCAGCTGTTTTTACGCATTGCTGATTCCCTGCCTGTTCGCCTTTACCTGCCGAGTGGGGGAGCGAACCGCGGCTTCCGTCAGCTATTTGGCATTGCTCACGTACCCTGTTTTCCTGATTCACGTTCCCGTGTACAAGTTCACCTGCGATGCCATTGAGCTTTACGGTTACCCGGAAAAATGGGTGTACCGCGTGAGCGCTGCCGTTGTTACCGTCTTGCTCTCCTCCCTCCTCATGTGGGCGGAGGGGAAGCTTGTTAATTGTCGTGCTGCTAATAAGTAAAAAAGAAAAGATATTATGACTAAACAAAGAGCGTTCCTTCTAGACCTATTCAGGATTATCTTGTGTATAGGGGTAGTGGTTTATCATTATACACCTGATCGCCCTTCTAGTGGCCCTTTTATGGTGAATGGTTTTTTGGTGATGAGCGGTTTTTTGGTTGGTATAATGTTCCGCTCAAGACCAGTGTTTGATGTGCCTCGATTTTACAGTAATAAGGCGAAAAGATTATTGCCGATGTTTTTTGCTGCATTATTGTTGGGGGTGGTATGGAAACTATATCTTAACGAAATTGTCCCACCATGGAAAATTTCTGAATGGGGGAATTTCTCTTTAGTGAAATGGTTAATGTACTACAATACTCCTTTATGGTATATGGGGGTGGAGTTTGTTATGCTGTTGTTAGTGCCAGTTTTGTATTGTTTGAGTAGAACGAAATGGGGAGTTTCCTTTGTCGCTTTGGCTTCTATTCTTATTACTTGTAGCCTTTTTTCTAAGGTTCCTGATAATTCTCCTTTTGGAGAGGGTTTGTATTTTTCTCCGGTTGCAAGGTGTTGGCAGTTTGTTTTAGGTGTTTTGGTCGCTGGAATGTGTGACAGAATGTACAAGTGGAATGTTACATGTAGGACGGTATTTAAGAGTATAACTTATTGTCTATTGGCTGTTTTTATTGCGCTTGGCGGAGTTTTGGCTGTTGTGAAGCAAGGAAGCACACTTAATTATTGGAATTATTCATTTTCATTTGATTTGTTGACGTCTGCGTTTTTTGCTGTGTTAATACCATGCTTATATGTCAGTGTTGTTGAGGTCTCGCAAATTTGGAGGAAGTTGGTCGAAATTTTATCTGGATTAACATATCCAGTGTTTTTGATTCACGTCCCCCTGCTGGCTATTTCTGTTCATGGAATAGGTTTTTGCTTCGGTCAACTTCCATATTGGGTAAGCGCTATAACAGCAAGCGTTTTATCTATAGCTGCCTCTCTTGTAATGTTGAAAGTAGAATCATGGTGTATGAAACGCCATTCCGGAAAGATTCAGTGAAGATTTGTTGTGAAACCAAAAAGCCCTCGCAAAGATAATTTGCGAGGGCTTTTTGAAAATTGGTAGACAGAAAATAGTTTATCTCATGTCCAGAATGGGCACGAGGAGCGGTTCTTCCGGTCCGGTGTATTGAGACAGGGGGCGGAAGAGGGTGTTGTCCTCCAGCTGCTCGAGAATTTGTGCCACCCAGCCGGCGGAGCGGGCGATGGCGAACAGCGTGGTGAACATGCGGGTGGGAATGCCTAAGCTGTAGTAAACCGAGGCGGAGTAGAAGTCCACGTTGGCGTTAAGCCCCTTGCGGGAACGCACCATGCGGGCAATCTTATCGCTCATGCGAATCCACTTGGGCTCGCCGATTTTTTGCGTCAGGCGGATGGCGATACGGCGCAGCTGCGGGGCTCGGGGGTCAAGCGTTTTGTACACGCGGTGGCCCATGCCGAAAATCTTCTCGCGGTTGGCGAGTTTGTTGTTGATGTACTCTTCCACGTTTTCCTCGCTGCCGATTTCCTTGAGCATCTCAATCACCGCCTCGTTCGCGCCACCGTGCAGCGGGCCTTTCAGCGTGCCGATGGCGGCAGTGATGCAGGAGTACATGTCGGACAGGGTGGAGGCTGTCACGCGTGAGGAGAAGGTGGAGGCATTCATGCCGTGGTCTGCATGCAGAATATACGCCACGTCAAGAATGTGAGCCTCTTGCGGGTCAGGCTCCGTGCCCTTCAGCAACCAGAGGAAGTGCGCAGCCTCATCCAAATCCGTGCGGATGGGCGGCAGCTCAAGCCCCTGACAGATGCGGTAATAGTATGCCGCCATTACGGGAATCTTGGCAATGAGGGAGAGCCCAATCTCTTTCATCTGAGTCGGATCCTTTGTGCGGTCGTCATACATGCCGAGCATGGATACCGCCGTACGCAGGGCACTCATGGGGCGAGCGGTCTTGGTGGCCGTCTTAAAGAAATCAAGAATGGGTTGCGGCAGCTCACGGTCGTTGCGCAGGCGCTGCTCCAACCCGGCAAGTTCGTCGCGGTTGGGTAAGCGTTTGTTAAGCAAGAGATAGATGATTTCCGTGAAACTGCAAAGATCCACCAAATCTTCAATCTCATATCCGCAGTACAGAAGGCGCCCCTCGTCACCGCGTACGTCACTCAGCCCGGTTTCGTTGGCAATAATTCCCTTGAGTCCTTTTGCGAATTGGGGCTGATTTGCTGTCTGCTTGTCGTTCATTCTTGTGCTCTGATTTTTTTTGTATAAGGTTGGAGTTGAGCGCGGCCGAAGCCGCGCTTGTTAAGGGGCTAATGGCAATGACGCCTGCCGGCGCAGAACTTCATCAGAAGTTGTACCAAGCGTCTACCAGCTCGCCGAAGGACTTGAGTTCCACATCCTCACGTGCCTCAAGCCAAGCCTTAACGGCCAAGCGCTGGGCATCGCTCGTTTGCGTTGCGTCCTCTGCACGGGCGGTGATGTTGCATCCTTCGTCAGTCATGTTACCCTCGCAATTCAGGCCATTGGCCTCGATGCAATCGTTGACGAAAGAGTGCAGGAACTGCTCGCACTCAGTGGACTCGATGTCACCCTTATAATCAAAGGTGAACTCAAAGCAAAGCTCGCGGAACTCGCCTACACGGTATTTTTTGCGCAGTCTCTTCTTCATGGTGGTCGTACTATAGTGTATTTGCTTTGCCCTGTCAAGCTCTAACTGCGCTCTTACTCATCTTCCGGTGCCTAAATCCGACTTTTTTGAACGGAAAATGATGAAAAAATCACTTTTTTTGACATTTTAATCATTTTCTGGTTGACGAGAGGGGGAATTTGCTGTATACTCCGCCTCACACACCTGATGGAGCGGTGGCTGAGAGGCTGAAAGCAACCGTTTGCTAAATGGTCGTACGGGCATAAACCCGTACCGGGGGTTCGAATCCCCCCCGCTCCGTTAGTTAAGCCCCGCAATTTGCGGGGCTTTTTCGTCCCCGGATCTAGAGTAAAAACGTTGGGAAAACTCCAAAAATAGCGCGGCGCTGGAGCGGCGAAGGCGCTGACTCGAAGCCTCAACCCCCGGGTAGCGTAAAAAAAAGACGCTCTGTTTAAATTTTTGGTTGATTACAAACGGCTCGATAAATCGGAAGTTGAAGGGGAAATTGCGAGCGTAAGCGAGCGGAAGTCAGAACCCGCGTCAGCGGGTGACCTAACTTAGCCTAGGGCGTAAGCCCTAGGAAATGGGTAAAAAAACAAATCCGAACCCGCGTACCGTTGAGGCTTGCCGAAACGGTATGCGGGTGGCATAACCAGCACGGAGCACGTAAGTGCGAAGAAATTCCGCATGACTCAATTCGTCTTATGACATCGCAATATCAATGGGATATTAACGCACAAACAAAACACGCGCCACCCCGGCTCGGAGCTCCGCTTCGCTACGGTCCTCGCACTATATGCCGCCCTCGTCGCCTTCGCTGGCGCTCAGGCAGCTCGGGCTCCATTTCTATTTTGCTTGTTACCTAGGGCTTACGCCCTAGGCTAAGTTAGATCACCCGCTGACGCGGGTTCTAATTTAGGCTCGCTATCGCTCGCATTCCCCCCTGCAAATTCCGATTAGTTGAGCCCTCATCCATACTGCTGTCATGCGCGTGCGTGCGCGTCAGCGTTCTTTATAAGTGAGAATCTTCCAGTTTATCCAGGCAAAATACCCCATCAGCAGCGTCATGAAGATGCTGCCGCCGGAGACGAAGTATAGCGCCAGCAAGGAGCTGAGCACCAGACCGACTATTGCCGTAAAACGCGGTTGCTTGCTGGCGGTGAGCAACAGCTGGCCGCCGTCCATCGGGAAAATCGGCAGCAGGTTGAACACCGTCCACCAAAAGCATATCACGAAGCTGATGAGGAAAAATCGCAGCCCTGCAAGGGTCAACTTCCCGTTTTGTATGGCTTGCACGATGGATTCGCCGACATCCTCCGGCATACGGATGGTGAAGATGAAGTCCAAAGGCTCACACAGGTAACAATAGAACCCCGATCTCAGGTTGCCCACGAGTATGCCCATCAGCAGGGCGAACACCAACCCCAGCACAAAAGATGCCATCGGCCCCGCGAGTACCATCATGAACTGGCTCTTGCGGTTCGGCATGCCTACGGGGTGGTGCGTGACTCCGCCCATGCCCCCTATCTCTATATAGGGCGTTACGCGCGTGTACGCGCGACCCACCAAGGCATGCCCGAACTCGTGCGCCAGTATGGTCAGCATGCCCACCACAATAAAGATGAGGGTGGATTGCAGGCTGCCCTCGCCTCCGTTGCCGAATGACAACCCCAGCAGCGCCAGAATCAGCCAACTGAAGGGGTGTATCGCCACCGGTATGTTGAAAAGTGTGAATTGTAGCGTGCCTCGAACGTAGTTTCCCGTATTCATGCCTCTTTTTTACCTGAATTCGGACCGTTTTTCAATAAAAAATCAAATTTTTTCGCTTTTTTTGCAAAAAAAGCTTGCAATGCGTTTCGAAATGTAGTAAACTCTCCTCGCACCCCGACAACGGGGAGCGAAACAAAAATCAAATCCGGCGTAGCTCAGCGGGAGAGCGGGTGACTGTTAATCACTAGGTCGTTGGTTCGATCCCAACCGCCGGAGGCAAAAAGGCTCAATCCTTACTCAGGGTTGAGCCTTTTGCTTTGCTGCACGAGGGGGAGGATAAGATGTGCAAAAATAAATCTACCGGAGCGAGCGAATCAATGCCACTGCTCCCATCTATACTCGGTTTATCGTGCTGTGCAAATAGCGGTATCAACCGTTATCTTAAACAGAGCCTATGGCAAAAAGCCGCTGCCCTTATCTCAGCTCGCGGATGACGCCTTGGGCCGTTTGCGCGATGTCCGCCTGCTGCAGCAGCCATGATACAATGACCACGCGCTTCGCCCCGGCTTTCAACACTTCCGGCAAGGTCGTGCCGTTAATGCCGCCGATGCAGAACAGGGGCATCTCTCCCGCAGCCTCCTGCGCAGCGGCGATATCAGCTAAGCCGATGGAGGCCCGTCCCGGTTTGGTGCCGGTAGGGAACAGCGGCCCGAAGCCTATGTAGTCCGCCCCTTCGGCTTTTGCCTGTTTCGCTTGTTCTAAGCTATGGGTGGAGCGCCCTACCAGCACCCCGTCGCCGACTATCCTGCGCACATCCGCCAGGCTGCCGCCGTCTTGCCCTACGTGCACGGCGTCCGCCCCGATTTCCGCCGCCATGTTCGGGTAGTCATTCAGCACGAAAATCGCTCCGCGGTCGCGGCAGATGGCCTGCATCGCCACAGCCCACGCTTTCACTTGCGAAAGTTCTTTTCCCTTTGCCCGCAGTTGGATGATTCTCACCCCGCCGTCAATCAGCGCATGAGTGCGTGCTTCCACTTGCTCCGGCTCAGTGTACCCCATGTCTACAATACCGTACAAACGACAATTTTCGAGAATCTTCTTCATGCGAAAATTCTGCCATAAAATACGCGGGGCTTCAAGTAAAAAATGGGGCTTCTAATGTGTAAAGGCAGACTCGATAAATCGGAATTTGGCGATTAGTTGGCGAGCCGCAGGCGAGCGGAATTCAAAGCCCCGCAACGCGGGGCGACGGACGTTAGGCAGGGGTGGAGCGGCGAAGCCGCGGAACCCCTGTTAGGGTAAGAAATTTAAATGGAACCCAGGGAACCTGTGGTGACAGAATGCGTGGCTTAA
>CAJGCY010000077.1 GCA_904501955.1 uncultured Akkermansia sp. | reverse complement strand
TTTCCTGCCGCCTTGCTCCGTACCCTGCGAAACCTGCCGCGGCGCGCGTTACAATTCCCGCACCTTGCAAGTGCGCTACAAGGGTAAATCCATTGCGGATGTGTTGAATATGAATATGGAGGATGCTGCGGAGTTCTTCGCTTCACAGCCTCGCCTTGCAGACCCGCTGCAGCTGCTGTGTGAGACAGGGCTGGGCTACCTCACGCTCGGGCAAGCCAGCAATACCCTCTCCGGAGGTGAGGCTCAGCGCATCAAGCTGGTGGCGGAGCTCATCAAGGGCCGCCGCGCCGTGCAAAATGCCATTCGCCGTGGCAAAGCGCTCCCGCAGGACCTCTACCTCATTGAGGAGCCTACCATCGGCCTCCACCCGCAGGATGTCCGCCTGCTTGTCGGCGTGCTTCGCCGCTTGGTGGACATGGGTAACACCGTGGTCGTCATCGAGCACAACCCCGAGCTCATTTGCGAGGCGGATTACATCATCGACATGGGACCCGGTGCCGGGGCTGATGGCGGTACCATCGTCGCTCAGGGCACCGTCAAGCAAGTCTCACGCGCCAAAAACAGCCTCACCGCCCCCTTCATCCGCGCCGAGCTGGAGAAGTGATGGCAAAAATAAGCCATCTAAAGAGTGACGCGCGAACCTGCGTCACTCTTTAGGCAAGTTTTCCACCGGAACATCGCCACTGAGAAGTTGCGGCTCTTCTTCTTCCTCGGCAGATTCCTCTCCAGCCCCTTGCTCCTGTGGTTGCGGTTGGGGGGCGGAGCTTTGCGACTGTTGTTCCGCAGCCGGGTTGGGGACACTGCCGCCGAGCTGTTGTTTATCGCATCCGCTCACTACGCCCCCGAGCATCGCCATGGCTGCCGGGAAGAATCGTTGGTATTTGAGTACGGGTTGTATCTTCATACTTATTGTTTTTTAGCGGCTTTCAACGTTTGTTTGTAGGCTCGCATTTCTCGTAATTCCGTGACAACTGTGTCACTGAATTCTTGTACACTGAGTTTTGCCGTAAGTGCCCAAGTAAGCATGCGTCCCATGCGGCTGAACTCATCTACCCCGAACGGATGTTTTTTTGTGGTGTTTACATAGCGGAACAGCGTTTCGGCTTCCTCTGCTGCAGCAGCGTCCGGCAGGTCTGCGTCCAAGTCTTTGCAAGAGAAGGCTGCTTCCAATTGCTTGCCTGCTGCAGCTGCTTTTTGTTCCGGGGTGAGAGGAGGTGGCCCGGCTGTACGGGCATGGCTCAGCAAGTCCCTGATGGCTCGGGCATTTTTCCCGCTCACGCATGCGTCCACCGTTGCGCCTTTGTTTGTCACCGCCTCCGTATCCGCTCCATGGGCAAGGAGCCAAGCTACCAAGGGCAGGTGGCTCATACCACAAGCGTAGTGCAGGGCGGTGTTCCCTTTGGTTTCCGGGAGTGTCAAATTGGTATTTCCGCTCATCTGAATGAGTGGCAGAAGCGTCAGTAGGCGTTTACGGTACAGCTTATCCGTTGCGGATTTAGCTGAGGTGTTTTCGAGCTCTGAGATGATGGCGCAGAGCCCATCATCCAGTATTTGAGGGTCGCCATCGCAATCATCAATCTCGGGGAGGATGATGGGCTCACCGACGGAGGAAGTTTGATGCATGCGGAAGTTCACATGGCGCATGTGGTGGGTTTGCCCGTCTTCATGCAGGTACACATAGGCAGTGCCTGCATGCTCCTCCGTGAAACTCAATATGAGCAAAGCGGAGAAGTCCCGATTTTCCACTTTTACATACGCCTTACCCTTGGCTGTATCCGGGGCATAACTTACCTGAATGTCCGGCCAGCGGGTGTCTGCGCTGTTGTGAGGATGTGCCGCCGTGTAGGTGTTTCCTCCTGACACCGGGAATTGCAGGCTCAGTGGGGTTCGCGGCATATCAAACCAAGCGCCGGTAGGTTCTTGGTACATTTCCGTGCTGCATTGCTGAGCTTGGTATAGGTCAACAAAGATTGTGTAACCAGCTGCTGAGCTTGGCGACGCTATCGCCGCCTGAATGCAGGGGACTACCCCGAATAACAGAGCTAAGGGGAGCGTTTTCATCAACGGAAGGGATTCACGGTTATTTACAGACCCAGTCTACTTGTTACACCACTCCACCAGTTTTGGAGTGGCCCTGCTGCATTGTTGCCTTGCAACTTGAGGAAAAGCAGCGTAATGCCCTCCGGTGTGTTCTGCACCGGCAAGGACATGAGCCAAGTGCCATCCGCCGCGGTAAAATTCAGGTAGAAGCAATCATCCGGAGCGCAACGCGGAGCAGCTGCCTGAGCTCCTTGCAACAGCTGCAGCAGCTGTGCTGTCTCAGCCTCAGTAAGGGCATATTCCTTGTCATTGATGTAGGCTGTTACTGTTGTGGTCTTGCAGAGTTGCTCATGAAGATGGCTTGTGGCAGTGGGATTACTGCCATCAAACCCGATATTTTGCTGCGTGGCGTTCACCTCCGGGCATGTACCCAATAAGACTACAAACGTGACAGTATAAAGGAGCTTCTTCATTTGATTTGTCTCCGAAATTTGCGTGCTTCAGCCCCTCGTTTAATAATTATTTGCCGCGGGGTGATTTTTGGGAACCTCATCCACGGCCGTCATGAGAAGGCGCTTGAGGGTGCTTCGCAGTTCAGCCAAGGCGCCCTTGGCGTTGTCCAGCACCGTTTGCCCCTTTGCTTTTTCCCGGTTTTCGAGGAACTTCGTGTTGCTTTTCAGGTAGTCCTCCAAGTCACACAGGAGCTCCGCAAATTGGTAAGCCTGCGAGCCAACATAATCGTTGAGTTGATTATATGTCTGCGTATAAATATCCTTTGGCCCATTTTGCGCAGCTTCCTTGTAAGCATTGAACTCACGGAGGAAAGCAGAGCTGTTGAAAGCATCCACGATGGATTGTCCGTATTCCCTTGCTTCGTCAATGCGAGCTTGCGGCCACAACCTCAACATGCCTTCGTAAAAAAGAAGGTGAAAAGCCTCACCGGTGTAGGTGCAGCCCTCTTCCCGCATATTGACATATTTCAAGGGATAGTTATTCGGAATGAGAAAGCAAGCCTCCTCGTACCATTCATTGCGCTCGCCGGTGCTTAAATTCTTTCCGTACACTTCGAGGAAGTGGATAGCGTTTTCGTGGGGATGGGAGGAATGCTTGATATACGATTCAATACCGGCATCATCAAAGGCTCGCTTGTTGGCAAAAAAGTTCCAGACCGTCAGGTATTCTTCGTCAACCTTTCCGGCTTCACTTGTTTCAAGATACAGTTTGAAGCGAGCGACTGTTTGCACTTCAAAATAAAAATCCTCATTAAAGAGCGCACACCCCTTGGCAAAAGCTCCCATGTAGAACCTCAACATGATTTCGGCTCGGGTCATATTCGCGTCAATTGCCGCATACGTGGCAGGTGACAGGTATGGCTTTGCCTTTGCCAGGTTCGCACGGGTGAAGGCTCCTTTGTTAATGGTACCGGTGGCAGGGTCCACACCGAATTGACTGACCAATACCTCGGCATATTGCCTGTGGATGTCTGCAAGGTATTGATCACTTGTGCATTCCGCCGGGTCTGAAGCTTTTCTGAGGGCTCGGAAACAGTTACCGATATTCATGATGAGGCGGTTATACTCAAGGGAGCAGGCGCGGTTGAACTCCGCCTCATTGTGAAGCATGGATTCTAATTTGCGGGCTTCTTCCTCGTAAGCTGCTACTTCCTCTTCCGTGAAGACGAATCCTTCCTCCTCCGCCGGCAGTTGCGGGGCAAGAAATGCCGCCGTTCCGGCGCAGCACAAAATAATGTTCTTAAACTTCATGTTTCGTTAAAATGTTTATTGTTAAAAATCAGATGGCATCAGAAGCGGATTTCGTAGTCATCCACATACCAGCGACCTTTATCGCCACCTTTGCGGATAAGTTTGTGGGTGTTTTTCTCGCCGACCTGTTTGCCGTTTTCGTCGAAGGCTTGACTCTTCACCGTGGCATGTTCCACCTTTTCACCCTGCATCTTGGTGAGACGGTCGCGCTGGGTGTCATCCAAGAAGAAGTTTTCCAGGTCATTCTTATCATCGTGCCCCTTGTGTACAACAATCTTGGTATCACTGAACACGGCGTGCACGTATTCGCCGTGCAGTCGCTGCTGGTGTAAATCCCAGTGATAGCGCAGGAGAGATTCCGCCGTCTCCGTTGCATAGCGTTCGGGGTTGATGCACTGCTTGTACAGCTCAAAGTTCTTTTCTTTGATGGCAGCGAGGAAGATTTCCATCACTCGCTCGGGAGTTGCGTCTTGCGGAACGGATTTTTCAGTGTACCAGCTGTTTTTGATACCGGCTACCTTGTCCTCCTCCACGAAGGTGCCGCCCTGTTCATGGTTGGCATCAAAGCTTGCCACAATGCGCCCATCGATATAGAGCGCTTCCGGCTCCACGACCCACCCCCAAGCCATGTTGGTGCGGCGGTTGCCGGGTATTTCGAAGGCCGGGCCGGTGATTTTGCCCAGAACGGTGAATTCAAGGTTTTCACCGAGGGATGCATCCACCTCGCGGCGGAAACGCTTGATGGCTTCATACGGTCCGAGCCATTCTCTGCCGCCGATGTTCACGAAATAGAAGCCGGTAGACGGCTTGCCGACAACGATATACTCACCGGAAGCGCCCACGAACTGGTTATCGGGGTATTTGACGCCGGGCAGCACAATGGTTTTCCCTGTGGGGTTGGTGGCTTCGTCGCACTTGAGAGGCTCTACCGAGGGGAATGCCCTAGTGATAAGCTCACGCCCTTGCAGTAGCTCTTGCCACTTGTCCATGCTGAGCTTGGCATAGCGCTCTCGCAGTTGTTTCTCATTGTTGAGGTAGGCCACCATGGCCGGGGTAATTTGTTGGTAGTTGCCCTTGCTCATCATCAGCGCGGCGCGGGTGCGCTCATAGAGCGCCTGCACGGCGGGGTCATTCGGGTAGGCCTTAACCAGTGCCTGCACGCGTGAAAGCGCTTCATTCTTATTGCGGAACAAGGTGTTGGCATTGCCGTTGGCCCGTTTGACTTCCGCCTCGAACTCTTTGAGGTAATATTCCGCGTAACCGATGTCGCGCTTGGGGGCTGTCTGCGCATCCGCAACGGCACTGAAGCTCAGCGCCAGCAGAGGAATCCATGAGAAAACGAATTTTTTGAGCATGTTGTTAATGGTGTTTGTTGAAATGATGTCCGTGTGGTTATTTTGTACGGCGTGCTTTGTTGAGGATGGCGCGTATGGCTTTGGCATTCGGACCTCCTACGCAGTCATCCACCGTGGCTCCCTTAGCCGTTTTTGCATTCAGATTTGCGCCGTGGTCCACCAACCACTGCACGAGCTCTACGTGACTGAGCCCGCAGGCATTGTGCAGGGCAGTCGTGCCGTTAGCATTGGAAATGATGTTGTCGACGGGGGCTCCCTCCATAATCTGCGGCAGAACGGTGAGCAATCGTTTTTGGTACAGGCGCTCCACAGCTGTTTTGTAGCTGCGCTGCTCCAGCTCGCGCACCAAATCAGCCAGCCCGTCATCGACACTTTGTATTGCGCCGTCACAAGCCTCTGCCTGAGGCATGGTAAGCAGCCCGGCGGTGGATGATGTGGCGCTTATGGTAAAATCTGCGCCACGGGCATACCAAGTGCCATCTTCCCCTCGCCACTCTATATCGGCTTTGCCGTGTGAGGAGGAACTGAAACTGAGCGCAAGCTTCACGTACATGTCATTGCCGGTGATGAGGATGCAGCTTTCCGTCGGCTCGTATGTTACTGTGACCGGGGGCCACGGTGTATCGGGCGTCTGCTCATGCCGTTGGTAAGTGTAGCTGTTACCGCAGCCCACGGGGAACTGCAGCGCCATGGGCGAGCGCGCACATGCTTGCCACATGCCCGGCAGCTCTCCTCTTTGCGCTTTTGTCTCTTCCGCTACGCAAAAAGTCAGCACCATTTGTTTGCCGTCCAGAGAATCCGGCACCGTGTGCGCTGTCTGCTGCAGCGCCGCTTGTTCCGCGTGTGCCGATGCCCCTACCACGGGCAACATGAATAGTAAAAACAGGGTTTTCATCGAACTTTGGCTGAAATCAGGGTTGAGGTTCACCGAATACGGAGTTAAAAGCCTCTTGTACCATATTACCGAACCACGCGCTGATGTCTTCCGCATAGTAGTATAGTACGCAACCGAAGGCAATCAGCCCCAAGGCTCCGGAAACTTCTTTGATGAACAGCCACAACGTTTCCCCACCGCTGAGCTCCTTTTTTTTCCCTTTCTTTTCCTTTGCCATTGTCGTGGTATTACTCCTTTGTTGCCTCTACTCGGGAAACTCCCGCATAGTCGATTTCCTGCTGCGTCTCCAAGTATTTAATCATGCAAGCTGCTCCATCCGTATGGGCGGAGACTCCCGGGTCTGCGGGCATGGCTTCCGTCGTAGCGCACAGGTATGAGTTGATGGCCAGTGTATATCGGGCTTCCGGCTGAATCGGAGTACCATCTGCCAAGCAGGCGGAGGTGATGCGCATTCTGTCCGCACCCTTGAGCCATGTTGCCTTGTAGCTCATGCCGGATACGCAGGGGGCGCCGTGATCATCGTTTTGGGTGATGTTTTCCAGCACGCGGAGAAGCTCCTCACCGGTCACAGTCATGCGAATCGTATCATTGCCGAAGGGGTCAAGACTGTACACATCTGCCACAGTGATGGGGCCGGCAGGGAAGGAGTCTAAGCGGACGTTGCCCATGTTGACAACCGCAATATCCGTGCCCACGCAGTTGCGAATGGCATCCGCCATCATGCAACCGAGGCTCTCGCGGCTGTTGATATCGCGTTTCACGGTGGAAAGTACGCGTTTAAAGAATGGCTGAGCCTTAATCTGCTCCACCATGGCGGCGGTGGCGGCATCTGCCTCGTAATTACCCAGCGGCAGCAGTTCGGCTTTCTTGCTGAGCACTTTTCCATCCTCAACCTCGAAGGTAAGGCGGGTGATGTACTTGAGCTTGTTCTGCGTCTGGGTTATCAACACGCCGTTTTCTACGTGCCCGTTTTCCACGCGGGTGTGGCTGTGCCCGCCGATGATGGCATCCGCCTCCGGGAATATGCGTGCAAGCTCAATGTCCGTCTCGAATCCCAAGTGCGTCAGCAGAATGAGGACATCACACTGGCTACGCAGGTAACGGAAGTACGGGGCAACTTCCAGCGGATTAAGGAAGCCGATACCCTTGCACTGGTCCGGGTGAGCATCCGGCCGACCGTTAGCATCTACCTGCAGCAAACCCACCACACCGATGCGCACGCCGTCGCGCTCGAAAATCTTGTATGGTTTGATTTGTATGCCATGCGAATCAGAGGGGAACACGTTGGCGCTCACAAACTCGAAGTTCGCCGTGTTGATGCAATGAGCCAACGCTGCCGGACCGCCATCGAACTCATGATTACCCAGTGCTGACAGGTCAAAGCCGATGTGGTTCATGAGCATAATCATTGAGGCGCCGGGGTGGTCGCCACAGTCCACATACGGGCTGCCTGTGCGGTTATCTCCGGCGGAGAGCAGGAGCAGCTGCGGGGCTTTGGCTCGTTCTTGCTGCACACAGGTGGTCAATCGGGGTACGCTATCGATGTTCGCGTGCATGTCATTGATGCCCAGAACGGTGACCTGCTCAGCAAATGCACTGCTCAGCAGCCCGACAAGAGAGAGTAAAATGGATTTTTTCATATACTCAGGCGTTTAGTTTTCGATTTGAACCTCGACGCGAGATACGTCTGCGTAATCCACCTCGTTTTTCTTCTCAAGGAAGCGAATGAGGCATTCCGCACCATCGCTGTCGATGGCTACACCCGGATTGGCGGGCGGGGCGGATGTGGTGGAGGCGATGTAAGAGTTATAAGCCACGGTGTAAAGGGCATTCGGGTCGATGGGCGTACCGTCTGCCAGTTTGGCTTCTGTAATGCGCATGGGCTTGAGCTCTGCAGCCGGTTTGACTGCCTTGTATGTCATGCCGGCTACGCAGGGTGCGCCGTAGTGGTCGGTGCCGGGAATGCTCTCCAGCAAGGCAATCAGCTCTTTGCCACTCATCGTGGTGCGGACGATGGCATTGCCGAAGGGATCCATGCGGTATACATCTGCCACAGTGAGCGGGCCGGCGGGGAAGTCATCCAAGCGCACGCCACCGAGGTTGACGATGGCGATATCCGTGATGGCGCGCACGCAGAGGGCATCCGCCATCATGCAGCCCAAGCTCTCACGGCGGGTAATATCGCGCTTGACCGTGGTCAGCTGGCGCTTGAAGAAGGGCAGGCTCTTGGTCTTCTCTACCAGCTCAGCGGTGGCTTCATCTGCCGGTAAGTCGCTCAAGGGTATCAATTCGGATTGCTTCTTGACCACCTTGCCGTCCTCCACCTCAAAGGTGAGGCGGGTCAGGTATTTAAGCTTATTTTCTGATTGGGTGATAAGAACACCGTTTTCTATGTGCCCATTATTGACTCGGGTGTGGCTGTGGCCGCCGATAATGGCATCTGCCTCCGGGAACATACGAGCCAGTTTGATGTCGTCTTCAAAGCCCAAGTGGGTGAGTATGATGAGCACATCGCAGTGAGCACGCAGGTGCTTGTAACAGGCAGCGGTGTCGTACGGCGAGGCGAATTGCAGCCCTTGGCACTTGTCCGGGTGGGCATCCGGAATGCCATTCTCACCGACCTGCACGAGCCCCAGCACGCCGATGCGTACGCCGTTGCGCTCGAATATCTTGTAGGGCTTCACGTTGATGCCCTGGGTGTCCGTCGTGAAAATGTTGGCGCATACGAAGTCGAACTCTGCTGCATTGATGTAGTCACGGAGGGCTGCCGTGCCGGCGTCAAACTCGTGGTTGCCGAAGGTGGACAGGTCAAAGCCGATGTGGTTCATGAGGGTCACCATCGGGATACCGGGGCGGTTGCCGTTGTCGACATAGGGATTGCCGGTACGGTTGTCGCCGGCTGCCATCAGCAGCAGGCCGGGGTCGTTCAGTCGCTCCTGCTTCACGCAGGTGGCCAGCTGAGGCATGCCGTCTATGTTGGCGTGCATGTCGTTAATACCCAGTACGGTAACTTGCTCTGCCAGAGCAGTGCCGAGCATGGCGATAAAGGCGAGAAAACTAGATTTTTTCATGTGTTCAGTGGTGAGTGGTTAAAATTAACGGGGTGATTTGGTGAAAATGTGGCGGCCATCGCACATGGGGCTATCGGAGGCGATGACGTTGCCCCAAGCATCGTACAACTCGCCCTCGGGCAGGGAGATGCCCTCATCCGTGCAATAGCGGCGCAGGGCATCCAGTGCCGTTGCGCCTGCGAAGATGGTGACTTCTTTGTTGTCTACGTATACCAGCATGGTCAGGCCTCCGGGTTAAGGGTGATGATGATGGTGTGTGGCGTGGCGGTAATGTCTTGCCGGGGCTCACCTTCGAACCCCAGCATTTCACCTTGTGCGCTGAAGGTGTATGTGTTACCTTCGCGTTTCTTGACGGTCAGCGTGCCGGTAAAGTGTACGGCGCAGCCATCACCCACGCCATCAAATGAAATTTCCGCAGTAGCACCACTCGGTTGCCAGACAAAGATTTTCAACTTGGGCATGGGGGTGCTGTAGCCCATTTTGTACGTGCAGTGTTTCCCTTCTTTGGTGCCGATAAGCGTCAGTGTACAGTCCCCAAGCTCTTGCGGTATCAGGGCAGTCTGCACCATCTCTCGAGCCACTGTATGGGAGCAGATGGCTGTGACACTGGCAAATAAGGCGTAAAAATGTTTCATGGTCAAAATCTTCTTTGTTATGTTACACTATTTCGGTGAAAATGAAAGTTTTAAATGTAGTTTGTGTATGTTTCCCCGGTCTTTTTTGAGATGATAATGCAGGGAGCAATTGCTCCCTGCATGTTAAAGTTGGGTGTTTTGGCAGTCGGAAGAGCGTGTTTACTCTCCTGCTGCAGTTTCTTCGGCTTTGGCGGGTTTCTTCTTACGCGTCTTCAGCCACACGATGAGACCAATAGCGGCTGCCAGCAGTGTAATACCAATCACCGGGCGGTAGAAGAGCCAGGCAATGGCGATTACCACCAAGGCTACAACCAAGGAAATCACGAACGCGATGAGCTTGTTGCCGAAGCCGATGATGCTGCCGATGAAGGGAACCACATCGCCGAGGACGGCCAGCGGCTTGAGAATCATGTTCAGACCGATGAACATCATCAACCAGCCACCGAAGCGAATCAGCCAAGTCATCATCGTGTTGGCATCATGAGCCTTCTGGAACATGGCTTTCTTGTTGTGGGTGCCTACCTGCAGCAAGTCTACCTCCTCGCCGTTTTCTGCAATGTAGGGGGAGAAGGTGTTACCCGTCTGCTGGGCAATGATGGAAACAGGCATGGTATCCGGTACATAGACCCACTTGATGCGCACATCACCTACTCGCGGGGTGGAGGGATTCGCCGTGCTCATGGGGGCGCCTACAACGCCGGGCTGACCGGGCATGGGTGTTACAACGCCGGGCTGACCGGGCATGGGGGCTACCGGCATCGGCTGCTGCACGGGGGCGTAGGTCGGAGCTGCCATCTGAGCCTCGCGTGAGATGGTGGCGGCCAAATAGGTGCCGTTGATGCATACCTGGCGTGCGCCATTTACCGAGGTAACAGGGGTAAGAGAGCCATCCGGCAAACGCACGAACTCCTTGTTCTGCATCTTGAACAGCGGCAGGGAGCCGTAGTTAGCTATGTTGACGAAAAGCGGGTTCTTGGCACCCTGGTAGAACACAAAGCCGTTGCCCGGTACGGTTTCGGTGATGGCGTGGAGATTACCGGCGTAGTAGATGCCGTTGGGCATTACCGGCGTAGCATTGCCATCGGGTGTAAGGATGAAGTTTGCGCCGTCAACAGTGTACACCGCTATGCGCTGAGTCTGGATGCTCGGAACTGTCACGAAACCGCCGTTAAGGACATCAATCGGCATCATGATGCGCTCTGCGGGAACAGGCTGCGTGGCTACCGTCTGCACCATGCCGGGAGGCACCACCCCGGGCTGAGTACCGGGAGCGGGTGTCATGCGGTTCATCATTCCGGGTTGCATGCCGGGCTGCATTGCGGGCATATAGCCTGCGGGTGCGCCGATGTAAAGCACGTCTGCATTCACCGTGGTGCGACCTGCAAGGTCCTCAGGCCATTGGATGTCAGCCAAGGGCAGGGGCTTTTCACCACCGATGCGGCCAATCTGGGCTTTGGTCAGCGTGAATGCACCGAAGGTGGCGTTCTCCGCCTGCTGGCTGTGATTCTTTGCACCTTGGTAGAAAACGATGTTGTCATGCCCCGGCTCCTTGAAGCTGGAGGAATCCACGGGGGAGCTTACCCACTTGGTAGTGTATGTATAGGTGGTAATCTTCTTTACGCTACCACCCAGTTGCTTCTCCTCACGAGTGGATTGGTTCTCTACCCACTGATAGTATTCTACCGTGCGGCGCAGCTTCATGCCCTTCGTGTGGATGCACGGGAACAGGTCA
>CAJGCY010000076.1 GCA_904501955.1 uncultured Akkermansia sp. | reverse complement strand
AGGCACAAAAAAGGAGCGGTCGTTACCATTTTTTCTTGGTTACGACCGCTCCCATAATAGCAGGGAGGTGATTTGAACACCCGACCAAAGGCTTATGAGTCCTCTGCTCTACCACTGAGCTACCCTGCCATGTGGTTTGCCCTAATGGGCGTGAGGGGAATATACACGAAAAAAATGAGTTTGGCAAGAGTAAAATTGATTTTTTTGAAAATTTTTGCAATTTTTTCGGAAAAATGGGGTGGGAGGCGGGGTGGTGGTGGGGTGCTGACAAAGTCAGAATGATGATGAACGGATATTTCTTTTGACAGCGTGGGGGGGAGGGGGTAGAATGCAGGTATATGAAATTGGTAAGCTGGAATGTGAACGGAATACGCGCCACGCTGGGTAAGGGCTTGGCGGAGAAGATGGATGAGCTGGCGCCGGATGTGCTGTGCTTGCAGGAGGTAAAGGCTCGCCCGGAGCAGGTGAGCGATTTGTGGCTGGCAAGCTGGCCGCACCGCGTGTGGAACCCGGCGCAAAAGGCAGGGTACTCCGGTGTGTTGATTCTCTCGCGCGTGGAACCGCTGAGCGTGAGCACGGGTATAGGCGTGGAGGAGCATGATACGGAGGGACGCGTGGCGACGATGGAGTTTGAGGATTTTTACCTGGTGAATTGCTACACGCCGAACTCGCAGAATGAGCTGGCGCGTTTGCCGTACCGTCAGGAGTGGGATGCCGCGTTCCGCGCCTATGTGAGCGGTCTTGCAGAGAAGAAGCCGGTGGTGTTCTGCGGTGATTTGAACGTAGCACATGAGGAGGTAGACCTGGCACGCCCGGCCACGAACCATTTCAGCGCCGGTTTCTCGGATGAGGAGCGCGCCGGCTTCACGGAGCTGCTGGGCGCTGGCTTTGCGGATACCTTCCGCCGCCTGCATCCGGATGCGCGAGATGCCTATACGTGGTGGAGCTTCCGCGGTGGTGCCCGCGCGCGCAACGTGGGGTGGCGTATTGATTACTTCTGTGTGAGTGAGGGGCTGCTGCCGCGCGTGAAGGTGGCAAGCATTCATGCGGATGTGACGGGGTCGGATCACTGCCCTGTGTCCGTAGAGATTGAGTAAAGCTGCCGTTGCAGGGCGATGAAATCCGGGCGGATAAGGTGGGGGAGGCATGTGTGCGGGCTGCTGTTTGTGGCAGTGCTGCTGCTGTATGCCTTTGTCATCGAGCCGCGCCGGATTTTGGTGGAGGAGGTGGAGGTGCGGCTGGATGGCTGGCCTGAGGATGCCGCTGCTGCGCGCGTGGTGTTGCTGGCAGATTTTCACGCCGGTGATCGCGAGGGCCGCTGGGTGGACCGCGTGGTGCGCCGCACGCTGGAGCAGAACCCGGAGGTTGTGCTGCTGCTGGGGGATTATCACAATGCGCTCAATGCCTCACTCTCCATGCCGGAGGAGGAGCTGGCGCGCAGGCTGCAACCGCTGGTGCAGCATTGCCCCGTATACTATGTGTGCGGGAATCATGACCAGTTTGAGCAGGGGAGCCGCACGCGCAGGGTTTTTGTGAAAAACGGCATTAAGCCCATCGAGGGGCGGGATGTGAAGCTCAGCTTTGCCAATGGGCAGCAGGCTGTTTTGCGCGGGGCTGCCCACCGGCATGAGCGTGAGAGTGCCGGACCGCTGTTGCGGCGCCTTGCGAAGGAAAAACTGCCGCCCCACCACCCGCTCATTGTGGCTATACATAGCCCCTACCACGTGCTGCACAGTCCGCTGTGGGCGGATTTGACCGTGGCGGGGCATACACATGGCGGGCAGTTTTGCTGGCCCGGTGGCTACCCCATTGCCGTGCGTGAGCCGTGGACGCGTGCAACTGCCCGTGGTGGTATGAAGCGCGCACACACGGGGCACCCCCTTTACGTGAGCCGTGGGTTGGGGGTGAGCACATTCCCCGCGCGTTTCTTCTGCTCGCCGGAAATTACCGTGCTGCTGCTGCGTGGCAGCGGTAAGACCCTGCAGCGCAGCAAGTGATGGCGGTGGAGGCTAAATGAGGATTTGTAGTGCTCCTATAAAAAACGCGGGCGCCTGCGGATGCGGGGCGCCCGGTGGGGAAAGCTTGGTGGCGGTGGTGTCAGGGGTTATCACCCATGACACCGCGGTAGAAGTTGCAACCGATGAAGTTGCCGATGACGATGGAGACGTAGAAGATGAGGATGCTTGCAAGGTTGGCACCCCAGAAGTCCAAGGGCACGCAGGCGTAGAAGAAGGCATCCGCAATGCAGTGGGGGAACCCGCACACAATGAAGAGCGGTACACCGAAGAGCAGGGGAAGCATGCCGCCCTTGCGCGCAAAGGTAACAGCCGTGGTCATGATGAAACCGCAGGCAATGGAGAGCAGGCTACCGTTCACCACGCCGAGGTCCAGGCGGGATTGGAGGAGGGCTTGCGCGGTCTCCTGAATGGGCATGGGGGAGAGGCGCGTGAGCAGGGAGAGCGTGGCGCAGCCGATGATGTTGCCCAGCAGCACCAAACCGAGGTAGCCGAACTCGTTTTTCTTGATGAAGCCTGCCGTGCCGGTGTAGAGCGCCAGCTTGTAGTTCACAACGGCGATAAGCGCGAAGGCGAAGATGACGCAGCCTGCCAAGAAATTGCCGTCCGCCTTGAGAGAGAGGAACCCGAAACCCGCGATGCCGATGCAAATGCCGGCCATGAATGCGGAGCGCAGAACATTAAATGTGCTCATGGTAATAAGTGTGTGTATGCTTGCCGTTATTCTACCAAAATTAGCTGCGGATGAAAGAAAAATCCGCGTCAGACGCGTTATTTGGGGTGTTTTGAACAGGGCTGCGCTCAGCAATATGTCGCATTTAGTGGTGGTTCTGTCTTGCAAGGAGGGGGGCGGGGGTGTTATAGTACATACAGCATGAGTGAGAAACCGTTTTTGAACAGTGATTTGTTGGTGGAGTGGAGCAAGCTGACGCCTGCGCGCGCCCGTGTGGAGATTCGTGAGGCCATAGAGCAGGCTAAGGAGGCTGTGGCTGCCATTTGCACCGTGGAGGCGCCCACGTATGAGAATAGCTTTGCCGCGCTGGAGGCCTCCGGCGCTGCGGTGATGCGTGGTTGGCAGCGCTTGCACCACCTGAGCTCCGTGATGGACTCCCCGGAGCTGCGTGAGGTCATCAATGAGCTGATGCCCGAGGTGGTTATTTACTCCTCCTCCATTACGCTGAACCCGCAGCTGTACGCCGTGCTGAAAAAGGCAGCAGCCATGCCGTGGGTGGCGGAGCTCAGTGAGGTGAAGCAGCGCTTCATCCGCGAGACCCTGTGTGATTTCCGCGAGAACGGTGCCGACCTGAGCGATGAGCAGAAAGTGCGCTTTACGGAGCTTTCCACCAAGCTTGCCATGCTCTCTCAGAGCTTCGGTGAGCATGTGCTGGACTCCACGAACGCTTGGGAGTACGTGACGGCGGATGCCGCAGAGCTTGCCGGCCTGCCGGAGAGCGCCCGCGAGACTGCCCGCCAAGATGCCCTTGCCAAGGGCTACGGTACGGAGGACGCTCCGCAGTGGCGCTTCAACCTGCAGTTCACCTCCGTGCAGCCCGTGCTTACCTTTGCGGATAATGAGGAGTTGCGCCGCCGCGTGTGGTGCGCCATGAATGAGAAGGGCACCGGGCAATATGATACCACCGCCTTCATTCATGAGATTCTTGCCCTGCGCGAGGAGAAGGCTGCCATGCTGGGTTATGAGCGCTACTCCGACTATGTGACCGCCCGCCGTATGGCAGGTAGCGGCACCACGGCGCTCAACTTCATCAATGATTTGCATGCCCGCGTCAAGCCTGCCTTTGTGGAAGAGCAGGAAGCCATCCGCCGCTATGCGGAAGAGCTCACCGGGCAGAGCATGCCCACCATGAATCCGTGGGATGTCTCATACTACAGCGAGAAACGCCGCAAGGCGCTGTATGATTTTGACAGCGAAGAGCTGCGCCCCTACTTCCCCATGAGCGGCGTGCTGGAGGGCATGTTCTCCATTTACGCCGGGCTGTACGGCATCCGCTTCGAGCAGCGCCCCACGGCCTGCCTGAGCGAGGGTGAGACCCTGCCTGAGGGGGCTGTGGAGGTATGGCACCCGGAGGTGCTGTTCTATGAGGTGTATGATGAGGAGAGCGGGCAGCACCTCGGCTCCTTCTATGCAGACTGGTACCCGCGCGACACCAAGCGCGCCGGCGCGTGGATGAATTGCCTGGCCTGCGGCATGCCGCCCATGCAGGGCAAGCCCCGCCTGCCGCACTTGGCGCTCATGTGTGGCAATATGAGCAAGCCCGTGGGTGACAAGCCCGCCCTGCTCACGCACTATGAGGTGCAGACCGTCTTCCATGAGTTCGGCCACCTGCTGCACCAAATCCTCAGTGAGGTGGAGGTGGAATCCCTTGCCGGCTGCAACGTGGCTTGGGACTTTGTGGAGCTGCCCAGCCAAATCAATGAGAACTGGACGTGGGAGAGCGAGGCGCTGGACCGCTTTGCCCGCCACTGGCAGACGGGTGAGCCCCTGCCTGCCGAGCTGAAGCAGAAGATGCTTGCCGCCCGCAACTACGGTGCTGCCTCTTTCTTCATGCGCCAGCTCTGCTTCGGCAAGATTGACCTTGAGCTGCACACCAACACCGCGCAGTACAAGGGGCGTGATGTGGAAGAGGTGGACCGCGAGATTCTGGCGGATTATCGCGTGCCGATGACGGTGCAGGGCAACAGCTGCCTGCGCTGCTTCTCCCACATCTTCAACGGCGGTTATGAGTCCGGCTACTACTCCTACAAGTGGGCTGAAATGCTGGAGGCGGATGCCTTCTCCCGCTTTGCGCAGGAGGGCATTTTCAACCCCGCCACCGGGCGCGATTTCCGCCGCTGCATCCTCTCGCAGGGCAACAGCCGCCCCGCGGCAGAGCTCTATCGCGACTTCATGAAGCGCGACCCGGAGCCCTCCGCCCTGCTGACCCGCAGCGGTATTCACTGATTTGCCATTACTCCCGCCATGATGCGCACTGCCATACTCATGCTCACAGCGCTGCTGCTCGGTGTCGGCTCCCTCCGCGCGGAGCATGCCGGCTATGCCGAGGCACAGCACCGCCTCAGCATGCACATGGATGACAAAAATGCCTTCCAGCGGCGGCAGGCGCGCAACCTGCAGGTGGCACTGGAGCACCTGAAGCTCGGCTCCCCCACGGATTTTCGCAATCGCCAAGGCATGACCCCGCTGATGCTGGCGGCCATGTCCGGCGAGGCGGAGACCTTTGAGTACCTGCTTATGCACGGTGCAAACCCGCGCTTGCAAGCTCCCGGGAAGGTGACTATGCTCATGATGGCCGCCGCCGGTGGCAATATGGAGGTGTTCAACCGCGTGTTACAGTACATGCGGGCGGACTCTCGCATCACGGACACGGTGGGCACCACGCTGTTTCAGTATGCCTGCTTGGGGGGTAATGAGGAGTTGTGCTCTTACATACTCCGCGAGGGTGGGGATGCTTTTGTGGTGAACAAAATGGGGCATTCCGCCATCCTTTTTGCCGCGCGCGGCGGTAATGTGGAGTTGTTCCACAACCTGTTGGGGCGTGGTGCGAACCCCAAGCTGCTCACGCGTGATGGCTTTGACCTGCTGATGGCTGCCGCCCAGGGCGGTGAGCTGCAACTGGTGCAAACCGCGCTGAATATGGGCTTCTCCCCGAAGCGGGCGGATGCCGCCGGCAATACCGCGCTGATGGCTGCAGCCTCACACGCGCCGGTGGAGGTGGTGGCCATGCTCTTGCGCCAAGGGGCGGAGCCCGATGCTCGCAACAAAAAAGGCGTGAGTGCTGCCATGCTGGCCGCCGCTGCCGGTAATGCGGAGGCCTGCCACCTCATCGGTGCCAAGGCGGATACCGCGCCCGATGCCGCCGGCCGCTCCCTGCTGGTGTATGCCGCGAGCGGCGGCAGCCACACCTTGGTGCGCCATTTGCTGCAGCAGGGGGCTGACCCCGCCGCGAAAGACCGCCTCGCCCTCCGCACGGCGGTTGCGGCAGGGCATACCTACGCCGCGCTGGAGATTGCTGCCCATTTGCCCAATATCTCACGGCATGACTTGCACTCCATCCCCCTGCGGACGATAGATGATGCCATCGCCTTTTCCTCCTTCATGGCAGAGCGCTGCAAAGACCCGGCGGACAAAGCCGTGGCCACGGCGCTGATGCAGCAAATGCTGCGCGCCTCTGCCGACCCCGCTGCGCTTTCCCACCCGGCGGAGGATGATGCGCAGGGCGCCACCCCCTTGCAGAATGCCATCGCGGGGCGTTTCTACAGCTTCTTCGTCTTTTTGCTGGAGGAAGGGGCGGATGTGAACGCGTGCAACGCCCAGGGTAAAACCGCCCTGATGACCGCCGTGGAGCTGGGTGACTACACCGCCGTGAAGCGCTTGCTGCAAGCCGGCGCAAACCCGAACGCCATGGACCGCGCCGGTTACACGGCTATCATTATTGCGGCGGAGTATGCGGATTACGCTACCTTTAACCTGCTGGCAGAGCATGGGGCAAAGACGGACCTTTACCGCCGCGGGGGCCCCACAGCCCTGCAGTCTGCCATGTCCGCCGGGCCGGATGGGCAAGAGCTGGTGAACCGCCTCATGGGGCGCCCGACCCGCCCCACCACCCGGGCGGAGGCCTTTGCGCAGCTGTGCAAAGCGCTGGAGGAGGATAACCGCACCGCCTTTGAGCGCTTGTTGCGTGACTGGCCGGAGCCGGATGCCGCCAACGCGGACGGCACCACCCTGCTGATGCTCGCCGCCTCCGGTGATTGCCCCGCTTTTTATGTGCAGCACTTGGTGAACAAGGGGGCGAATGTCAACGCTACGGATTCACACGGCTTTACCCCACTCATGTACGCTAAAACGCAGGAGAAACGCGACATCCTCCGCAAAGCAGGGGCGGTGAATTAAACCGGCGCCCGTACCCCGCTAACACCCCGCCGAATTCCGATTTGTCACGCCGAAATAACGGGGGAGGCGAGCGAAACAAGTGGCTGCACATGCAATTTTTGGCTTTTCTTTATGGAGAAAACGTGCTATCATGCGTGCATGAGTACAACTCAGAGTTTTACGGAGCAAATGGCAGCCAAACTCGGGCTGGATGAGCAGTTGATTATCCCCTACGGCCGTGATAAGGCCAAGGTGAGTCTGCAGGTGCTGCGCGAGCGCCCGCTGAAGGGTAAGCTGATTTTGGTGAGCGCGCTGACCCCCACCCCTGCCGGTGAGGGCAAGACCACCGTATCCATCGGTTTGGCTCAGGGCTTGAAAGCCAACGGTAAGGATGTATGCTTGGCACTGCGTGAGCCCAGCATGGGCCCGGTGTTCGGCCGTAAGGGCGGTGCCACGGGTGGCGGTGCCTCCAGCATTACCCCCGGTGAGAGCATCAACCTCGGTTTCACCGGTGACTTCCCCGCCATCACTGCTGCCAATAACCTTCTGGCTGCCGTGATTGACAATGCCCTCTTCTACAAGACCACCCGCCTCGACCAGAATAAGGTGACGTGGAAGCGCGTGATGGACATGAACGACCGCGCCCTGCGCAACATCGTCATCGGCTTGAACCGCAACGGTGTTGCCCGTGAAGATGGCTTCAACATCACCCCTGCCTCTGAGATTATGGCCTGTTTCTGCCTGGCGGAGGACTTGGATGACCTGCGCCGCCGCATCGACAACATCGTGGTGGGCTTTACCGCTGAGAATGAGGCAGTGTATGCCCGTGAGTTCGGCGTGACGGACTCCCTGCTGGCCATCCTGCGCGAGGCCGTGAACCCGAACTTGGTGCAGTCCTTGGAGGGTGTGCCCGCCTTTGTGCACGGTGGTCCCTTTGCGAACATTGCCCACGGTTGCAACTCCGTGATTGCCACGAAGATGGCGCTCGCCTGCGCGGATTACGCCGTGACGGAAGCCGGTTTCGCCTTTGACTTGGGTGCAGAGAAGTTCTTGGACATCAAGTGCCGCCAGAGCGGCCTTGCCCCGGATGCCATCGTGATTGTGGCCACCATCCGCGCGCTCAAGATGCACGGTGGCGTGGACAAGAAGGAGCTCGACCCCGCCAACCCGGAGGCGGTGAAGCGCGGCCTTGCCAACCTGCAGGCCCACATCGAGAGCGCCAAGCTTTACAAGCGCCCCGTGACCGTTGCCATCAACCTCTTCGAGGCTTTCGACACGGAGGAGGAGATTGCCGCTGTGAAGGAGCTGTGCGCCTCCATGGGTGTGGGCTGCGCCGTTGCCAATGTGTTCGGTAAGGGTGGTGCGGGCTCTCAGGAGCTGGCGGAGCTTGTGGTGAAGAGCATCGAGGAGTCCACCCCGGAGCCCTACGAGTGCCTGTACAGCTTGGATATCCCCGTCGAGGAGCGTATGGCCACCATCGCCCGCAAGATTTACGGTGCGGACGGCGTAGTGCTGACCGCCGCTGCCAAGAAGAAGCTGGCGCTCATGGCTGCCAACGGCCTGACGGACCTGCCCATTTGCATGGCGAAGACGCAGAACTCACTGTCCGACAACGCCTCCCTGCCGGGGCGCCCCACGGGTTTCACCATCACGGTGCGTGATTTTGAGATTGCCAACGGCGCCGGATTCTTGGTTGCCCTGTGTGGCGACATCATGCGTATGCCCGGCCTGCCCAGGGTGCCCTCCGCCTGCGATATTAAGGTGGACTCCTACGGCAACATCTCCGGCATGAAGGGCTGATTTTGCTCATCGGGTGATACATGTTATCGGGGTGGCAATGCTTGTGCAGCGTTGCCACCCCTTGTTTTTCTGCCGGTTTGGCGTGGCAGGTGGGCATTTTCCTGTTGCCATGAGGCAGGAGATGTAGTAGACTGTCGGTGTATGAAACCTTTGATTGTATTGTTGGCTCCGGGATTCGAGGAGATTGAGTTCAGCGCACCTGTGGACATACTGCGCAGGCTGGAGGTGCCCGTGACCACGGCCGGTGTGAAAGGCCGCATGGTGGAGGGTGCACACGGCATTGTGATGCAGGCGGATATGCTGCTGGTGGATGTGGATGCGCAGGATTATGACGGTGTGATTTTGCCCGGTGGCGCGGCCTCTTGGCTGCTGCGTGATACCCCCGCGGTGCTCAAGTTGGTGCGTGAGATGAATGCTGCCGGTAAGTTGGTGGCAGCCATTTGCGCAGCACCGATTGCTCTTGAGGCTGCCGGTGTGCTCAAGGGGAAGACGGTGACTTGTTACCCCGCTGAGGCGGTGACGAAGGATATTACCTCCGCCACCATCAAGGAATCCCCCGCTGTGACGGATGGGAACATCATTACCGGCCGCGGCCCGGGTGCTGCGCTGGAGTTCGGCTTTGCCATCGGCAAGAAGCTCGGCAAAGATGTCGCCACCCTCCGCAAGGAGATGTGTGTTGAGTAATTTTGCGCAGCTCTGCCCTTTTGGCTTGCGGTGGGAAGTGCAGTGTGTTATAAAGTAAGCATGATGAATAAGATAGCAACAGTGGTCGGCTTGGGCTTGGCATGCAACCTGCTGCCCGCCCAAGAGCCCGCGGAAGCTGTGGTTGCACCGGTGGAGCCGGTTGCCGCTGCGCAGGAGGAAACGCCGGCGGATGAGGCGCAAACGGCGGAGTACACAGCGGAGCAACGCTTGGCGTATGCCAAGTGTGTGGCTCTGCTGGGGGAGGCTGCGCTGTTGCTGGAGGCTGTGGCTGATACCGCAACGGCGGATGCCGCAGCCCCTGCCGTCAGTGCTGCTATGGAGGCCTGCTCCGAGTACCGTGACTTGCTGGGGGACACCCTGCTGGAGGCTGCGGTGAAGGAATCCGGCTGGGATTCCGACGCTGAGGATGCGCTGGCGGATGTGTTTTACTACGGTTCCACCGCGCTGGCTGTAGCCCTGGGGCTGGAGGCCACCGCTGCCGAGGAACCCTCGCCGCTGCCCCCGGATTTGGCGGAAGAGGCCGCAGCCAAGTTAGCCGTGGTGCCTACGGTCATGGGGCAATATGCCGGCGCATTGTCCGGCGGGCCCGGGGTGTCCGCCGCCTTGGCTTGGGTGGTGCGAGAGCGTGAGGAGGAACTTACCGCCGCCTTGTACCCGCAGCTGTTGGCTGCACTGGCGGAGTATGCGCCGGAGACCCTCAGCTTCACGAACGTAAAGGGTGAAAATACGGAGCAGATTTTTGCCGTTTGGCGCATAGTGTTGCATGTGGAGGGGCAGCGTTACCTGTTAGAGCAGTGGGTGGATGTATCCGTAGCGTTCAGTGCGGAAAAACGCTTGCAGGCCATGGAGCAGATGGCTGATTTGCAGGAGCAGATGAATGCTGCTCTGGCTGAGGTGAAGGATAAACAGACGGCGGATGCCGCCGCGGAAAAACTCGCCGTGATGATTGAGCTCTTCAACTCCTGTGAGGGGATTGTCGCGGCGATGGGAGATGAGGAATACACCGCCGCTGCGGAAAAATCCGGTTACTCTGCTGCTCTGCAACAGAGCGAGGAGTTGCTCAACAAACTGGAGGAGATGGGCTTTTACGGCTCGGAGTCCTTGTCTGAAATGTTTTACTGGTAAATGAGTATGATGAAAACATGCTGCATGAGCGCCGCTTTGGCGCTGGCATTGGCGGCAGGGAACCTGCCCGCCATGGATGTGGTGGTGGACCCCGCCCGTGAGGATGCGGACATTGCGCTCATGCCCGTTACCCCCATGGAGCCGGAGCTGCTGCAGGCGCTGGAGGCGCATGCGCAGGCCGTGTATAAGCGCTTGCCCGCCATGGACCAGCTCTATATCGAGGGTGGCCCCGGGTTCTCCCGTGAGACGGCCTGGCGCGTGTGCTACAATGAGCCTCGCCAAGCCCCCGTAGCGGTGGTGCGCCTCATGTATGCCATTTACGGGGATGAAGCCCGCTTCCCCGTGGTGGAGCTCAGCCAAGACCGCATTGTGGTGGAGGGGAAAACCTACCTCTACACCTGCAACTCCATCATGTGGAAGGGCAAAAAGTACCACGTTGAGCAGTGGGTGGATATCACCATCTACGGCTTGAAAGATTGATGCCGGCGACGCTTCCGGTCAGCCCTCCGTGAGCGATAAATCGGAAGTTGGAGGGCAGTTTGCGAGCCGTAGGCGAGCCTAAATCAGAACCCGCGTCAGCGGGTGATCTAACTTAGCCTAGGGCGTAAGCCCTAGGTAACAAGCAAAAATGAAATAGAGCCCGAGCTGCCTGAGCGCTAGCGAGGGCGACGAGGGCGGTATATAGTGCGAGGACCGTAGCGAAGCGGCCGGCCACGGCGTAGCAAGCGAGCGTAGCGAGACGCGAAGACGGGAGCTCCGAGCCGGGGTGGCGCGTGTTTTGTTTGTGCGTTAATATCCCATTGATAATGCGATGTCATAAGACGAATTAATGCATACAGGATTTCTTCGCACTTACGTGCTCCGGGAGGGTTATGCCACCCGCATACCGTTTCGGCAAGCCTCACCGGTTCGCGGGTTCGGATTTGTTTTTTACCCATTTCCTAGGGCTTACGCCCTAGGCTAAGTTAGGTCACCCGCTGACGCGGGT
>CAJGCY010000075.1 GCA_904501955.1 uncultured Akkermansia sp. | reverse complement strand
CGCGTCAGCGGGTGACCTAACTTAGCCTAGGGCGTAAGCCCTAGGAAACGAAAGAAAAAGAAACTCAGAACCCGCAGCCAGTCGAGGCCTGCCGAGACGGTATGCGGGTGGCATAACCCGCCCGGAGCACGTAAGTGCGAAAAAATCCCGCATGCCGCAATTCGTCTTATGACATCGCGTTATCAATGGGATATTAACGCACAAACAAAACACGCGCCCACCAGCGCGGAGCGTCGCTTCGCTCCGGTCCGCGCATTATATGCCACCCCTTCGGGGTTCGCATTTTGTTTTTTTGGTCTTTTCCCGGGGTTCCGCCCCTTGCGGGGCTCCACCGCGGGCTATTATATGGCGCCCCTCCGGGGCTCCGAATTAGGCTCGCTTGCGCTCGCAAATTATCCAACAATTCCCCCTTCAACTTCCGATTTATCGCGCAGTACGCATAGCAGACCGACCATAAATTTAACAGCGCCAAAAACAGGCGGCTCTCACCGCGCGGGGTAGCGGGCACTCGCTACCTTTTGTGCGCTGTGAGAGCCGCGTATGCAGCAAAAATGCTGAACACTCGGTACCGGGGTATTACCTGCGCAACACGCCCGGGGTGCCGCTTTGACCGCAGGCGGAGATGGGGCGGATGGCAATGCGGGAGGCATTGCTGAAGTATGAGGCCGGCAGGGTGACGCTGCTTTGGTAGCCGGGCAACACGCAAACGGTGTACCAGCCACGGGAGGTGCCGGCCTGAATTGCCCACTTGCGGGCACGTTTGTCCGGCGCTTGCCAAGAGATTTTGATGACCTTGCCGGCATCTTGCGCCGCCACGGCAGGGCGACCGGGTATGCTATCACGGCACCAGGGCATGGCCGGAGGCACGGCGTAGGAGGTATAGCGCTTCTTGAGCTGGGACTGCACGCCACCGCGATTGCTGCCGATGGAGCGCCAGCTCCAGAAGATTTGGCCACAGCTTTGGCGGGCGAGCTTGCGCGAGGCATCCACCTGGGCGCCGATTTCGGAGGCGGGGCGGCCGGGGTCTTCAGAGCTGTTGATGCGCACGCTGGCAATACCGGGCCAGACGGGGCGTTTGGGGTTCACGGAAGCCCACCACTGCATGAGGGCGGTGAAGCTCTGCGGGCCTTTGATGCGCCAGTAAAGCTGCGGGGCGAGGTAGTCCACCCAGCCCTTGGAGAGCCACTTGCGGGCATCACAGGCGAGGTGCTCGTAGGCGTTCACACCGGCCTCCACCCCTGAGGGGTAGCCCGGCTGCCAGATGCCGAAGGGGCTGATGCCCACGCGAACCCAAGGCTTCTCCGCCTTCACACGGCTGTACAGATTGCTGACAAAGGAGTCAATGGCGGCGCGGCGCTGAGAGGGGCTCTTGCCGTCCGAGATGTTGTGGTTGGGCGGGTAGGGGTAAAAGTAGTCATCCAAGTGAACGCCGTCAATATCATAACGGCGCACCACGTCCATGATGACAGCGAGCACGTGCTTTTGGGCGGCACTGCTGGAGGGGTTGAGAATCTGCGTGGAACCGGCTTTCTTCAACAGCCCGGGGTTGGTGCGGGAAATGTGGTTTTTGCCCACGGCTTTGCCGCTGATGGTGGCGCGGAAGGGGTTGAACCACGCGTGCAGCTCCAGCCCGCGCTTGTGCGCCTCTGCCACGGCAAAGGCCAACGGATCATAGCCCGGGTTCACGCCGGCACCGCTCAGCCAGCAGCTCCACGGCTCATAGGATGACTTGTAGAGCGCATCCGCATTCGGGCGCACCTGCAGAATGATGGCATTGAACTTCAGCTTCACCGCCGTGTCCAAAATGCTGATGAGCTCCGCCTTTTGCTGCGCTGCGGATAAGCCCGCGCGCGATGGCCAGTCCAAATTGAACACCGTTGCCACCCACGCTGCGCGGAACTCTCGCGCAGGCTCAGGCGCATTCTCATTCACCGGCTGCCAGCCATAGGCCACAGCCGCCGTCAGCATCATTATAATCGCCACCAGTTGCTTCATTCTTTTAGAATACCACCTCACCCCTCCCCTATCAAGCGACAATCACGCCATGACACACAGCATGTGCGCCCCTCCCTGAATATCCCACCCGTTTTTTCGGAAGTCGGCGCTTCATTTCCGCAAAATACTACCATTTTTATCGGAAAAAAGAACAAATCGGGCATTTTTTTGTTGCGGAGGCGGGGAGAATATGTTAAATAATAGGCATGAGTTCAAAACTGGTAGCGTTTCGGTGTCCGCAACCCTTATTGGCAAGGCTGGATGCGGCAGCGAAGGAGCTTGGGGTCACACGCTCACGGGTCATTGTGGAAGCGCTGAGGCTCTTCATCCAAACGGTGAAGAGGCGCAAAGGGCGCGTGGTACCACCCTACCGTGGCAAAGACCTACTGAGCCAGCTGAACTTCACCGCTCGCCGGCGCGCGAAGTAAGCGCCTGTGGCACCCCCTGAGCAAAAGAGATTTTACCACCATAGAAAACCGACGGAAATGAACATCAAGACACTCATGGGCGCCATGTTCGCCCTCACCCTGCCCGCTCTGGCCCTGCCGGAGGCACCGGATATGGATACAGCCTTGGCACAGGCCAAAACCGAGAAGAAGGACATATTTGTGGACTTCACGGGCACGGACTGGTGCACGGCCTGCATCCACCTGCGCACCAAGATTGTGGAGTCGGAGGCCTTTGATAAGGCGTACGGCAGCAAGTACATCTTGGTATCCGTGGATTTCCCCCGCAACCCGGCACTGGTGGCCAAGATTCCGGATGAGGAGAAGCGCCGCCGTGAGAATCTGCTCATGTCATACCGCATTGAGGGGCTCCCCGGTGTGGTGCTGATGGACGAGAACGGCATGCCGTATGAAATCATACACGGTGCACGCCGCACGCCGGAGGAGTACATGCCGCTGATGGAGGCGGGCCTGAAGAAGCGCGCCGCACGTGATGCAGCCTTTGCGGAGGCAGCAAAGCTGAGCGGTATGGCCAAGGCAAAGGCGCTGCACAAGGGCTTGGAGGCGCTGCCCCTGCCCTGCCGTGAGAAGTACGTGAGCGTCATCCGTGAGATTAACGCGCTGGACCCCGACAACACCCTCGGCTATGCCGGCTACGGCACGGACTCCGAGAAGCGTGTGGCTCAGTTCGAAGAGCTGCGTGCCATGACCTCCACCTTTGCGGGCAAGTTCTCGCCGGATGAGCTCAAGGACAGCATCCGCCGTCTGGATGAGTTCATGGCTCGACCGGACCTTGACCCTGAGGTGCGCCAAGAAGCGCTGAGCACAAAGGGTGACAGCTACGCCTTCTTGGGCGATTACATGAAGATGTATGAGTGCTACAAGGCTGCGCTTGAGGCTGCACCGAACAGCCGTGCTGCGAAGCGCATTCGCGCCAATGTGGAGAACTTTGAGCAGAATGTGCTGCCGGCGCTGCGCGGGCAGAAGTGATTTTCCCACCATTTGATTACCTCACACCGCCCCCGCACCCTGCGGTGGCGGTGTTTTTGTGCCCGCAGCGAGGTGATTGTTGAATAATTTGCGAGCGACGGCGCCTGCCACGGCGTAGCAATTTACTTTTCAACTTCCGATTTATCGCGCAGAGCAAATAGTGGCCTCAAACCATAAACTTTAACAGAGCCAACAAAAAAACGAAAACAGCACATTTTTTTCGCGGAATGGGTGGTGGGGTGCATTAACATCAGTGAAATTTGCTTGCATAGCGGAATATGCATGCTAGTATATTGGCAATGAAACAGGGAGGATTCATGATGATGAACAGAACCGGAAAAACAGGAATGGCGGCAGCAATGGTGCTGCTGGCAATGAGCATGGGTACCGCCATGGCAGATAGTGTGCGCCACCGCGGGTCGGACTCCGTGCTGATTAAGTTTGATGAACCCGTGGTGTCCACCGGCATTGTGGAGAACGGCTACAATGAGCAAGCCACGCCCGAGCAGCGCGGGCTGGATCTCTTCGACATCACCGGCGACCCGCAGTACCAACCCAAAGCCCGCTGGACGGACCAGGACAAGCTGCTCATCACCTTTGTGCCGGGTACGGCAACTGCCACCAAGTACCGCTTGGCCTTCCGCCCGGGGGTGGATAAGTACCTGGGTGGCAAGCAAATGCCCGAGCCCGCCTTCGAGTTCTCCCCCAAGGCGCAGCCGCTGAATGTGGCGCCGCTCAACCCCGGCATGGCGGGCGGGGCACTGTGCGTGTACTCACACACGGCACTGACCCGCGAGCAGCAAAACTTCTCCACCACCTCCGCCGTGCGCTATGAGTTCCGCGAGGTGCTGAAGAGCAACTCCCTGAGCTACGGCAAAACCGTGCCCGCCCAAGCAAGCCAAGTGCTCATCAAACACCTCCCCCCGCACAAAGTGGCAGAGCTGCTGCGCACCCCGGAAAAGCTGGGGCTGAAACCCGGCGCGGAGGGCTTGCAGGGCTTCCATGAGGAGCTGCCCGTGCCCGGCTATGTGCTCGTAACCCCCACGGAGGCGCTGGACCCCACCAAGACGTGGGATGTGCATGCCGTGGCGGAGGAAGGCTCCGGCTTTGTCAGCGGCAGGCTGGACCGCCTCACCCTCGAGAAGGAGATGAGCACCTACGCAGGCTTCTTTACCGAGGAGCGGGACGGCAAGGCCACGCTGTGCGGCGGCATCCGCTTCTCCGCCCCGGTGTTGGAGGCGAATGTGACGGACATTTTCCGCGCAGTGGAAATCCGCGTGGGTGATGCCGTGGCTGCCACCGCGGAGGATGGCAAGAGCAAGACGCTGCAGCTCAACGGCAAGACCATCACCTTCCGCCTGGAGGAGCCGAAGCCGAATGTGTGCAGCTCCCACACCCGCAACAATGACACCCAAGTGGGCTATGATGCCCCCTACACGAATGCCCTCTTCTTCACCGTGGAAGGCACGGAAGAGCTGCCGGTGACGCCGGACATCATCATCAAAGCCGGCACGCAAGCCATGCTGGGGCAAAGCACCGCCTGCGACCACTGCCACCGCTACACCGTGAACGGCATGCAGCCCGTGCTGAGCTTCGACACCCCGCTGAACTCCCCCACCCTGCTGCCGCTCAAGGGCGAGCATAAGGTGCTGCTGGAGAGCATCAACAACAGCAAGCTGCACATCAGCGTGGCTCGTCTCAGCGCAGAGCAGTACCTGCAGCACCACGGCAAGCTCTCCCTGAAGGCCGAGGAGGCGGAACAGCGCCTGGCTCAGCTTACCTACAACCTCGCCCTGCTCGAAAAGCGCATTGCCACCGGGCTGGAGAATGAGAAGGAGCAAAAAGCCGCCCTCAAAAACCTGAAACGCGAGATTGCCAAGCTCAAGTCCACCGTGCCGGACTTCGCAGCTCTGCGCTCCAAGCTGGAGGGTGTGGAGTTCTCCGCCGAGCAGGTGCTGGATGTCGCCGCCACCGGGGATGCCCTGACGGGCTACGCCCACACCGCGCTCGATTTGGATGCTCTGAGCGGCGGCAGTGCCCCCGCGGGTTTCTACATCATCGCCATCCGCTCCGAGGCAGCGCCCGCCGTACGCGCCGCCCTGAGCGCGCTGGGCTTGCCGGAGGATTTGATGGACTATGAGATGTGGTCCTCCGTGCAGCTGACGGACCTGAACCTCATCAACACGGACAAGGCGCTCGTGCTGCACAAGTTGTCGGACGGCAGCCAGCTGACGGAGGGCAAGGTGCTGCTGCTCAACGGCGGTGGCAAAGAGCTCTCCACCGTGACGGACGGCGTGGCGGTAATGCCCGCCATCCCCAATAACGGCCGCAAAACACCGCAGCTCATGGTACAGTGCGGGGATGACTTCCGCACCGTGCACTGGCGCGGGGATGCCCCCCGCATGGAGACGGACCGCCGCATCATGACCGTGCTGGACCGCCCCCTGTACCGCCCGGGAGATACCGTGCACCTGCGTGGCGTGCTGCGCAGTGTGTCCGCGCTGGGTGAGCCCGCCCTGCCCAAGGTGAGCAAGGTGGAGGTAATCGTCAGCCGCCCGAACCGCAAAGAGTTTATCCGCAAGGAGCTCAAGGTGAACGAATACGGCGCGTTCGACATTTCATTCGACCTGCCGAAGGGTGATGAGGATGTGGTGGGTACCTACCGCATCAGCATACAGGCGGACGGCAACAAATACCGCGATGAGGTGTACGTACCCTGCGAGGAGTTCCGGCGAGATGCCTTCACCGCCAAGGGTGAGCTGAAGGTGGAGCCCGTGCGCCCGCAGGAGTTCACCTACACCCTCAGCGCGCAGGATTTGAACTCCGTGCCGCTCTCCGGTGCCAAGGCAGAGCTGGAGTTCACCCTCTCCTACGATTACAATGAGAACAACTGCCCGCCCGGCTGCAAGCAGGTGAAGCCCCACATACAGCCCCGCCAATGGTCGGAGAGCGTCACCCTGGGTGAGGATGGCACCTATACCTACACCGGCAAGTTCGATTACCTGCATACGGATGCCCTGATGAGCGGTGAATGGAGCCTGCACGTGAGCGGCTTTGTGGTGAATGACCGCGAGGAGCCCATCAAACTCAACCGCAGCCGCCAAACCATGCACCCGGCGGACTTCGGCGTCAGGACGGATTTCAACGAGGACATGCTGTCTCTGTACAGCAATGTCAGCAATGGAGCAGAGAACGGCAGCAACATACTGGACCGCGAGCAGACGGTGCACCTGCGCTTGATTACCCGGCAGCAGAAGCGCACCACCCTGCCCAACAACGTGGTGCTCAGCCAAGAGGAACCCACCACCGTGTGGGAGGGCGACCTGACCGTGCCCGCCAACGCCACCAACGGTGTGCCCATGGGCATCAGAGAAATTCGCCGCAAGTATCTGGAATCCCTCGGCAAGGAGGCGGGTGATTCCCGCTTCTACCTGGAAATCAGCGGTAAAGACACCGCCGGGCGTGAGTTCATCACCCAGCGCCACATGTACTGGTACGACACCCGTGATGATGAGCCCGGCAGGCTCAGCCGTGAGCTCACCTGCAAGGTGGAGGAGCGCACGGTGCAGGTGAAATCTCACTTCGAGAACGAGGGGCAGGCCACTGTCATGCTCATCAGCGTGGCAGGAGCCCGCGCTGCCAAGGCTGTGACTGTGCAGAAGGGTGAAAACACCTGGAACATACCGCTGACGGATGCGGAGTACGGCAATGTGAACGTGGCTGTCATGCTCCCGCTGGCACGCAATGGTCAATACAGCGCGCTGGAGACCGCCACCGGCTCCGCAGAGGTAGAGCGCGTGCAGTACAAGCTTGCCACAGAGCTGCACCTGCCCGCACAGCACCCCACCCCCGGCACGGAGATAACGCTCAGCGGCAGCGTGCTCGGCCCGGATGGCAAACCCGCCCCCGCCACGCAGGTCACCCTCTTCGCGGTGGATGAAGGCATGCTCAGCGCGGGTGGTGGCTACAAGCTCGACAACCCCGGCACCTTCTTCACCAATGTGTGGGTACATGGTATTTACCCCCGCCATGAGCAACTGCCCGCCCCCATGAAACCCACGGAGGGCAAGTTCCGCAGCCAGCTGCTGCAGGGGCTGTGGCAGGGCGAAATCGTGGGTGAGGGCACCTTGCTGCGCTCTCACGCACACCCGTATGAGAGCTTGGAGATGGGCCCCGCCCCCCGCAATATGGCCATGGGCGGCGCCCCCAGAGCCGCTAAGCGCGCCGCTTACTCCGTGGATCGCGCGGATGTCGTGGCTTGCGAGTCCGCCACCTTCGATGCCTGCGCCCCGTGCGTGGAGGAATGCGCAGCTCCGGCTCCGGAACCTGAAGGCGCCCACTGGGGTGTAGATGCGGACGCAGTGACCACAGCGGGCAGCGGCGGAGAGGCCGCCACCCCCGCACCGCGCCTGCGCACCAACTTTGCGCCCGTCGCCATTTGGGCACCCGCCCTGCCGGTGGATGCGGAGGGCAAGTTCTCCGTGCAGGTCAAGCTGCCGGATACCCTCACCACTTACCAAGTGTACGCCATTGCCCTCGGGGCGGATGGCAAGTGCTTCGGCCATGCGCAGAACAAGTTCACCGTGAGCCAGCCCGTCATGCTCACCCCCGGCACCCCCCTCTTCATGAGCGTGGGGGACCGCCTGCGCCTGCCGCTCACCATCACCAACAATACGGACACCGATGGCACCTGGAACGTGCAGCTGGAGGGCGCGCAAGCCCCGCAGCAGGTCACCCTCAAGGCAAAATCCACCTCCACCCTGTACTTTGACTACACCGCCACGGAGGAGGGCGAGCGCAAGCTGCACTGGGTAGCCACCGCCGCTGCCGGTAGTGATGCGGTGGAGGGCGTGTTCGAGGTGAAGTTCCCCGCCCCCGTCCTGCGCGAGGCTCACCGCTTGGTGCTGGATGAAGGCTCTGAGCCGCTCAAGGTAGCAGCACTTGCTGCGCCGGAGCTCGCAAGCTCCACCCGCGCAGATGTAGAGCTGCAGCTCTCCGCCAACCCGCTGCTGCACCTCAATGAGTGCATGGAGCTCACCCTGAGCACCGGCTACGGCTGCACGGAGCGCTACGCTACCTCACTGCTGCCCTGGCTGCTCTACGACCGCATGGCACCCTTCAGCCCCACCATGGCCGCCACCCCGGCGGAGGAGGCACGCAAGATTGTGCTCACCGGCATTGAGCGCTTGGTGAAGTGCCAGCGCCACGATGGCGGCATGGGTTTCTGGCCCTCCGGTGCCTACTGCACCTGCAACACCAGCAGCCCCTGGGCTTCCGCCTATGCCGGCTTGGTGCTCACCCTCGCCACGGATCGCGGTTACAGCGTGCCGGAGCACACCATGAAGCGCCTGCGCAGCTACCTCAGCGACTACATCAAAGAGATGCGCAAAGACGCCGACGTGTGGAAGGCGATGTCACCGCACATCCTCTACGCCTGCGCCCGCACCCTCGGGGATGAAGCGCTGATTACCGAGGCGCTGGACCGCGCCATGGCTCAGAATGCCCTGCGCGAGCAGCTCGCGGCGGACTACTGCGAGCCCTTCCACCCCCGCGCCTGCAACCTGCCCTGGTTCCGCAGCTCGCGCTCGAACGCCAGCATCATCTTCCTGGCTGCCATGCACCGCAACAAAGCCACCTGCCATGAGTCCTTCCTCAAGTGGATGCGCGTCGTGGGGCACGACTACCGCCACGCCACCGGTTGGGATGGCGGCTGGATGCTCATTGCCCTGCATGAGTACCTGCGCCTCACCCCCGCAGGCAACCCGAATGCCACCGTTACCCTGCAAGACGGCTCACAGCTCAGCCTCGGCAACGGCATCACCGCCATCACCCCCGCCAAGCCTGCCACCCTGGCAGAGCTGCCCACCGTCATCACCCGCACGCAGGGCACCGTCTACGTTTCCGCCAAGTTCAAGGCCCAGCCTGAGCAGACGGAGTACCCAGGTGTCACCGAAAAGGGCTTGCAGGTAACCCGCATTTACGAGTGCCGCAATGAGCAAGGCGCTTGGGTACCCTGCACGGATTTCAAGGTGGGCGATGTGGTGCGCGTGACCCTCACCTGCGCCAAGGCGGAGAAAGACCTGGAGTACTTTGTGCTGGAGGACTACCTGCCCTCCAACCTGGAGGCCATCAACCCCGCCATCCCCTCACAGGCTGCGGGGCTGGAGTGGCAACCCTGGAGCCACTGGTTCGACAACCGCGAGTTCCAAGCCCACCGCGTGCGCGGCTTCTGCACCCGCTGGGCAGGCCGTGACCTCCTGAACATGAGCTACTACGCCCGCGTGCGTCGCGCCGGCTCCGCCACCGCGCCCCCCGCCTCCGCCCAGCTCATGTATGAGCCCCAAACCTACGGCCTCTCCCCGAATACCAAGGTCATCAGCAAATAATTGCACCGCCACCATGAACATTTGTACTCAAATCCTCTTGGTAGCCGGGCTGCTCAGCACTCCCATGCTCACGGCAGCCCCGGCGCCCTCGGGCATGGTTTCCCACATCGGCTCTGTTACCATTGAGCATCAGCAGGGAAACCACATTGCCCGGGATATCATCTCCCTCTCGGCGGATGGCTGCACGCTCACCATCATTCGCCTCTCCCCCACCGGCAACAGCACCCACAGCTTCCGCACGGAGACCCCACGCCACTTCCGCATCGGCAGGCACACCTTCATCTTCACCACAGATGCCGCGGGCAACATCACCCGCATCATGCGGCACAGCTCCGGCAGCACCCCCGATGGCATGGTCATTTACCCCAAACCGGGCGTGCAGACCACGGACGGCTTCGAACTCTGAGAGCAGCCCCCCTCCTACCGAATATAGGAGGGGGGCTCTTTTGTCACCGGTGTTTGATCAATCGGAAGTTGATGGGGAGTTTGTAACATTCATTCAATCGGAGTGAGGGACTTTAATCCCACTTACGGATTCGCCTCGCGTGTATTAATGGGCCTAAAGTCCCATGCTCCGAAAGATTTGTTATCTCACTCCACCTTCCGCGCCATCGTGAATACGACTTCCGAGAATCTCCACAAAACAAAACGCACCACCGCAGGCGTAAACCAACCACGGTGGTGCGCAGGCTGGGCAAACCTACTCAAAAGTCCTCGCGAAGAGCCTTCTTGGCAGCTTCATGCCCCTGGGCTGCAGCCTTGCGGTACCATTCTTTGGCTTTCTTCTTATTGCGCTTCACGCCGATGCCATGATAATAGCACACACCCAAATTGAACTGAGCATCAGCATGCCCCTGCTCAGCAGCGAGACGGTACCATTTCACCGCTTCCTCAGCATCCTTCGGCACGCCGATGCCTTGTGCATAGCAGAAGCCCAAGTTGTTCTGAGCCCCGGCATCCCCCTGCTCAGCAGCCTTGAGGTACCACTTCACCGCCTCCGCGGCATTCGCCTCCACGCCTGAGCCCGTTTCATAGCACACGCCCAAGTTGTTCTGAGCCTGTGCATCCCCCTGCTCGGCTGCAAGACGAAACCATTTCACAGCCTCCGCGGCATTTTTCGGCACACCGGTGCCATTCACATAGCACAAGCCCAAGTTGTTCTGAGCCATGGCATGCCCCTGCTCAGCAGCAAGGCGGCACCACTTCACCGCTTCCTCTGCATTCTTCGCCACGCCTGAGCCATTAGCATAGCACCCGCCCAAGTTGTTCTGAGCCATGGCATGCCCCTGCTCAGCGGCAAGGCGATACCATTTCACCGCCTCCTCGGCATTCTTCGCCACGCCTGAGCCATTAGCATAGCACCCGCCCAAGTTGCACTGCGCCCCGGCATTCCCCTGCTCAGCAGAGAGGCGGTACCACTTCACCGCTTCCGTGGCGTTCTTCGCCACGCCTGAGCCTTGCTCATAACACACGCCCAAGTTGAACTGCGCCCCGGCATGTCCCTGCTCAGCAGCGAGGCGATACCACTTCACCGCCTCCTCGGCATTCTTCGCCACGCCATCGCCATTATCATAGCACACGCCCAAGTTGTTCTGAGCTTTGGCATGCCCATTCTCGGCTGCAAGGCGCCACCACTTCACCGCCTCCTCATAGTTTTTGGCATTGTACATGTTCACCCCATAGTTAAACAATTCCTCGGGAGTTGCCTCCGCGGAAGGGGCGGAAGTACCCGG
>CAJGCY010000074.1 GCA_904501955.1 uncultured Akkermansia sp. | reverse complement strand
TTTGTTTTGTGGTCGATACGGCAATTTAAGCCACGCATTCTGTCACCACAGGTTCCCTGGGTTCCATTTAAATTTCTTACCCTAACAGGGGTTCCGCGGCTTCGCCGCTCCACCCCTGCCTAACGTCCGTCGCCCTAAAGGACTCTGAATTCCGCTCGCTTCGCTCGCCAACTTCCGATTTATCGCGCCGTTTGCAAGCGACTGAAAACTTGAACCGAGGGATGCAAAAAGGCTGTCCCGGAGAGGGGACAGCCTTTGCGGTAGCAATGTCGGAGAGAGAGTCAGGTCGACATTAGAAGCTGTAGGAGGCGCCGGCGCCGAAGGAGTGCTCGTTCTGCTCGTCAGAAACCTCGAAGCTGTAGTTGGCGCGGACCTTCCAGTCATCATTGATCTGGTGCTCCACACCGGCGGAGATGCTGCCACCGAAGCGGCCGGGGTTAGCGCCCGAGCCGTAGCGGAAGCCATCCACCATCACGTTGGGGTTGTCGCGCATCACATCCTGGCGCAGCATGGCCTCGCCGAATACGGTGGTGCGCTCCGTCACGGCCTGCTGAATGCCGGTGCCGAGCATCAAGCGGAAGTTCTTGATGGCATCTGCCTGGCTGCGGGCGGTGGAGGCATCATCCTGTGCATAGTACTGAGCCCCGAAGAAGGCGCTCACTGCAGTGCGGGCGGTGAGGTTGCGGCTGTAGGTGGCGCGGGCATCCAGCTGGAAGCTGTCCTGTGTCCAGTCACCTGCCACGGCGGTGTGCTCGGAGGTGGTGCGGCCGTAAGCGGCGGACCAATCGATAGCGAGGTTGCCCTGCTCACCGTAGCACCATACGGCAGCGCGACCGTAGGCGGCGATGTGGCAGGAGGTCTGGTCTACGTCAGAGGTGTTGGACATGGAAGCCTTACCGATGTCGTAACCGAAGGCAGCACCGATGATGCGGTTCTTGCCCAGCGGGGTCTCCACACCCATGGATGCGCCGTAGATGGAGTAGTCAGCCCCCTGGAAGTTACCGGTGCCATTCTGGCTGATGAAGCTGCTGTAGGCAGTAGCCCAAACGGTGTGCTTGCCCTCTACCTCCGTGCAGGAAGCAGCCGTGCGCGGTGCCCACAGCGTGCCGGTGAAGGCCTGTGAGGAGTGGAATACACCCCAGTTGGCGGCCATCATCGCATCGGAGAACGGGTCGCGGGCAACGATGAGCTGCTCATCGAGCGTCAGGAACAGGTCACCGCCCTCCCAAGTGGTCTCCAGACCATCCACACCGATGAGGGTGTACTGCACACCGCTCTGTGTGGCAGAAATTTGTGACGGTGCATCGCCGGACTCTTCGCCGGACTCTTCGCCGGGTTCCTCACCGGAATCCTCGCTTTCGGTAACGTTGATGATGTGGTACGTACCGGCCTTCAGGTTCTCCGTGGCGCGCAGCACAACATTACCGGACTGAGCATCGTAGGCGGCGGCGGTGATAGAGGCTTGCTGCAGGTTGGCGGAGCTGATAGCCAAGGTAAGCGTGCCGCCCTGCATGGAGAGAGCTCCGCTCAGGGTGATGGAGCCATCCACCGTCATGGAGCCGGATTCTCCGTTTGTAATGCCGGCAAATACAGCGCCATTGTGCGCCGTCAGCTTGCCACCTTCTATGTCGATGTTCAGGTTAATCGTGCCTGCGTTTTCTACCGTGCCGGCGCCACAAATGAACATGCGGTCGCGAGCGTCTCCGCTATCCTGAATGGCAGCAGAGGCAGCAACATTAACGGAAGCGTCGCTGCTGTAGCCTACATACATCTCCTCTGTAACATTCATAACGGCACCGTCATTGAGGTTCACCTCCGTGGTGCTGCCGTTGTTGACGTAATCGTATGCTTCGTCACTCCACGTACCCAAACCAAGGAAGGAGCCCTTGTAGTTGTTTAAATTTACCGTGGCATCTGTCACATTAATGACAACCTCGGCATCTTGGTAGGTGCCGGTTTGCAACTGACCGTTGAGGTTCATCACGGAGCCACTCTCCACATTGACAAGGGAGGTGCAACCGACGCTATATCCCAACAATACCGGCTTTGCGCTTGTGGTGAAGGTGGAATTATCCAGCACGTTCAATTCGCCGTGCGCCATGGTGAACTCTTTTACACCACTGGCAATCAGTTCAGAGTTGCCGGTTACGGTTACAACACCGCGACCGAACTGCGTACCATTTGCTCCGGAAGAGTATTCACCCTGATAACGATTCGCAAGGTCGGAGTTGTCGCTGTTTTCTGCGCCCAACGCGCCCTGAGTTGTTGCGTGAACAATCTGTACGTGAGAGGAAAGCGGGGTGGAGGTGCCAAGTCTGTATGACTGATAACCGATAACGAAATAGTCTTGGTTGGAGCCAATGTACTTACCTCCATTCTGAATGATGAGCGTACCATTGCCATCTGCACCGCCAATGGCCGTTGTTACTTCCTTGTCAGTTGTAAGGGTGGCGTTGTCAATGACCAGTGTGGAGTTTTTGCCTGCCACGCTGAGCATGTTGGGGCTATCTCCCTGGCGATGCTGACCACCGCCTGTTGTATTAACGGTAACCGTGTTGTGGGAGTCGGTGCCACCAATAATCAATTTGCCTTCGCGAACATAGATGGCGGAGCCACTGGTTACATCTCCCGTCACAGTTGCGGTGCCTGCTCCGTCTTTTGCGTCAATGGTATAGCCGCCAACTTCGGAGGCTTTGGCGCCTAACTGCATTTCTCCTTCAGTCGTAATCGTGGTCGGCGTGTAGTAACCTGCGTATGCTGTGCTTGTGGCAACAGCTGCTACAAGTGCCAACAGCCCTTTCGGTAGTCTCATTTTCATATGATGTATTGGTTGGATGAATCTTTGCGGGCGGGGGGGTACAGGGGTGCCTCCCGTATTTGTTAGTATAACAAAATAAGCTGCTGTGTCGAGCAGATTTTTAGGAAAAGTTGATTTTTATGCGAAAAATGACGCAAAATGAAGTGCTAGAAAGCGAGTAATTGCGCCATGGCTTGCATTTTGAGGGTGGTTTCCGCCCATTCTGCCTCTTCTTGGGAATCCGGCATCAGCCCACCACCGGCATATAAGCGGCAGCGGTCATGGAATACCTGCATGCAACGCAGCGTGACAAAGAGGTGTGCCAGCCCTTCATCTCAAGAGCCGGTATTATTTTCATTCCAACCACATATTACCACAACTCTTGGTGGTTGGCGCACCTCAGTACGTCATTCCGCGACATTTTTGACGCAGTGCCGTAAAAAGTATTGTAAAAAGAAAGCTTAACAAATTATTCTTCCTCTTCTTCCACTTCGTCTTCTGCGTCGGTATCCTCAGACTCATCATCGGAATATTCCTCGTCGGTCTCTTCATCGGATTCTGCATCGTCTTCGTCGCACTCCTCCTCATCAGATTCCTCATCTTCGTATTCCTCGTCGTCTTCGTCCTCAACATCCTCTTCCTCGTCATCATCCTCTTCTTCTTCGGTGAGGATGGGAATGTTGTGCTGTTTCAGCAACTCCGTGATACGGTTGCGGAGCTCGGTGTTTTCCGGCAGCATGTGTTCCTTTACCTCAGCGGTAGCTCCGGCGCGCAACATGATTTCCAAACACTGCATGTATACAGAAACGTATTCTTGCTCATCCTCGTAGGCGGATATTGCCAGTAAGGTATGGATTAGGGGACGCTGTGGGGGATAGCAGGTAAAGAGGTCGGTGTACTCATCAAAAGCTTTTTCGCTTTCAAAATCATCTTCCTCGCGGGCTTCGGGGGCATAGTTGGGGTTGAGCCCAAGCTTGAGAAGATTCTCAAGTTTTTGCGGATGGTCGTCCGTATAGTTTTGCATGAACCCGCAGAGTACGGATTCAACCTCTTCCATACCTTGGCGGGTAAAGATGCCTTGGTTGTACAGCTTTTCAAACGTAGCCCATGAGTTCGGAACGCAGCCGAGGAGAGATGCCGCCAGAGTGCACTGCATGTGTTCGGGGAGAGTGTTCATGTGGCTCAAAATGAGTTCCGTGCAGGTGGCTCGGTGATGGATTCTCATTTCCAGTTGGCAGCAGAGCCCCAGAGTCTTGAGTTGGCATTTGTTGGGGTCGGCACCATTGTCCAACAGCCAACGAACAAGCTCTTCCGCTTGTTCCGGAGTCATTCTGAGTTCTGCTCCGAGATGAGATTGGGCTGCGACAGCTCCCAATAAGGACTCCTGAATATCGAAGCCCTGTGCGCGGACGCAATAGGGGCGGTTGGGGTCAGCACCGCGGCGTACCAGCTCTTTAACCATCTCCGTTTTGCCGAGACGTACCGCCACCCATGCAAGGGAAAGTCCATCCTTGTTGTAAATATCTCCGCGACCGCTTGCTGCTGTTTTGCTCAGCAAGGTGCGCCAAGTCGATAATGCCAAGCGAGCGGCGACTCTGTCCATCAGGTTCGGGGAATCGTTTTCCTCCGGCTTATCTGTTTGCATAGGAGTGCCAACAAGTTCTGATATAGCTTCATTTACTACATCATCCACGGAGTCTTTGCAAGAAATCAGATTATCCGGTACCTCGTTGCCCAGCAGGTCATACATGTGCTGCAACTCCGCGCGCTGTTGCGCTGTCCAGCTCTCATGGAAAATCAGATTGCTGCTCGGCACCGGGGCTTGGGGGCGTTGCTCTTGAGCAGGCGTTTTCTTCTCTGTAGGTTCCGGAGTGGACTCCTGCTCGTTGCACATGGTGAGGGACAGCGCTGCGAGGGGGACAAATAAGGTGGATATAGGGCGGAAGTTCATGATGGTAAAAGTGTTTGTTCTCGTCAATGCGTAAGCAGCTGCGCCATGGCTTGCATTTTGAGGGTGGTTTCAGCCCATTCTGCCTCTTCTTGGGAATCGGGCATCAGCCCACCGCCGGCGTACAAGCGGCAACGGTCGTGGAATACCTGCATGCAACGCAGCGTGACAAAGAGGTGGGCCGCGTTTTCCGCAACCGGCCCCAAATACCCCGCGTAGCAACTGCGGACAACATCCGGGTGCGAGCGCAGAAAACTGCGGGCAGGCATGGCGGGGAATCCGCTGACGGCAGGGGTGGGGGGCAGGGCGGTCAGCAGCTCCGGCAAGTGCTGGGGCTGCATACGGAAGCAGATGTTGGTGCAGAGGTGTTGCAGCATACGCCCGGCGGAGACGGTGAGCGGTCCTTGCGTTTCCACTGCCTCGGCATACGGAGAAATGCAGGAGAGAATGTGCTGCGCCACGAGGGAGTGCTCGCGCATGTTTTTTGCGTCCCACTTCGTTTCGGTGGCGGAACGAGAGCCTGCTAAAGCCATGGTTCGCCATTGCTCGCCTTCGCCGCGCAGCAGCGTTTCCGGGGTGGAGCAAAGCCAAGTGCCGTGTTCGGCTGTGTGGAACAGAGCGTTGAAAGCACTCGGCGCCGTGCGGCACAGGGTGCAGAAAGCGGCTGTGGGGGAGAATTGGCGGGTGGGGAAGTCCTCCGTACGCGCCTGCACGAGCTTGTTCAGCTCTGAGCCGCTGCGGAGAGTGGTGGTGTACAGCTCGAATAATCGGTGGTATTCCTCTCGCGTGGTGGCGGGTTGCTCCGGACTTTTCTGTGGGAGCAGGGGGAATTGCTCCGCAGCGGGCGGGGCGCTGAGTTCGCTTAAAATGATGGAGGGTTCGCCCTCGTAAGTCGCCAATACAAAACCTTTGCCGGAAATGCCGGGTTGCATACCGCCGTCTGCCTGCATGCTGAACTCCACGCCGCCGCCGGGCAGCGCGTACAGAGCAAATGCGCATTGCCTGTGGCAAAGCTCATCCGTCAGCTCCGGTGGAAAAGTCAGCATAGTAAGAAATTACAGGTTCCAGAGCTCGTAGAGCTCTTCCGGCAAGGTGGTGAGGAAGCGTGAGGGCGGGCAGAATTGGCTGTCATAGCTGTGCCCGTTGTAGCGCGGGTAGCTGAGGTACAGCTGATCTTCCGCGCGGGTGAGCGCTACGTAGAAGAGGCGTAACTCTTCTTCCAAATCATCCGGGTCGCCGCTCTGTATCACGCGGTAGTGCGGGAACAGCCCTTCCCCGAGGAAGATGACGAACACGATTTTCCACTCCAAGCCCTTGGCTTGGTGTATGGTGCTGAGGGTGACGCAGTCCGGGTCTACCTCCGTTTGGGTGTCCACCTCACTGAGGAGTGCCACCTGGCTGAGGAAGCTGTCCAAGTCAGCCATGTCCGCCAGTGAGCGGGTAAGCTGGCCGATGTCTTCCAAGCGCTCCTCGTAATTCTCATAAGTGGCTTTCATGTGGTCACTCATGAAGCCTGCGACGAGGTTGACTAGCTCCGTGGGGGTGAGCTCTTTGTCTTCCGGGTGCAGGGTGTCCAGATTCGCTAGGAACGCCGACCAGATGGGGCGGAGGGTGGCGGGCACGGTCACCTTGGCCATGACCTGCGAGTGCGGCTCCTCAATAACGGAGGCGGTGGGGTGCAGGTTCATCCAAGCCTCTGCCTCGGTGAGCCAGCCTTGCCACAGTTTGCCGGCGGTAGCTTCACCTACGCGAGGGAAGGTGGATACAATGCGGCGGAATGCCACCTCATCCCTGGGGTTGGTGAGCAAGCGCAGCCAAGCGACAATGTCTTTAATGTGAGCCTGCTCGAAGAAACGCAGCCCGCTGGTGATGCGGTAGGGAATGTGGTTGCGGGTGAGCTCCATCTGCACATCCATACTGTGGAAGTGCGCACGGTAGAGCACGGCGATGTCTTTGCCGGGAATGCCTGCTGCCATGAGCTCATCGATACGCTGGGCAATGAAGCGGGCCTCTGTTCTGTTGTCCGGCGCGGGGATAATGGCCGGTTTCATTGCCCCGTTGTCGCGTGCGGGGCGCAGGGTTTTGGCGAATTGCCGCGTGTTGTTGGCGATGGCTGCGTTAGAAATTTCCAGAATAGCGGGCACGCTGCGGTAATTGACCTCAATTTTGTAGACCACGGCATCCGGGTAGGTGTTGGTGAACTCGAAGATGTGGTCCACATTCGCACCGCGCCAGGAGTAAATGCTCTGCGCATCATCACCCACCACCATGAGCGCGGTATCATGCCCGCCTGCCATCAGGCTGATGATTTCCGCCTGCGGGGCGTTGGTGTCCTGGTACTCATCCACCAGCACGTGCAGGAAGCGCTGCTGCAGGTCCGCGCGTATGTCGGCGTGCTCCTTGAGCAGCTTGACAAGGTTGGTGAGCAAGTCATCAAAATCCATGGCGTTGCTCTCCATCTTGCGGGTACGGTACGCCTCGTATATTTTGCCGATGGCCTCCTCATGCTTTTGCAGGTGGGCGTAGTCGGAGCTGAGTGTTTGCTGCCAGCTTTTGCCGGTGTTGATGGCCAAGCTGTGCAGGCTTTGCAGCACCTCCGCCTTGGGGAAGCGGTCGCTCTTTACCGTTTTGCCTGCAAATTGTTTGGTGAGGGCGCGGAAGAGGGCGCGCTGGTCATCACCGTCCAAGATACTGAAGCCGGGTAAGTAACCGAGTCGCTGCGCATGCATGCGCAAAATGCGGTTCGCGACGGAGTGGAAAGTGCCGCCCCAAATTTGCCCGGCACCTGTGCCCGTGAGGGTGGCAACGCGCTCCAGCATCTCGCGCGCTGCCTTGTTGGTGAAGGTGAGCAGCAAAATGCGCCATGGCGCTACGCCGCACTCCAGCAGGCGGGCTACGCGGTAGGTAAGCGTGCGGGTTTTACCGCTGCCGGCTCCGGCTATCACCAAAGCGTGGCGGGCATCCGTCGTTACGGCTGCGTACTGCTCCGGGTTGAGCTCCGCTGCGTAATCACGTCCGCCGGGTGCCGGCCTGAGGGTGTACTTCATGACTCGAAGTCCAAGTAAATCTCCGCGCGGCGGTTTTCACCGCGTTTGCGGTCTTGTTCCAGCTCGTCATCACCTTCCTCTAAGTAGAAGCGCGGTTCATTTTTGCCGAGACCCTTGGTGGTGATTTGTTCCGGGGCTACGCCGTAGCGGATGAGCACCTCGCGCACGGCTTCGGCACGACGCTCGGAGAGCTTGAGGTTATACTCCTCACCGCCCACATCATCCGTGTGGCCGGAGATGTCGAGCTTGCCCTTGCTTTCCTTGAGGATTTCCGCCACGATTTGGAGCTGTCGCTCGGAGCGCGGGGTGAGGCCGGCCTCATCGAAGGCGAAGAAGAGAGCCAGCGAATCGCCGCCCTTCGGGTTCTTCACAATCGGGAAGAAACGGCCACCCTCCAGCATGGCGTGCTCTTCATAAGCGCGCAGCAGGTTGTCCGTGCCGATGGCGGATACGCGCCAGCCGGCATCACCGTGGCTGAGGCTCATGGCAATGTGATTGGCCTGCGTGCGGCCTGCATCCGGCTTGTGAGCCGGTACCACGTATACCAAGTACATGGCCGTCAGGTCGTTGATGACGGTGTTGCGGATGGGGGTCTCATGGCACAGCCCGAAAGAGCCTTCTTCAAAAATCATGCACAGGCCTGCTACCGTAGCGTCGGACACTTTGCTGCCGTCTACCATGCCACGGGCTTTGGCCATGTTGCCCAAGCGCACGGCTTCGATAAAGCCTTCCGCAATGACCATGGCGTCGCTGTTGGCAGACACGTCCGTTTTGTCGGAGGGGACGATGGTGGCGGAGATAATGTACGGGTTGTTGCCCTGTTTGTCGGTGCGAACATCTACCAGCAAGTCGTTTTTGCCATCCGCGGAGCTGATGCGGTAGCGGTAGGTCTTGGTGTTGTCGCCGTAGTTGCGGGTGTCACCGATTTCCTGCACGCTGCCGGGGGTGTTTTCCGCACGCCATTTGGCGATTACCTCTGCCGCCTCCGGGGATACCTTTTTGCCGTCCACCAGTTGTTGCAGAACATCACCGGCCTTGTCGTCCTTGAGCATTTCATTGACGATGAGCACGGCCTCATGCGCGGCGTTGTTGGGCTTCACGCCTTCCGGCAAGCGGTCGGTCGGCAGCTCCATGGGCTTATCTTCAGCGGGTTGCTCGGGCGTGGTGGTGTCCGTCGCAGGGGTATCCGTGCTGTCGGGGGTGGTGGTGGGCTCCGGCGTGGTGGTGGGCGTTTCCGTGGTGTCGGGGGTGGCCGGAGTGGTCTGAGTCGGGGTTTCCGCGGGGGTGGTTACCGTGGTGCCGGGTTGCTCATCTTTGGGGGTGGTCGTTTTTTCCGGTGTAGGCGTGGCGGTTTCTTCCGTGCCGGCAGCGGCCTCTTGGCTGCGCTGGGCGAGGTAGAAGTAGAACCCGCCCACTACTCCGGCAGTGAGCAAGAAGGCGAATAAGAAAAGTAAAGTGCTGCGTTTCATGTTGTGCGAAAAAAAGTTAGCGTGTTCCGGGGGCGAATGCCTCATTGAGGCGGAGTTGTGAAAGGATGTCGCGGAAGGGATCCGGGAAGTTCGGGGCAGGGTGCTCCGAGATGAATTGTTGCGGGTCTATTCTGTTCATGGTGCCGGCAGGGTGGTAGCCGGACATGCCTGCCTCAACCACGCGTGAGCCTGCCATCTCAAAATGCAGGTGGGCAAAGTAGCGCCCGTTTGCGGAGCCGATGGTGCCGAGCTCTTGCCCACGGTACAAAACATCTCCCACTTGTACTTTGCGCTCTTCCAAGTGGGCGTAAATGCTTTGGTGCACGGTGTCGCTGCCGGGAATTCTGTGGGCTACGATGACCATGTTGCCCCAAGACTCTGACGGGCACCCGCTGTAGATGACCAAACCGCGGGCAATGGCGCGCACCGGGCATCCGCTGTCCGTGTTCTCGCCGCCTATGCCGTTAAGGTCCTGCCCGCAGTGTTTGCCGCCGTACTGCGGATTATCCGTGCCGAAGGGCTGGGCGTCATACATGAATGCCATGCCGGGCGCGCCGACAGGCCATTGAAAACCATCTGCCAGGGGAATGCGGGCAATTTGTTCGGCCGTGAGCGGCATCATGCCGGGCATGAGTCGCTCCGGGGTGTTGTGGCGCGGGGTGTCAGCCTCGTAGACGTTGCCGCTGTTTGCCCCGGAGCCATCCGTGCACAGAGTGAGCCCGAACGCGACTAATCCCAGTCCGGCCAGGATGAGAAAAGCGATGCGAAACGGTTTCTTTTTCTGTGACGTAGTCATGCGCGCGTATTATAGCGGATACTCTGCGTTTTTTCAAGTAAAATACCAGTCATGTTAAGCTGTTTGCAGGTGCTCAGGCACATTTTGCGCCACCGCCCGCTAAAACATGAGCGGGAGACGCTTCTCAGCGCTCCCGCCCAAACTCAATCAACTCTGAAATTACATGAAAAAGACATTGTGGTGTCACCCACGAATGTTGCACACTTGTGCTCTCTTGTAGGGTATGACACCGAGTCTTCCCATTTCGTTCAAAATTTTTGGAGAATTTTTAATTTTTTTCGTTTCAGGGGCAGAGCGTCTTCCACTCCAGCACGATGTTGCCGTGACCTTGCTTGACCACGTTGCCGTTCTTGTCCACGATAACAGCCTGCGGAATACCGCTTACCGGGGTGTAGCCGGGCAGCTTGCGGGCGTTCTCATCCGCATCCATCATGGTGGGGAGCTTGGTACGCAGGGATTTGACGTAATCCTTTGCTGCTTCTTCCGTAGAGTCATGGCTCAGGAGGATGATTTCCACATCCTTGCTCTTCATCTTTTTGTATTCCTTGACGATGGAGGGCATCACGGATTTGCAGGCAACACAGGTGGAGGAGGAGTGCAGGTAAATGTAATACTTGGCCTTTTTGCTGGGCTTGGCGACCAAGAACTTCATGTCCGCAATGGCCGTGGCTACGGCTCCGGGTTTGCCGTCATCCACAACGGGCTGGCCGGTGAGTTGACGCCACTGCAGCACCATGCGGCCATGGCCGGAGGTGATGACCTTGCCGTCTGCGTCCATCAGCACCATGTTCGGGATGGGCTGGCCTTTGGGAATGTCGATGCCGTTGAGTTGCACGGGCTCTGCCCCGGCAAATTGTGCGTTGTAGCCTTCCAGATACTTGGCAGCGTCAGGACCCGGCTCATTGGCTACCAAAATGACCTCGACGCCGGCTGCCTTCATTTCGGCATATTGCTCTACGATTTTGGGCATGATGGCCTTGCAGGGACCGCACCAGCTGGCTGAGTTGATGAAAATATAGTGGGTGGCGTCGAAGTCGGGCTTGTTTGCCGTAAGGTAGGTGATGCCCTCCAGCTTCTTGCCGAGCTCGCCTACTTTGCGTTCCGCTTTCTTGCCTTTTTTGGATTTCTTAGACTTTTTGCTCTTTTTGGAGGAGGTGGCTGAGGTGGTGTCAGCGGCATCGTCCGCAAAGCTCGTGCAGGGCAGTGCTCCGGCAAAAAGCCCTGCCATCAGCGTAAGGTAAAAAGTAATGCGTTTCATGACGCCGCTACTATAACACTCTATGCCTCGCCGGGTCAACGCTAAAAAGCCCTCTCTCCCCAAAAATAATGCCCTTACACAGCGCAAAAATAAAAAGTTTATCCTTGCCGCCTCCCGTTGCTCTGCTCAATAAATCGGAAGTTGGCGCACCGTTAGGTGCTCCTCGCGTGAGGCCGTTAGGCCGAACGTTCGCGCGAGCGACAGCGAGCGTTCGCGTGTAGGGGCGTAAGCCCCAAGCGTTCGCGTGAGTGACAACGAACGTTCGCGTGAGCCGTAGGCGAACTGAA
>CAJGCY010000073.1 GCA_904501955.1 uncultured Akkermansia sp. | reverse complement strand
TCCACCGCCCAACCGATGTCCACAAAGTTCGTGCGGGTCACATTCTTCGTATCAGCGGGCTTATTGGCACCGAGCAAGCGTACAAAGGGAGCACCGGCATACGCCGCCTGCATGCAGGCAGTCACCTGCTCTTCCGTCACGCCCTCCGCCAGCTTGGCAACGGTCGTGGTCACAATACCCGTATTCACCGGCATGAGGTGCGGGGTGAAGGTGATGGTCACCTTGGTACCGGCTGCACCGGAAAGCTCCTGCTCAATCTCGGACAGGTGGCGGTGGCGCGGCACACCGTAGGCGCGCATGCTCTCATTGCACTCGCAGTACAGCAGGCTCACATCTGCCTTGCGCCCTGCCCCGGAAACACCGCTGCCGCTGTTCACCACAATATCCTCCGGCTTCACCAAGCCCGCTTTCAGCAAGGGTACGAGCGGAAGAATGATGCTGGTGGGGTAACAGCCGGGAGAGCCGACGATGCGGGCTTTCTCAATTTCCTCACGGTGCCACTCAGGCATACCATACACGGCCTCCTGCATCAACTCCACATCCGGGTGCGGCTTGCCGTAAAATTCTTCATATACGGCAGGGTCATTCAGGCGGAAATCCGCGGAAAGATCAATCACACGGATACCGGCCTCCACCAAACCGCGCCCGTATGCAGCGCTCACGCCGTGCGGCAAGGCCAAAAATGCTGCCTCTGCCCCCGTCGCGGCAATAGCAGCCACATCCGAATCCGTAAACTTCAAATCTGCACCCGGCACATTGCGGAAACGCGGAAACAGGTCGCAAAGCTCCTGTCCGGCGTACTGACGTGACGTCGCGCACACCAATTCTACCCCGGAATGGCGCAAAAGTATGCGCAAAAGCTCCTGACCGGTGTATCCACTGGCCCCAACTACGGCAATTTTTACCTTTTTCATGTCAAAAAAGAGTATATCATGAAAAAAATGTGTTGACAACTGTAAAAATTCGTGTAAAATACCCCTGTCGACACGCTCAAGAGCGCAAGACAAACAAAACAGCAAATCTTCGGGCAGTAGCGCAGTCTGGTAGCGCACTTGCATGGGGTGCAAGGGGTCGTGGGTTCGAATCCCGCTTGCCCGACGAAAGAGAAGCTCGGTAACGAAATCAACGTTGCCGAGCTTTTTGCTTTATCTCCATCCTGCGGGATGAGAACCCACGACCCCTCAGGGGGAGTGGGCCGGGTGCGAGTAAGCGAGCAACCGGACCCCGAGCCGGCAAGACACCTCTTGCCGGGAACCCCGCCACCGGCGGGGCGAGGGGAGCGGGTAGAATCCCGCTTGCCCGACGAATGAAAAGCTCGGTAACGAAAATCAACGTTGCCGAGCTTTTTGCTTTATCTCCACCCGGCGGGATGAGAACCCACGCCCCCGCAGGGGGAGTGGGCCGGGTGCGAGTAAGCGAGCAAAGTACTTTATAGTTTTCTATCTGACCATGACCAAAAACAATCAGCGCATACAGGCGATTGCTGCAAAACTCAGAGGGCTTGCAGCTCAGTATACTCACTTATCGCCACAAGAACAGCAATCGGCATATTATTATGCCGGTAAGGCGGAAGGCGATTTTTTGCACGCGATTTCCTCGGGGGATGAGGAAGCCCAAACACACGCAACCAATATCATCTTAACCGAACAATATATAAATGAGCAAGATGCCGATAGATACAAAGCCATTATACGTCCGGTCATTCACTGTGCCTACCGCCAAGGCAATCTTGCCCCTGCTTTACGTAAAACTTGGAGAAACATAGAGGAAGACACCCTTGAGCAACTGCTGGCAAAGGGATATTTTTCAGAACCGAGTCCAGAGCAAGAAGTGGCACTCCACCATATTCCTCACCAGCACCGCTTAATGAAAGAGCTGTATAATATAGACACAACTGATTATTATTTGGAGTTTGATGAATGGCCTGCGGTGCAAGCCCCAAAAAAACTCATTGCAAAGCTCTGCGACAATGGGGCAATACCCACCAACTGGCAAAAACCGCTCTGCAACAATTCTCTCTCTTTGTTGATGGATTTTTACCACGCAGAGGAAGAGGATTTTGATAAAATCCCCCGCCTACGCCACATACCGCAAGGCTACACACAAAAACAATGCTACTTCTTCGGGCGTGAAAATAAGCACTCGACGGATTGGCTCATAGCTCCCTTTCATGAGCTGGAAGAGTTATGCGGCCTGAGTATTGCTGCAGATGGCAGCTTTTTCTGCATAAGTACCGAGTGGCAAGAATACTTCGGTAAGATTTTGAATTGAAATTTAACGGAAAGTTTACATTTCGTTCGATTCCACACAGCGCGATAAATCGGAATTTGAAGGGGGGATGGTGGGAAAATTTTGCGAGCGTTAGCGAGCCTAAATTTGAGCCCCGGAGGGGCGCCATACAATAGCCCGGCGGTGGAGCCCCGTAAGGGGCGGAACCCCGGGAAAAGGCCACAAAAACAAATGCGAACCCCGGAGGGGTGGCATAAAGCGTGGCTCAAAAATGCCGCATTGTTTCAAAATGCCGCGAACATGATAAAACACGCGCCCACAACGGCTCGGAGCGTCGCTTCGCTCCCGGCTTCGCGTCTCGCTGCGCTCGCTTGCTACGCCGTGGCTCGCCGGTCCTTGGGTCTTCGCTTGCTACGCCCTCACTGGCGCCATTGTCTGTCGGCCTACGCTGCGTCGCTTCGCTCCGTCGCTCCGGGCTCAATTTCCTTTTTTTTAACTTACCGGTCGTTACGTCGCTACGCGACTCCACCACCGGCTCTCTATCTTTCGCCCCTGCCGGGGCTCAAATTTAGGCTCGCTGACGCTCGCAAAATACCCCACCACCACCCCTTCAAATTCCGATTTGTCGAACAAGGTGCACTTAATAGAAGCGCCCTTATATCCATCCTGCGGTATGAGTTTATCGGCTTAGGGAAGAATTTAACTACGAGCACTGAGCTTGGACCAGGCCTTCTGCAATAGCTCGCGGACTTTAGCCTCAGCCTCGTGCGGGGAAAGAGACTCCACACCGGCAATATCGCACAGCCGTTTCCATTCAAGCGGCGTGAGTCGTACAGAAAACGATACGATGTCATCAAATTTAAGCTCCGGGCGGCGGGCTTGTTTTACGATAGCCTCAATAGCGTTTTGTTTCAGCTTCGGAATCGTTCTCCCGGAACTGAACCATCCATTCACAGTGGCAACACTTACCCCGAGCAATGAAGCAAGCTCAGGCCGACGGATTCCTGCCAATTCGACGGCAGACCTCAGACGTTGGTTTACTTCATTCATCCCTCACAGTATACCAAAATCGTTCATTTATGACCAGAGTGAAACCTATTCAAGTCACAAAAGTTAGCACGCTGCATATTTTTCAACATCCTATACATATATATTGCTTGCTTTTAGCCGTAGGACGTGCTAAATTTGCACCAGTCAAAAACCTGGTCATGCCTGTCCTCTCTCTCCAGATTCCGGTTAACGAGCTCCTTGAAACCGTTCGATACTTCCTTGCGAATGGAAAAGAGGTGCGCGCGGAGCTACTTAGCGCTGCGATGAGGTACAATGACTGCGATTTTCTCCTTAAACCATCCCAAAACCTACCTAACTCACAATGAAACAATATTTCTACATGGACTTCAATAATCAGCAGGTCGGACCTATTAGTGAAGATGCTTTGATTGGCCTGATGCAGTGTGGTTCCATATCCAGACAGACGCTTATATGGACAGAGGGTCTTGAAGGCTGGCTGCCGTTTGGTGATGTGTTCCCGGAAAGAGGCGAAGAAACATCTATGCCCACATTGGGTGTTGAGCCATCGATTACTGAGACCGAGGAGCCAGCGAAAGTTATGCTGCAGGTATTGCCTAAGCTGTGGAGCAAGTATCGCAAACACTTCATCATCGGAGGCGCCGTGGCGTTAATCGCCGCTTTTTCCCTCTCTTCTTACTTAGCTTCAGAGATTGTAGATTCTTTTTATCCTGTATCAGACTCTTCCAAGAAGAAAAAGGGTAAGCCGTGCAAAATATCTAAGGAAAAAGCCATACAAGAATTACGAAAATTAGGCGTTATTTCATCAGAGTTAGATATTCAGAGCAAAGTAGGAAGTCAAGCAATGGCGAATGCCTGTGCTCAGGGAAATATCAACATAACGGAACTTTTGCTTGCAGGCGGTATCAATGTTGGACAAATAAATGAGTATGATGTCCTGTTAGGTGCAGCCAAGAACGGTCATCCGGGGATTGTTAAACTGTTGCTGGCTGTTCCAGGTATAGATGTCAACAAAGAATGCAAGTATTGGTACTTTAGCGAGGACGATAAAGGGTCGACTCCGCTTGAACGTGCAGCCGAGAACGGACATGCGAAGGTTGTTAAACTGTTGCTGGCCGCTCCCGGGATTGATGTTAACGAGAATTTTCCTCTCGAGAAAGCCGCTAAGAACGGTCATGCGGAGGTTGTTAAACTGTTACTGGCCGCTCCTAGTATTAAGGTAAACTGGGGGGACCCTCTTATAAAAGCTATAGAAAATAAGCACACGGAGGTTGTGCGACTGTTGCTGGCCGCTCCTGGTATTGATGTAAATATGGGGGAGCCCCTTTGGAAATCTTTATTACATGAACATGGCGAGGCTTTTCTGCTTTTATTGAAAGCTCCAGGCATTGATGCTAACATAGGAAAAGTAACTGAAGACGGAGACTACCGAACCCTTCTCGACATGGTTGCAGAAAGCGGCGGTGCCGATCTGATGAAGCACATGCTGGCTGTTCCCGGGATTGATGTTAATAACGGCAAAGCCCTCTCGATAGCTGTAGAAAAAGGACATGTCAAGATTGTCAAGTTGTTATTGGCCGCTCCCGGGATTGATGTTAATAACGGCGAAGCCCTCTCGGAAGCTGCAGGGAAAGGACATGTCAAGATTGTCAAGTTGTTATTAGCCGCTCCCGGGATTGATGTTAATAACGGCAAAGCCCTCTCGGAAGCTGCAAGAAAAGGACATGTCAAGATAGTCAAGTTGTTATTGGCCGCTCCCGGGATTGATGTAAACGCGGGAGACTCCCTCTGTTATGCCGCATCGAATGGCCACACCGAAGTAGTGAAAATGTTACTTGCCGCTCCTGGCATCGCTGTTAACCGAACAAGCTCCTCCTCCAACACTACCCCCCTCGAGGCTGCCATAAGTAAAGGTCATGCAGAGATTGTAAGATTATTGCTTGCAGCTCCCGGTATTGATGTTAACGCATCCAGTTCCTCTGATTCCTCGCCTCTCTGGGAAGCAGCAAAGGCGGGTCACTCAGAGATAGTTAAACAGTTGCTGACTGTTCGCGGTATTGATGTTAACAAAAAGTGTACATGGCAAAGTGTGTGCATTGGGCATAATGGTTATGATTTTGTTTTTAGCCCCATCTACGAAACGCCTCTTTCTTCGGCCGCGATGATGGGCTACACCGAAGTAGTTAAGCTGCTACTGGCTGCTCCTGGTATTGATATTAACAAAGGAGATGAACCACCTCTCCTCGAGGCTTCATCACAAGGCCACACTGAGATTGTGCGCCTTTTACTTGCCACGCCCGGTATAAATGTCAACAAAGAGGGCAGAGAGGGCGACACACCCCTCAAAAGAGCAAAAGAAAAAGGTCACACCGAGATAGTTAAGCTTCTTCGCGCCGCTGGTGCCCGAGAATAACACCACCACCTTACAATATGAATCAATACTCTTTGTAGCAAAACCCGGCAAGTCTCCTCATGGGTACTATGCAGAGTCTATGGTGAGGAGTGCCTTTGAACAAGGAATGTACCCACCCAGCGGGATGAGTATCCACGCCCGTATAAGGGGCGAGGGGAGCGGGTAGAATCCCGCTTGCCCGACGAATGAAAAGCTCGGTAACGAAATCAAACGTTGCCGAGCTTTTTGCTTTATATCCACCCCCGCGGGATGAGAACCCACGACCCCGCAGGGGGAGTGGGCCAGGTGCGAGTAAGCGAGGCAAGCCCTAATAGCAACCAGCCCGATAAATCGGAAGTTGGCGAGCGCAAGCGAGCGGAATTTGAAGCCCCGATAGGGGCGAAAGACAGTAGCCGGTGGTGGAGTCGCGCAGCGACGAAACCACCGGTATGCTTCCCCCTAATATTCGAGCCCGGAGCGAAGGAGCGGCAGCGACAGAGCGGAGGCCGAAAGAAAGCGATGCTTTGGGTATATGGTGGTGTTTATATGGTGATTCGCAACCCATAACTCATTAACAACAAAAAAAACACGCGCCACCACAGCTCGGAGCGTCGCTTTGCTCCCGGCTTCGCGTCTCTCTGCGCTCGCTTGCTACGCCGAGGCTCGCCGGTCCTCGCCCTTATCTGTCGGCCTCCGCTGCGTCGCTTCGCTCCGTCGCTCCGGGCTCCATTTTCTTTTTGTGTTGTACCGGTGGTTGCGCGGCTCCCGTCTCCGCTGCTGCGCAGCTCCGCCGAGGCAGGTCGCGGTTCCACCCCGGGCTATTGTCTTTCGCCCCTTCAACTTCCGATTTATCGAGCTGTTTATGGCAAGGAAAGCTCGCACTTCACTTCTTACCGCCGGCGGCACGAATCATTTCAGCGCAGCGGGGATAACCGAACTTCTCAGCAAGTTTCAGGGGGGTATCGCCGGCAGCATTTTTGGCGTTCACGTCGATACCGGGAACAGCCAAGAGGAGCGGTATGATTTGACGAGAGCCTTTCCATGCAGCCTTATGAAGCGGGGTATCCGCCGTTTCGCGCGTGGTTTTATTGACATCGATGCCGGGAGTCGCCAGCAACTGCTTCACGATATTTACCCGACCGAAAAGAATAGCTGCGATAAGCGGCGTATCATTCTTATGCCAAGCATTGACATCCGCCCCGGCAGCCAGCAATTGAGTTACGGCAGCCTCTTTACCATCGCGAATAGCATAAAAAAGCGGGCAAGATTTATCAACATCCACCCCCGGAGCCTCCAGCAGAATGGGGAGTAGGTGCAGTTTGTTGTAAGTAATGGCAACGCAAAGCGGAGTCAAGCCATCCGAATTCGTAGCATTGACATTCACCCCATCCGCCAATAATTGCTTGACGCCTTGAGCATTACCACCCATCACCGCACGAAAAAGCGCACTTTCCGCCTGAGTCGCGGAAGCCGCGGGCGCATTATCAGCAAAAACCTGCGAAGCCAAGCCGCCACACAGGAGCAAGGCTGCCACAAGCATGTGCCCTACCCTACCTAACATTACATTTTTAATCATACCCATACAGTTCAGCTTTATAACATATACGAACGCCCATGTCAATTTCTAAATATGCCTCGCAGGGGCTGCTTAACAAAATCGCAAAAAGCCGTTGCCCATCACTGAGCAACGGCTTTTTAATGTGACTGTTCAGTCGCAGAACTTACTTCTGCTCCTCAGCGGGGGTCTCCGTAGCAGCGGGAGCCTCTACCGTCTCAACAGCGGCGGGAGCCTCGGAGGAGGAACCGGTGCCGGTGGTTACGGAGGGAGCTACGGGAGCGGTGAGCTGGGGAAGGTCGATGATCTCGATAAGAGCCATGGGAGCGCTGTCCGTCATGCGCTGACCAAGCTTAACGATGCGGCAGTAGCCACCCTGACGGTCCTTGCAAGCCTCAGCAACAACGCTGAAGAGCTTGTTCACAACCTTGGGCTGGGGCAGCGTAGCAAGAGCCTGACGACGAGCGTGCAGGGAGCCGTTCTTACCGAGGGTGATGAGCTTCTCCACGTAGGGACGCAGGGCCTTAGCCTTAGCGAGCGTGGTGGTGATGCGGCCGTGGGAGATGAGGCTGCAAGCCTGGTTGGCAAGCAAAGCCTTACGATGGGAGGCCGTGCGCTGAAGCTTGGCCTTTTTAACTCCGTGTCTCATATTAGTGTATTAGTTTGTACTTGTTGATAATGAAGGTGTGGTGATAACGCGGGCGGTCTTTACTCGTCGTCCTCGTCATCGAAGCCGTAAGCGGCGATGTTGTGGGAGATAAGAGCCTGCAGGTCGGTAGCGCGGGGCTCGTCGGCATCGCGCATACGTGCGCCGGCGCCGGGGGAAGCCAGCAGCTTGGTGTCGAACTGCATACCGAGGGAGAGACCGTACTGAACGAGCTTCTCCTTAATCTCGTTAAGGGACTTCTTACCGAAGTTGCGGTACTTGAGCATCTCCGCCTCCGTCTTCATGGCGAGCTGGCCGACGGTGGTGATGTTGGCGTTGTTCAAGCAGTTAGCAGCACGAACGGAAAGCTCGATCTCGTTCACGCTCATGTTGAGGAGCTTGCGCAGCTGGGCGGTGTTAGCGTCCTGATCAGCACCGGAAGCCTTGTCGAAGGATACGCGGCGGCTGTCGCTCTCTACGAACACGTCGAGGTGGTGGCGCATGATGCTGGCGGCCTGCAGCATGGCATCCGTCGGGCTTACGCGGCCGTCGGTCCATACGTCAAGCACGAGCTTGTCGAACTCAGTCATCTGACCCACACGGGCGTTATCCACAGCGTACTTCACGCGGGTAACGGGGGAGAAGATGGAGTCAATCGGAATCACGCCGATGGGGCGGTCCTTATCGTTGTTGTCCTCAGCGGTGTAGAAGCCACGGCCGACATTTACCTCGAAGTCGCAGTCAAAGATGGTGCTCTGGTCAAGGTGGCAGATTACCTGGTCCTTGTTAACGACGGAGTAGATGTGATCCTCCTGGATGTCGCCGGCGGTAACAACACCCTGCTTGGTGACACGCAGAGAAAGCGTGCGGGGCTCTTTACCGTGGTGAGCGAACTTAATCTTCTTGAGGTTGAGGATGATTTCCGTCACGTCCTCCACCACACCGGGGAGGGAGGTGAACTCATGCTGAGCACCGGCGATACGAACGCTGGTGATGGCAGCACCCTCAAGGGAGCTGAGGAGCACGCGGCGCAGGGAGTTACCCAAGGTGTGACCGAAACCGGTCTCAATGGGCTCAGCAATAAAGGTTACGTGGTTGGGATCCTGAGGGTCCTCAATGCGCTTGAGAGTGTTCGGGATCTCGAAATGGGCCAGCTGAATGACCGCCTGCTCGTTGTTGTGATCGTCTGTCATAATTGATTTTGGTGACCGGGTTTCCCCCCATGCGGGCTAGGCTTCCATAGAAAATGGAGGACCAACGGTCGGTTTTGATTAACCCGCGCGGGCGGAGAATACACGTATTTCACTCTTTTTGCAAGACTTTTTTACAAAAATTGCACATTTTGTTCTATTTTTGCCTTATATCGGCATTTTGTGCCCACATTTACACAAAATACGAGAAAAGACAGCTTGCAATTGCGCGCGCATGTGTTAGGATGTAGGCATGCAAATCATCATTTCCCGCGAAAAAGCACAAGAACAACAGCTCTGTAAAGAATGGTACGGCAACAGCATGGAGCCGCCGTACCGCTTCAGCATGCAGCTCACGGCAGGGGGGCTCGTCTTCCGCGCCGCACGCGCAGCAGCAGCCTCCGTGCACCCGGAAGCCCGTGAGGGCGAGTTCCGTGAAGAGCTGTGGAAGTATGATGCGGCGGAGTTTTTCATCACCACCCCGAGCGGGGATCAATACATGGAGTTCAACCTGAGCCCGAACGGCGCTTGGTGGGCAAGCGTGTTCTGCGCCCCGCGCGTAGTTGCAGCCGGCTATGAAAACTGGCGCCCTCAGGTCACGGCAAGCGGCAACAGCACGGATGAGGGGTGGGCGTGTGAGGCGCTCATCCCCAGGGCAGCGCTGGAGCAAGTGGGCATTGAGCCTACAAACTGTAAGCTTGCCGTATGCGCCATCCTGAGCTCACCGCAGCAAGTGTTCCTCACCTCCGCCCTGCCCTGCGATACGCAACCGGATTTCCACCGCCCGGACTTGTGGGAGCAAGCCGTACTGAACTGAATAGCCGGAGAAAACCATGGGAAGCAAAGAATCCGGATGCGGCGGGCTTATCCTCATCATCGGCGTCATCTACCTGTTGGGTGATTGCTCCGGGGAAAAGAAAAGTGACACGCCGGCCCCGCAAGGTCCGCAGGCTCTATACCTGAAAGCCAAGGAGGGAGACACCAAGGCCCTCACCCGCCTCATTGCAGCAAAAGGCAAAGAGGCAGGCGTTTACCAGGAAAAAATGGGAGATGACTTGCAGTGGAGCAATTGGGAACGAGCGGAAGTATGCTGGGCGGCAGCAGCGGCCAACGGCGTGCAAGACAGTGGCCCGGAATGGGCATACCTGTATTATGCCGTCAAATATTGGGAGCTGAGCATCGGCACCATCTCCGCCCTGCTCATTTTCTTCCTCTACTGCTTATTCCGCAAAAAATCTCCCGGGAAACAAGCACCACCACACCACCGCAAGGCGGAGCCTGCCCCCCGCCCGCAGGAGTCCACCATTGCCCCGGAGGCCGTCCCCATGCCTCGCTCGGTTCCGAATGGTTGTGTGCTCTTCATCGATACCAACATTTGGATGGATGAAAAGCTGACGGAGTGGTTCCGCAACTTACCCGCTCAGGCAAAACGCCACAACTGGACGCTGCATATCGAAAAAATCGTACTCGGAGAGCTCAAAGGGCTGAGCAACAACGAAAACAAAGAACGCGCAGGCAACGCTCGCATGGGCATGTCGCGCATGGAAAACTTGCTGGAGCTACAGGGCAGGCGCGTGCGCTTCGAAGACAACGCCATACGCGGCAAAGACACCATCGCGGACTCCGTTTTACTCCGCGTGGCGGCAAAAACACCCCACGCGATCATCATCACCAATGACCGTGAGTTGCGCATTCTGGCCAAATCTCAGGGAATCACAGCCATCGGCAGCTCGAAATTCTGAGCCACGCCCACCCAATCAGGCTTGCGAGCACGATCAAACGGAAGTTGGCGAGCAACAAAATCTATCGGAGCATGGGACTTTAGTCCCACAAATACGCGCGGGGCTAATCCATAAGAGGGACTAAAGTCCCTCGCTCCGAGTGAATGAATGTTACACATCACCCCTTCAACTTCCGATTTATCGGGGTAAATGCTGATTAGAAGGCGCCCTTATCAACCACGGGATTTGCGTCCGCAACGGCGCAAGTGCTCCTTGAGCACGCGGGCGAGGTCCTCCGCCGTTTGGGGGGCATCCTGCACGGAATGATCCGCCGGGACAACGGTTTCCGTACCCCACGGTATGTGGCTGGACCAGTAGGGCACGACGCCATCCGAGCTCCGCGGAGAATTATTGCGCCCGCGATCCCCGATGACGGAGTGAGTAGGCACATTGCGCACCTGCAAGCCGTATAAGCCCTTGATGGAGTAGCTCTCCGGAGAGAGCTGGTCGCCACTGGTGAACCACTCCGTCATGCGGCCGGGGTCCATCAGCACGCTGTTTTGCTGCAGGGTAGCCACATTCAGCACCTCTTGCACCAAGGTTTGGGGGAGCTCCACGAGGCCCATCAGCCACCCGGTGATGCTGTACTCCGCCATGGGGGCACCACGGTGCGGCGTGGCAAGGTAAATAACCCGGGCCGCCTGCACCGGGCGGAAATAGTAATCTCGCTGCAAACCGGTCATCCTACGGCTGAACGGCAGGGGCTCATCCACATAGCGAGCATCCATGTAGCGAGACATATCTATACCGCCGATATTGCGGCCTTGCAGCATCTTCCACGGCTCTACACACTGGCTGTAGTGAGTGATGAGGCCACCCATGGAGTGCCCGACTACCACCATGCGGTCCCAGTGGCGGTTGCGGTGCTGCGGGTCCAAATGCCGCCGTACGCGGGTTAAAGAATCGCGATAATGGCGGGCAGAAATCGTCCACGCCACACCCGTGGGGTAATTGTAGTACCAGAACTGGTAGTGCTTACGGATTACGGGGTCCGCCAGCAGGCGGTTCACCATGTTATCAAAGGTGCCGGCACTACTCAGCAAACCGTGCGCGAGCACCACGGGTATTTTGTTCGGGTCGTACGCCTCCATGCAGGTAAGCCCCGTGGTATCACGCAGCTGCTGCGGGCGCAGCATTCCCAAAAAGCGATCTTCTTTCACACGGGTGAGGTTCCAATATACCTCAATGGTGGCGGAGATATCCAGCGCAAGCGGATAACTCACACCACCCACCTTGTATGTCTCATGGCGATTGCGCGGTATCAGCTGCACCACGGCGGGCTTGCGCGGGTCGGCGTCGAACTCCACCAACACCGTCAGC
>CAJGCY010000072.1 GCA_904501955.1 uncultured Akkermansia sp. | reverse complement strand
TTCTAAAAGATGATAATCCTGAAGCTCTCGAGAGAGAATCAGCTGATATGATAATAGGCAGCGGAAATTATATTAAGGTTGTAGTATTGGGAGTGGTATCCGCTTGATGAAAAAATTGAAAACATAATTGTAATGTCAGAGTTTGACCACAACGCTATTGTTTCGTACATCTGGGGTATTGCCAATGATGTGCTTCGTGACCGTTTTGTACGCGGTAAATACCGCGATGTGATTTTGCCCATGACAGTGCTGCGCCGTTTGGATGCCGTACTGGAACCGACCAAGGCCGCCGTGATGGCTATGGCTCAGAGCGAGGCCGGAAAGAAACTCACCGGGGATACGCTTAAAAAGCTGCTGTGCAGCGTCTCCGGCTGTGGCTACTACAATACCTCTCCCTATACTATGGCGGATTTGACCCGCGCTTCTACGCTGGAACAGCTGGAGGCCAATTTCATGGAGTACCTGCGCGGGTTCTCCGCCGATGTGCAGGAGATTCTGACCCGCTTTGACTTCTACAATGTGACATTCCCCAAGCTGATGGATGTGCGTGGCGTGAATGACGATAACGGCACGCCACGCGCGGAAATCCTGACAGCTCTGCTCGGTAAGTACCTTTCCCCTACGCTGAATCTCAGCCCGAATCCCAAAAAAGACGGCAAAGGTAATGAAATCCCCGGGCTGGATAATCACGCCATGGGTACGGTGTTCGAGGAGCTGCTGCGACGCTTCAATGAAGAAAACAATGAGGAGGCGGGTGAACACTTCACTCCTCGCGATATTGTCACCCTCATGGCCGACATTATCTTCGAGCCTATTGCAGAGGAGCTCAAACATGGCACCTATTCACTCTATGATGGCGCTTGCGGCTCCGGTGGCATGCTGACGGTGGGTGAAGACCGCCTCAAGCTGTTGGCTAAGGAGAGAAATCTGCGCATCAATCTCCAGCTCTTTGGGCAGGAAATCAACCCGGAGACATACGCTATCGCTAAGGCTGACGCACTTATCAAAGGCCGTGCGGACAATGAGTTCCACATTTCCTGTGCCTCTACGCTGTCGGCGGATTCCTGCTACGGCAAATCATTCAACTTCATGATGAGTAACCCGCCCTATGGTAAAAGCTGGGGTACAGAGGTGAAGAACATGACCGCGAATGGTACAGCCAACAAAAAGGACATCACCGATGACCGCTTTGTAAAGCCCGGCTATGCCGATGACCCGGACTATGCCATGCTTCCCGATACGGGGGATGGGCAGATGCTCTTCCTGCTCAATATGGTGAACAAGATGAAGACCGATGAACTCGGCTCCCGTATTGCTACCGTGCACAACGGCTCCAGTCTCTTCACCGGAAATGCCGGACAGGGCGAAAGCAATGCCCGCCGCTACCTGCTGGAGAATGACCTCGTGGAGGCCATCATTCAGCTGCCTGAAAAGATTTTCTACAATACGGGTATTGCTACCTATATCTGGCTGCTGACCAACCGTAAGAAGGATAATATGCGCGGCAAGGTGCAGCTCATCGATGCCTCCAAGTGGAGCCGCCCCCTGCGTAAGAACCTCGGCGAGCGTAACTGCGAGATGGCGCCGGAAGACCGCGTCCGCGTGCTCGACCTTATCCTTAATCCCCGCAACACGGAGAACTCCATTGTGCTGAGCAATGAGGAGCTGGGCTATCGCAGCATTATCGTAGAGCGACCTCTTCGTCTCTCCGCTGAGATTTCCGCTGAGCGTTTGGCTCAGCTCAAAGACCAGCTCCCGGAGAAACAAAGGGATGCTATCATGTCCGCCCTGGCAGCTCTGCACGAGGGCGCAATGCCATGGGCTGCGCTGGAGAAATCGCTTAAGGGTATCAAACTCACCAAGAAGATATCTGACGAGCTGCGCAAGGCTCTCGGTGTCAAATCTGCCGATGCCCCTGTGCTGGGAACAGATAAATCCGGTTATCCCATCGCCGACGCAGAGCTCCGCGAAACCGAACAGATTTCCCTCACCGAATCTGTGACGGACTTCATGGAGCGAGAGGTGTTGCCCTATGCTCCGGATTCCTTTGTGCCGGAGCCGGACGGTAAAATCGGCTACGAGATTTCGTTCAACCGCTATTTCTATAAACCCGCTCCGCTGCGCTCCATTGCTGATATTATCGCAGATATCCGCGCTCTGGATGCAGGTAGTGATGCTATTCTGAACTCTATCATTGGGGAGAAGTAATGGGTATGAAAGCTTATCCTACATACAAAGAAAGTGGAGTCCCGTGGCTTGGTGAAATTCCAGAGCATTGGGGCATTTCCCAGTATAGAGCTTATTTTCAAGAAAGAAACTCTCCAAACAAAAATCTTCAGGAGTCAAATCTATTATCTATTAGTTACGGAAAAATAATACAAAAGGATATCAATAAGACAGAAGGTTTACTCCCAGCAAGCTTCGAATCATATAATATAATTGAAGACGGAGACATTGTTCTGAGATTAACAGATTTACAGAATGACCACAAAAGTCTGAGGACTGCTTTGTGCACGCAAAAAGGTATTATTACATCAGCTTATGTTACGCTTCAACCTATAAATCAAACCGTGAATAGTGCTTATTTCCAATATCAACTTCATATTTACGATGTTAGAAAAGCTATCTATGGAGCAGGAGGGGGAGTCCGACAGGCTCTCAATTATGACGCTATCGTACGTTTGAAATCTTGTGTGCCTTCAGTAGAAGAACAAAACGCCATCGTTGCATATCTCGACAAGAAATGCGCCGAGATAGACGAATTGGTGTCTCGCCGACAAGCCATCATCGAACGCCTCAAGGAACTCAAGCAATCCATCATTGCCGAGGCCGTTACCAAGGGTCTCAATCCGGATGTTCCTATGAAAGATAGCGGCATCGCTTGGATTGGAGATATCCCGCAACATTGGGAAATCAGAAGATTTGCTAACGAGTTTTTGGAAAGAAGAACCAAGGTTAGTGACCAGGATTATCCGCCTATTTCAGTAACAAAACAGGGTATCCTACCTCAGTTGGAAAAAGTAGCTAAAACAGATAATGGGGATAATCGAAAATTGGTGAGGGTTGGCGACTTTGTTATAAACAGTCGTTCTGACCGAAAAGGCTCTTCCGGACTTTCCTCATACGAAGGTTCTGTGTCGTTGATTAACCACGTTCTCATTCCGGCACCGTCATGGAATCGTTTATTTGTTCACAATCTGTTACGCAGTGTTCCTTTTCAAGAAGAGTTTTACAAAAAAGGGCATGGTATCGTAGCCGATTTATGGACAACCCGGTACTCCGACATAGCTTCTTCATATATACCCTTTCCTCCAACAGATGAACAACAAGCCATTGCAATCTACCTCGACAAGAAATGTTCTGATATAGACGAGCTTGTAGCCCGGCAGGAGCAAATTATCGAGAAATTCAAGGAACTGAAGACATCCACCATAGCCCATGTGGTCACGGGCAAGGTGGATGTGCGAGACGCGATTTAACCCATACTATCACCTATGTCTGCACCTACACAAGCACAGCAGGAAACGAGCCTGAAGGAGAAAGATCTGGAGCAACGTATTGAAGATGCGTTGCTGGCGGGCGGCTATGAAAAGCGCACCATGGACACCTACGATAAGGTGTACGCGGTGGACGGCTCTATGCTGCTGGATTTCCTGAAAGAAACTCAGTTACCCGTCTACAATAAGCTCAAATTGTACGAAGCCTCGGCGTGGAAGCGCTTTCTGGAGCGCGTGAGCAGCGAGCTGAAACGCAGAGGCGTGATAGATGTGCTGCGCTCCGGCATCAGCCATGAGCAATGCAGCGGCATCAAGCTGTATCATAGTCTGCCGGATGATGACAACGCCACCGCTAAGGAGTTGCATGCAAAGAACACTTTCGGGTTTATTCGTCAGTTGACTTACTCCCAGCCCCATGTTCAAGACCCTGATATACTGGATATGGGGCTTTATATCAACGGTATACCGGTGGTAACCATGGAGCTGAAGAATGAATATACCCTCCAGAATGTCAAACATGCCATCGATCAGTATAAAAACGACCGTGACCCGAATGAGCCCCTGCTGGTGCCGGGACGTTGCGCGGTGCATTTTGCTGTAGACTCGCACGAGGTGTATATGTGCACCATGTTGAGTGGTAAACGCAGTCGATTCCTCCCCTTCAACAAAGGCAAGAAAGATGGCTCAGCGGGGAACCCTGCCAACCCGAACGGTTTTGCCACGGCTTACCTCTGGGAGGATATTCTTCAGCCGTCTAGCTTGTGCGACATCATCGAGCACTATGCCTGCAAGGTAGAGGAAAAGGATAAGAAGAACAAAGACAAAAAGCGGAAGGTCGATATATTCCCTCGTTATCATCAGCTGGACGCCACGCGTAAATTGCTGGCAGATGTGCGTGTAAATGGTGCCGGACAGCAGTATCTGATTCAGCATAGCGCAGGCAGTGGCAAATCCAACACCATCACGTGGCTGGTGCTGCAGCTCACCAACACACGAGGTGCAGATGGAAAGCACGCCTTTGATGCCGTTGTTGTGGTGACAGACCGCCGTAATCTGGACAAGCAGATAAACGGCAACATCCGCAGGTTTGCCCGAATGGGTAATATTTTGCATGCACGGAAGGGAACGGAACTGGGAGAAGCTCTGGCTCCCAATGCTGCCACACGTATTGTCGTGTCTACTATTCAAAAGTTCCCGGTTGTACTCAAGCAGATGCAGAAAATACATAACAAGAAGTTTGCCATCGTCATTGATGAAGCTCATTCTTCTCAAGGTGGTGAAAATGCGGCTGCTCTCAACAAGGTTTTAGGGCTTGCCGGAGCTAGTGACTGCAAGGTTGAGGATGATGACGATCTCATGGATATTCTGGCCACGTGTGCATCTAAAGAAGAGCGTGAGGTGCAAAGACTGGCTTACCACCGCGCCAAGCTCCGCAAACTGGTTCAGAATGCTAGCTATTTCGCTTTTACCGCTACCCCCAAGGTGAAGACCCTGCGTATGTTTGGCCTGTTGGCTCCGGATGGCTCATACCGCCCATTCCACCACTACAGCATGAAGCAGGCCATTCAGGAGGGCTTTATTTTGGATGTCTTAGCTTGTTACACAACAATTAAGAGCTATTTTAGACTGAAGGCGAGGGATGGGCAACACGCTTCGGAGGAGTATGATGCTAATAAGGCCCAGGCTAAGCTAAAAAAACTAGCCGAGAGTAATCCGGCCGCTATTAAGAAAAAGGTGGCTATCATGGTCGACCATTTTTTGACACAGGGATGCCGACAAATTGCCGGGCAAGCTCGTGCTATGGTTATCTGTTCCGGTATTCAGCGAGCCATTGACTACTATTATGCTATTGAAGCTGAATTGAAACGCCGCAATAGCCTTTACCGAGCCATTGTAGCATTCTCCGGAGAGAAAGAGATTAAAGGAGAAAAGTGGGATGAGGCTAAGATTAACGGCTTTGCATCCTCTATGATTGAGGATAAGATACAGGAAGACCCGTACCGTATCCTTGTGGTGGCTGATAAGTTCCAGACAGGCTATGATGAACCGCTGATGCAAACCATGTATGTGGACAAAAAACTCTCTGGAGTGAAGACTGTGCAGACGTTATCTCGCCTCAATCGTGCGCGTGCGGAAAAATACAAGACGTTTGTGCTTGATTTCTACAATAGCGAGGAATCCATACGCGCTGACTTTGAGCCGTACTATATGACGACGATTCTGTCGGGCGATTGTGATGCAAACAAGCTTCATGATTTGAAAGCAGAGCTGGATGACTCCGGGATTTATACTTCTACTCAACTCACAAGAGCCGTCAGCATTTACTTGACAAAACCCGATGGCAATCAAGAGCTGGCTGCTGTGCTGGATGAATGCAAAGAGGAATTTGAGTCACGCCAGCAAGATGAACAGATACACTTTAAGAGTACAGCCCGAGCATTTGTCCGCTACTATGACTTCCTGTCCACTGTATTGCCGTATGTAAATGCCGATTGGGAGAAGCTGTCGTGTTTCCTGCGTCAGCTACTTAAAATATTGCCCAGCATCGGACGAGAAACGGATGACCACATCACATCTGCTGTAGAGCTGAACAGCTATAGGGCAGAAGTGGGGCACACTATCCGCATTGCGCTGGCTGATGAAGACGGCACCATGGCTCCGCCATCACCCGTGGCAGGTGGCGGCGTGCCGGAGCCGGATATGAAGCCGCTGTCGGACATTTTGTCTCAGTTCCATGACCTCTTTGGCAACATAGAATGGAAGGACGAGGATAATGTGCGCGCCATTCTGGATAAGCTTGCCCCTGAAATGTCCAAGGATATTAACGTAGCTGATGCAATGGCTAACAGCGATGAGGAGAATATCCGCCTTGCCCTGAAAAAAGCCGTAGATAATTACCTGACCGCTCAGATTGTACTCAATTCCGGGCGCATGGATGATATGGTGAAACTCATGCAATTGTACGGCGACAAAGACAACGGATTCTCCTCACGTTTGCTGGAAAGTATTTTGCACCGTCTCCGCCGAGAGCAATGGGTAGATAAATCACAAGAACGGATTTTGTTAGCTGCTGAATCTGATTAAGGTGATGGAATTAACTACAATGCAGTATACAATAAAGGTAAATATTTTTCTGCTTCTGATATGAAGGCAATGGCGTTTGTCCTCAATGTGAATGATGGGTGTTTGTTGAGTATAGGTGGTGATCCACGAATTAATATCGGCAAATGTAACAAGAGTAAAACGAGAAAGAATATTCCGGATTCTCCCGAAGCTTTCGGAAGTGTTCGAAGAGGTAACTATTTCATTTAACGCTACTATATAATAACATTATAGGGTAAACACTGTAGAACATGGCCAAAGTAGATATCGACACAATAAAAGAAGCATATATGGAGCGGAGCCGGGCCATTGCTGAGAAGATTGGCAAGGAGGAGGCGCACATTATGTTGTATTTGAATGGAAACGCTTCGCGCGGTTTATTGAAGCGACATAAGGATAAGGTTATCTTTGATATACCCATACCGAATTATTATAATTCACGGAAAGCGCGGTTGTTGTTTTGTTATGATAGCGGGCATGTTAATAGCATGTATCCGCGGGAGGTGTTGCTGGAGAAGCTGCGCAGCAAAACAAGAGTAAACCGGCGCGGATATCGAGATGATGGTTTGCGCACGTTGATGAGGGTGTTTGTGTGCCATAAGGATGATATTCTGATTGCGTTTAGCCGTGATGCCGAGGGAAAGCGGTACATTAAAGCGGGGATTATCAAAAGGTTGATAGAGCGGACTAATATGAACGCGTTTGGCGATTTGTTTATAGAAGGGGCTCGCCCCTACCGATGGTTGGTGGTGCCGCGCGTGTTGGTGGACGCCATTAATCCCATCCGTGGCCGCAGTTACATGCCGCTGGGGCTTCCGCTGGAAGAGTATCCGTTTTACAAGAAGCTGTTGGCGTTCGATGACTTTGCAGATAGACTGTCTCCTTGCCCGATTGTGAAGCGGTAAGAAGAGTTGAATGTACAATTTACGATGTACAAGGTACAATTTGGGGGAGGGTGGCTTGCGGGGCAAGCGTGAGGGGATGTACAATTTACAAGGTACAATGTACAATTTAGGAAGCTAGGCTCGCCGAGGCTCGCGTGAGGGGCTTGCTGCGCAAGCGTGAAGGGTTCGCCTGTGGGCTCACGAGAAGGGCTTGCTGCGCAAGCGAGGAGGGTTCGCCTGCGGCTCACGTGAAGGGCTTGTGGGGCAAGAGTGAAGGGTTCGCCTGCGGCTCACGTGAAGGGCTTGCGGAGCAAGCGTGAAGGGTTCGCCTGTGGGCTCACGTGAAGGGCTTGCGGGGCAAGCGTGAAGGGTTCGTCTGTGGCTCACGTGAAGGGCTTGCTGCGCAAGCGTGAAGGGTTCGCCTGCGGCTCACGGGAAGGGCTTGCCGGGGCAAGCGTGATATTTTATGCGCCGTTGTTGGGTTTGTTCTTTTGCTTGTTTTGTTGGCTTTGGAGTGCATTCAGGTAGCCTGCGGTGATAATACCGGCGGGGAGGGCAATGAGGGCGATACCGAGGAGCGAGGAGCACATGGTGACGCAGCGCCCGATGGTGGAGACGGGGTAAATATCTCCATAACCTACGGTTGTTAGCGAGACGGTGGCCCAGTACAGAGCATCGAAGAAGGAGGGAAAGGTTTGCGGTTCGACGTTGAAAATCACTAGGGCGGAAACGAGGATGTACCCCAAGGCAAGATAGCATACGGCCAACAGAGAGTCTCTTGACTCGCGCAGGGTGCGTACTACCAAAATCATGTTTTGCGAGTGGTGTACCATTTTGAACACGGCCAACATGCGCAGCATGCGCACGGCGCGGGATAGTCTCATGAGGCGGAATCCGTCGTGGATGAAGGACATGGCCGGGAGAATGGAGAGCAAATCCACAATGCCGGGAATGGAGAAGGGATAGCGGATGAAGGACCACAGCCCGTGTTTGCCAAAGCGAATATCGGCTGTTATCCAGTTGAGAATGTAATCGACGATGAAAATGCACACCACCACCGTGTCTGTAATGGCAAATACGGGGTAATTCTCTTTGAAGGCAAGCGGCAGCATGCTGAGCACCACCAGAATAAGCATGAACTGGTTGTACAGGCGCGAGGCTGTGGAGTTCACCTCATTCAATTCCACTACGTCGTATATCTTTTGTCGAATCATAGTTGTTGTTTGTGCGTTACTGGGGGCTGCGTGCTTTTACTCCTCGATGCGGAATTTTCGCATGAGGTGGCGGAAGTCGTCTTGGGCCGTGAGGATAGGGGCTCGCAAGTAGCCGGGGATGCCCGGCCAGTGGGCAAGTCCGCGATAATAAAAGAGTTTAAGCTCTTCTGTGATGATGAAGGGCACGATGTTGTGTGCGAGGCATTCTTTAAACATGATGAGGCGTCCGATGCGGCCGTTGCCATCCTGAAAGGGGTGGATGCACTCAAAACTGTGGTGGAAGGATATGATATCGTCGAGCGTCTTCTTTTTGAGGCGGTGATATTGCTGTAGGAGCTTTTTCATTTCCGGATGCACGAGTGCGGGCGGGGTGGTATCGCGGCCTGCTACTTCGTTTTCGTATTTCTTGTACCTGCCCACAGCAAACCAAGGGCGAGAGGCATCGGAGGTGGCTGTTTTGAGGATGGCGTGCAGCTCACATATCATGGATTCTGTTAGTGGTAACTGTGCGTTGCGAATGATGTAATCTACACATCGAAAGTGGTTCGAGGTTTCAATGAGGTCATCCACATGGATGATATCATTGTTCGCTATCAGTGATTGGGTTTCAAATATGTGGCGTGTTTGCTCTTCTGTGAGTTTGCTGCCTTCGATGTGATTGGTGTTGTAGGTGAAGTGAATTTGCGTGTGGTGGTAAATACCTCCTTTGAGGCCGCCTGCCATTTGCTCTTGCAATACAGAGAGCAAGGGCATGATGCGGCTGCGCTTAGGTTTGCGGGTGGGCAGGGGCGCCTCCTGCGGAATATTCCATGTTTTTCCGGTCAGAAAGGCGCCGGCAATTTTGCCGCATGCACAATAGTGGCGTGCGGTGCGTTCTGCAATTCCGTGTTTATCGGCAAACTCTGCGGCAGAAATATACTTCATCACGCCCATTTTATAGCATTTCTTGCCGATATCGGCAAGAAAAATTTAATCTGAGCCGGGTTTGTTATATTGTTGGGGTAAGAGAGGAGGGTTCGCCTGCGGCTCACGTGAAGGGCTTGCGGGGCAAGCGTGAAGGGTTCGCCGGTGGCTCACGAGAAGGGCTTGCTGCGCAAGCGTGAAGGGTTCGCCTGTTGGCTCACGAGAAGGGCTTGCGGGGCAAGCGTGAAGGGTTCACCTGCGGCTCACATGAAGAGCTTGCTGCGCAAGCGAGAAGGGTTCGCCTGTGGCTCACGTGAAGGGCTTGCTGCGCAAGCGTTTATGTATCCTCTTTTATGTTGCCTCTTGCAGGTATTGCTTGATGCGGTTGGCGCGGACAATTTTCTTAGGTATCCAGAGGTTTTGGGAGAGCTCGTGCAGGAGCTCGGCGGCGGTGTCGTTTTTGGAGCTGCGGTAATGGGGATTGGCGCCGTGGTCCAACAGCAGGCGTACACCGGCGGCATTAAGGCGGTATACGGCGCACATGAGCGGGTTGAGTCCTTCTTTATTCTCCTCTGCATTGGGGTTGGCCCCGGCGTTGAGGAGGGCTTGCAGTATATCTGTTTGCTCGCGGCCTGCGGCATCGTGCAGGGCGGTGGCGCCGCTGCGGGCACAAATGGCATGCAGGTTGGCCCCGGCGCGGAGCAGTTGGTGCACGCAGGTAACGCAGCCGGAGCTTACGGCACCCATGAGGGCGGTGTAGCCGTGTAAATCGCAGGTATTGGGATTGGCGCCGGCTTGCAGGAGCAAATCTATCATGTCTGTGTGGCCGTGTACGGCTGCTTCAAGCAAAACGGTGTCTTCGTCCTCGCCATAGGCCTCGTTCGGGTCCGCCCCGGCGGCTAAGAGTTTACGCACGGCGGCGGTATCTCCCGTGGTGATGGCGCGGAAGAGCGGCGTAGATACCTGGTAGGCTTCGTTATCCATAGCGCCGCTATACTAGCACAGCCCTGCACGGATTGCAATGCGGGGCTGTGTCTTAATTCCTATAAAATTTATAGATTATGCTGTTTAGTTGTTTTGTAACATAATTTAGGTGCGTTTGCGAGCAGTGGCATCGGGAATGACGATATTGAATATTAGATGTTGAATATTGAAAGTGGAGATTCGTTCTTCCTTTCGAAATTGTTTATCAAAGTGTAAATAATCTTTGCAAATCTAAAATCGAATCTTGCATTTGCAAGAAAATAGGGGTAAAATGGGTGCGTATGGAGGAGAAACGATACATAGAGCGCAAAATCAGTGGATATGTGAAAAAGGCAGCAGGAATGTATCCGGTGGTGACGATTTGCGGGCCTCGACAATCAGGCAAAACCACACTGGCACGTCATTTGTTTCCGGATTATGGTTATGTCAGCATGGAGAATCCGTATGAGAGGCAAGCCTTTGAGGATGATCCGCTAGGCTTCTTGGCGGCGCATCCGGCTCCGTGCATTTTTGATGAGGTTCAAAACACGCCGGAGTTGCTCAGCTACTTGCAAGGGATTATTGATGATGCTGATTGTAACGGCATGTACATTCTGACCGGTAGCAGACAGATGGAGCTACAGCAGAGTATCACACAAAGTTTAGCCGGGCGTAGTGCCATGGTTGACTTATTGCCCTTGTCTCTGGAGGAGTTGAACGACGCCGGTATTGATTTGACTCGTGATGAGGCCATGTTTATGGGCGGATTACCGCGTATTCACTCTCGCGGGCAGGATGCAGAGATGGCGTATCCTGATTATTTGCGTACCTACATCGAGCGTGATGTACGGCAACTAATCAATGTGATGAAGTTGCGTGAGTTTGAAATTTTCATTCGGTTGCTGGCCTCCCGCACGGGGCAGATGCTGAATTTTGCTTCATTGGCTAATGATGTTGGGGTAAGTGCGCCTACTATTAAGGAATGGGTTTCAATGCTGGAGGCCTCATACATTGTTTTTACTCTGTATCCCTATTACAAGAATTACGGTAAACGATTGGTAAAGACGCCGAAAGTTTATTTCACGGAGACCGGCTTGGTGACGTCTTTGCTTGGTATCAGGTCTGCTGAACAGGTAAATGGACATCCCTTAGTGGGGAGTATTTTCGAAAATCTGATAGTTTCAGAGCTGATTAAAGCACAGTTGAATAAGGGGCAGAAAGCTAATTTCTTTTTCTTCCGTGATTCCTCCGGTTTAGAGGTGGATTTGATTCATGAGGCGGGTATTGTACCGAGGCCGATTGAAATAAAATCCGCCATAACGTATACTCCGGCTTTGTACAAGAGCTTGCAGAAGTTTTGTTCCCTTGAGCCGACAGCCGTGGAGCCTACCCTTATTTATGGTGGGCAAGATATGGGAAATTTACAAGGGATTCGCATCGTTTCATACCGAAAAGTAGCAGAAATGATGGGTTAATACAAAATTGCATGCTTTTTGATTATTGATTAGGCTCTGTAAACTATACAGTTGATAAATGGGAGTTTGTAGAAGTACGAGTTACGAATTCCGAAGGACGAATTTACCGCGAGCGCAGCGAGCCGAATTTGAGAGTCCGGAGGACGACAGACATATAGCCGGGGGTGGTTCATCGAGGCGTAGCCGAAGATGAGAACCCCCGGTAACGCATGAAAATGATATGGAGCCCTGTAGCGCCTGAGGCGCAGCCGAAGACGCGGAAGGCCGACAGATAAGGGCGAGGGCGTAAGCCCGAA
>CAJGCY010000071.1 GCA_904501955.1 uncultured Akkermansia sp. | reverse complement strand
GCTGGTGAAGTGAGCACCCGCCTCCTCGGCGTAGGATTCGGAGAACTTACGCACCAGCTCCTCAAAGATGTAGCCGCAGTCCACCGCGCTGATTTTATCCGGCCCCAGATAGCCCTTGGGCGAGGCAAACTCCTGCACCACAAGGAACAGGGCGTTGTGCTCCACCAGCGTGTTGAGCTGGTCCTCGAAGCGGAACTTGGTGAGGATGTCCTGCACGTTGCGGGAGAAGCCTGCCAGATAGTTGCGAAAATTGGCCTCGATATTGTTCGGGTCGGCCACCAGAGTGTCGAAGGTGAACTTGCTGGTGTTGTAGAACTTGTATCCGGATGCACGCATGAGCATCATATCCAGCGCACCGGGGGCAAGATTGGCGTGCTTTTCATGCGCCGCCAGTACCTCTGCATGCGTGGCTGCAAGGCAGTCGTGGAAGCGCTTAATCACGGTCATGGGCAGAATGACCTTGCCGTATTCATGCGGTTTGAAGATGCCGAATATGGCGTTGGCCACGTTCCAGATGACGGTGGCTTTTTCCTGAATATTGGTGCCTACTTGGTAAATCTTATCGTCTTCCATTATGAAGTCTCCTACTGAGGAAATTATATCCGAAACTTAATGTCTATTAAAGCTAAAATTACGTTATCAGGGGCGTCGCAGAAATATGCCTCTTGTTCCCGAGTTTAAACCAGGAACATGAGAAGCTATGTGCTCGAAAGTTTCTAATTTTTGATTAAGCGTGCCGATGCGTTCTTCATACTGTCGAAGTTTCGCTTCATACTCTTCCTTCAACCCGTTAATGCGCTCACGTAGCGAAGTAATGTTACGAATCAGAGAGCCCTCCAAGGTTTCTCCATCGGGTACCTTGTAGAAATGAGCCGCGAAATGTATAGCGCAGTGCTCAGAAATGCGCTTAGGCTCAAACCACGCGTTAGGATCTATGGGTAGTACTTCACGAGCAAAGAATACGTCCGGAGACTCGTTCCATGCCACTGTAAATTCCTCGCTTAGAGTACGATCGGCTTCCGGTTTACCCAGTTTCATTTGAATCTTGCCAGTCTTGGTGAGTTTCGGGTGCTCTACCATTATTTTTCGATATGCGAATTTGTAATTCTCAACAACGCGACTTTCGCAACGCATTTTTCCGGGGTCACCGTAAAAACATTCATGTTCGAATGCGTTGTAAGCCTGAAGTATGAGCTTTCGACCTTCCTCCGGGAATGCTCTGCACCGTGCTACTCCGGCCTTATGCAATTCACCCCCACAATTTGATGCATCCAGCAAAAGAACCTTGCCATGACGAGCCTTAGGCTTATTCTTTGCAATAATCCATATATACAGAGGAATACCAGTGTATATAGAAAGATGGCTAGGAAGCTGAATAATAGCCTCCAACAAGTCGTTTTCAATAAGATACCGCCTACACTCAACGTCACCTCGTCTCGACGAAAACATTGAAGCACCTGGTTGCAATATAGCGAGTCTACCAGAGGCGTTTAACTTAGAAAGGCATGCAAACAGGAAGAACAGAGAAGAATCAGAAGCAGCGGGGTATCCTTCTATTGCACGCACCGGACGGGACGTGTCCAGTCTCATGCCGAAGGGCGGCTCGCATACCATGAAATCAAAAGTGTGTCCGGAGAATACGTCGTTAGCAACTACGTCATCATGAACAATATTCTCGGGGTAACCGCCTCGAACAAACGTCAGTAATTTTGCAATAGCAACGGTACGATGGTTAATATCTACCCCGTATGTATTTACACGGCACCTATACAAAGTCTCTAACTTATGAGCCAACGCTTTCAACAAGGTGGTTGAACCCACCGCCATATCGCAAATGCTGATTTGCTGTTCTTGGTCCAGTTCTAGATTTGAAGCCAGCAGATCACTCATTAGCTCGGCCACCTCAGAGTTGGACCAATGAGCACCATCTTCACGATTTGTTTCTGCTCTGCTACGGATAAAAATAGTAAGCAGTTCCTCAAAGTCAGCGTCACTAAAGCGAGAGGGGGAGAAATTCCCAACGGGCTCCATAAGCGCTTCTACAATCCTCTGAATGTATAGAATCTCATGTCTAGACTTGGAGATAATAATTGAATCAAAATCTAGCTCCCTCAGTATATTTTGAATATTTTTGGAAAAACCTTGGCAAAAAGCCCTGAGTTTTTCTATGGATATACTTCCGTTTTCTATCAGATCAGAGAACGCCACGCCGCTGGCATTTGAATATGGAACGGACTGTTCATCGTATTGGAGGCAATCGTGCAGTCTCTTCAAAAACGTAATTCCAACGACAAACACAAACCCTTGATTTCTCATGAAATCACACTCACGCATAGTGATACGAGAAATATAGTTGAAAGCTGCTTGTGCCGGTGACAGGTGTCGGTCCTCATGAGGATTATCTTCAATCGCGGCCTTTTTAGAGGCACGAGGTACAAGAGATTTTTCTTTAGCGGCGACATCCGTTTCCATCAAAGAGATAAGCTCCCCAATCTTGTCATGGCTGGCAGACGGGACCTCCTTGAGCTCTTTCAGGTGCTCAAGGGGGAGCTGGAAGCCGTACTTGCGAACTGTCTTGGCAATGAGCTCTTTGAGCAAACGGAAATGAAGCGCGTTGTCTGAAAGGTATGTGGGCACCTTGAATCCCGGGTAATCGAGTACCCACCAATTCAAGGCAATGGGAGAACATGCATCAGCCAGTTTGATAAGCTTTTCTACATATTTATCCTTACCAAGGCGCAGAGCCGCGATGATGCCGTGCTCTAATGCATCGCGACCAAAGCGGCTACGAGTAACCAGAGATGTTACGATTTCCTCATCATCCGTTCTGATGCCTTCAGCAATAGCCCGACGTATCTCCGGAACGACGGAGCCACGGACATTGGCCTGTGCAATAATAGCGCGGTCTACATTGCTCAGGAAACCATGGCGGTTAATAGAGAATACAGAGAGCTTCAGCGAGCTGCGGCCAAGCTGATGTACCACACGGGTCCCGGTGGTGACCTTATCCGTGATAAAAACGATGGACTTACCGGCAAGGCTGGGCTCCTCTTTCAAAATTGCCTCCACAATGGCGTCAGAAGTAGGCAAATCGCGGTTGAGGTACGCAAAGCGTACAGTGGCGGGGGCCTCCTGTGCTCGCGCGATTAAGAGGTCAGCGTGGGGCAAAGGTTGGTCTTTATAGGCGAACACAATGAGTTGGGCATTTGCCGCGATAAGGGGTGCTTTGACGTGGCGGAGAAAGTCCGGGGCCTGCTCATGCTTCAGGCCGGAAGCGTCAATGCACATAAGGGAGCGCTTGGCGGTAGCACTGAGCCGTTCCACCGCTATTTTTTCAGCCTCGCATGAATACAGCAGGTCAAAGGGATTTGCCAGCTCTCCTTTATCGTTCAGGCTTAAAGTTACCAGCGCGGGTAAGCTCTGAGCCGCCGCCGCGTTAGCCTTGCAAAGTTGGCGCAGCTCCCCAAGAAAGGCCTTATCTTGGGCAATGATGATTTGCTTTTGTGTGCGGTGATTAGCGAACACATAATTACGAAGCTCTTGCTCCTCTGTTGCGGCCGTGTCACCCTGTACACCGAGAACCCGGATTTTACCGTTGGCTCCCGAGCCGCTTTGCAGCAGCTGCGTGATAATAGCAGAAGCAGAGGGGCCGGCAGTCCCGGTCTTGGCGGCGTTCAGCACACCAAGCCCGGAAACCAAGATGGCGGGACCCTGCAGGCGGGGGGCCGCCTGCAGCATTTCAGTCAGAAGCACTTCAGCACTCCCACAGAGTAGCGAACTAGAATGAATAAGCGTGGCTCCGGCCTGCTCGGAGACCGTATTGTAATCGGCGATAAGCTTATCCTGAGCGTTGTTCCAGGGGTCAAATACAGCACGTTCGTTCATGATGTAAAAAAATTAAAGGTTTTCTGTCGGTAAATTAAGCGGCCTGCTGGGTGGTGTCACTATTCTTCACGGTTTTACGAAGGAGCCCACGAGCATCAATGAAGCACCCCCAGAACTCCTGCATCTTGTGGGTCGTAGGTATACGTCCCAACACATATTCGAAGCGCTCCTTCTTATTGGTGATGAGGAGCATGTGGGGCTCGTTAGAGATACGGGCCTCGTCGAGCATGGCTTGGAAGATAGACTCGTCTTCACGCATGCGGGGACTGATAGCCTGCACAATGTTGAACAGGTGGGGCATGGCCTCAACCGTGCTACGCACTTCGGGGTCGTAGAGAGAGGTCGTTACCACGTTGATCTTTTGGCCGGGGCGAAGGGCGTCAAACGCCTTTAAGTTGGCACAGAAGTCAGTTTTAGCGGCCCCGATACCAAGAGCGTGGCGCAGAGCACAAGAGTCCATGAACACGCAGCCGTTGTAGATGCAATCATGGAAATAGCGCTCGACCCAGGGCTTCACTTTAGGCTCGCCAATAACGCTCCATGCGGGAAGCTCAACACCGTCTGCGAGAAATTCAAGGCGGCTCTCGTGGTAGCGCGTGAGCTTGGCGTTTTTGGCATCGATGAAAAGGACCTGTACCTGCCCGTGCTCCTCGCCCAGCCCTTCAATGTAGCAAGCATTGAAGATGGAGCTGGTCAGCCGCTTATCGCTGGTGAGGATGAGTACGTGCTTCTCATGGCGCAGCTTGAGGGTACGGGCAGCGTCAATCAGATTCGGGTCAGCATGTGTAACGATGCTGCTGGGGGGATAGGTATCAAAGAGGTCGCGGTATTCAGCAGAGCCAATCAGAGACCAACCACGTGTGGCGCGGAGCTTCTTCTCATCATCAGTGTTAAGGAGATTGCGGTACAGCTCCATCATCACTTGGGGCGTTACATAGAACTTGATGCCATTGGCACGGAATGATGCAGCGTTCAGCTTAAGGAAAACTTCGAGACCGGGAGTCATTAGCTCACAGGTATCAATCAAAATTGCAAAGTAGCGACGAAGATCAGCAATTGTTTTGTCGTCGAGCCCCTCAAAAATGTCAGGGGTAGAAGGAGCCATCATGGAGGCAGCCTTGGAGGTGGAAACTACGTTATTCTGCGTACGGCAGAAGCCAGCGGGGGTCTTGATGAATGTAGACATCGTGTATAATAGTGTGTTTGTATTTTTGATTGCAGCTTGGCGGCAATCTGACCGTTCCAGCTTCTAAGACGGACCTTCCGTATATCCCAAATTGGGACCCTCGAAGTGGGAACGCACTCATTCTTGCACAAATTAAGCGATTTTGCAAGCAAAAAATTAATTATTTTCTTACACATTGATTTTTTTAATACTTGTGATAGCAAGTCTTTTTAACAACCGTAAAAGCCCCTACGCTTTTCGCCATTCTTTACCATGTTAGAAACGTCTATCTCATCCATGCAGAGAATTCAAGGATAGAAAGTTGCTTAATCTCACGAATGTACATTTTTAACTCATCTCACGGAGAAAATTCGGATTTTACGATTTTTCTCGTAAACCGTTGGATTGCTGCAATCTTGGAGCAGGATTAGCGGGATTATTTCCCCTCCCAGTAATCCAGCCAGCGCTGCAATTTGTAGAAGGCGCGCTCGTATTGGCGATATTGGCGTTCTGCAGCTTTCTCTTCTTCGGAATCCAAAATGCGGGGCGCTCCGCCCAGCAGCTGCATACACCTAGCGTTCATGCTATCCATGAGAAGTTGGCGTGCTACTGCGCATTCCTTTTTGGTTAAAGGCTTGGGGGAATAGAACTCGTGTATGCTGATATCGCCGACCAGTACTTGAGTCACGATATCCTCTTTGCGAGATTTCCGTTTCTTTCCTGCGTAGTTGGGGGTAATGTTGTTGAGTTCGGGGGTAATGTCCATGTAAGTATACTATACGGGAATGTTGCGCATGGCAATAAAAAAATGGATTTTTCAACAATTTTCCGAGAATAGGTGCCGATGAGCATGTGCGGGAATTGATTTTGCTTGACTTAGGTGGGCGGGCGTGCCAGAATGTGGGTGCGGGGAGGGTTCGGCCAAGAGTCAGTTAAAATCGTGACGCCCCGCTTTTATTGTGCCTTGGGATTGGGCTTGAAGGCAATGAAGGCTGGGAACAACTAAAAAGTTAGATATAAAGCTGTACATTTGGTAGTAATCTGCTAGAATCAGGCAAGCATCGCAGTTGAAACAGCCTATAAATGACCGGATATGATAGAGTATATTGAAGGAGATATATTCGAAAGCCCTGCACAGGTTATTGTAAACACAGTAAATACCGTGGGCGTCATGGGAAAAGGGATTGCTCTTTCTTTTAAGAAGAGATATCCTGAAATGTTCGCGCGCTACAAGAGTGTTTGCGAGCAGGGATTGCTGCGGACCGGTAAGCTTATGTTATTCTATGAGGCTGATTATTGGGTACTTTTATTTCCGACGAAAGAGAATTGGCGACAACCTTCGAAATTAGAATATATAGAGGCAGGACTTCAGAAGTTTGTGCAGACCTATGCCTCAAAGGGTATAACGTCTATAGCATTTCCTCGTTTAGGGTGCGGGAACGGAGAGTTAAACTGGAGCGAAGTGAAGCCGCTCATGGAGAAATATCTGAAAAAGTTACCAATTTCTATCTACATATATCTGGGTAAGCATCCTGACGAAGAGCCTGAACATAAGACTCCGCAAAAAACCATTGCGTGGTTAAAGCGCAATGCCAAGGATATATCTTTTAACGGTGTGAAAGATGATTTGAGACACAGCAGTGCAATACTGCCATACGAGTTTGATTGGAATAAAAAGCCTATTACCATGAAATACATGGATGATACGCTCTTATTCACCCGGGAAGATCAAGCAGAAGAAAAAGCTATTCCTGAGGATGAATTATACCGTGTATGGGATAATCTGCGTTCATCATCCGTTACATCGTTAGAAAAAGCAACGGAAGAGGAATCTTTGCTATATGCGCTACTGTATTCGGCAGGATATTTATCTAAAATAAAGCTCTATAATGCTGACATTCAGCAAATGACTGATGGATACCAGCTTAATGCTGGAGTGGGACGTATGTCTGTCTACCATATTAAATGATAAGGATGAACTACGGAGATATCATACAGAGAAATCTTAATTACCATACACCTACATCATGGTGGCGTAAGTATGCTTTTCATTTTACGGATGTAAGTAATGCTGCAAGCATCTTGAATAGTGGACGCTTGTACAGTCGCAGTCAAGCGCTTAACCACAATATCATGCTAAATGATAACGCAAGTAGACAGGTTATAGATATTACCGATAGAGAAGTGATATCAAATGTCCGGTTCTATTTTCGACCGAAAACACCGACTCAATATTATAACGAAGGGTATAAGCATCCTTTGCTGCGTTTTCATGGAGATCCGAATGCCAATGTTCCTGTCCCGGTGTTTTTCTTGTTTGATTTGGAAAAATTGATGTCGCATCCTGAAGTAGAGTTTTCCGAATTTTCGCAGGCCGGTCACGGTGCAAAAACGCTTCGAGGAGAGGAAGCGTTTTCTCGTTTGAATTTTGAATACATATACGATAATATATATGATAATTTTTCCAAAACGAAAAATTATCGTCATGCGGAAATATTGATACCAAATCATATAGATATCGATCCTTACCTAAGCTACATACTTTGCAGAAACAACATCGAGCAAGTAACATTACTCAATTCGCTTAATGGTGATACGCTTGAACGATACAAATACCTTATCAGAGTACACAAAAAAGATGTTTTCTACGACAACGGAGTATACATCAACAATTGTGAATACAATGGAGACTCCATATATGTAACACTGTCAGACTCGTATGAGAGTTATCTGTATAACAGACGAGAGAAAATTAAGCGATGCTTGACTGAATTGAGTCCTATTGAAGCAAGTGTCTACATGGAATGGATAGGCGATGACGAGTCCGTTTTAAAAAGAGCACGAGCCACGATGAACGTGGATATACAAAACGCTAAGGAACTGCATATAAGGTCACTACCTGTTGTACCGGGTGCAAAAAAACTGGGAATAAGAATATTTTTCGAAAAGAAATTAATGTGCTATGTCATTCGCTCCCTTATGCATTCAGAACTACTGGAATAAGTAGTGTGCTATCGATAGAAAAAGATGAACGGAGAATTATCAGCAACTCAAAGGTAAAGATTGGGCTTGAAGGCTAAGCGGGAGAGCCCGATGGAGAGGAAAATACAAGGAACATTTTCAGCAGATATGAGAAAGATAGAAGTATGCTGCACCTCGCTGGATGAGGTGCGTGAGGCGGCAGCCGGTGGTGCTGTGCGCGTGGAGCTGTGCACGGCGATTACCTGTGGGGGCGTGACCCCGAGCCACGGGATGATTCAGAGCGTGGTGGAGGCGGAGCTTGGGGTAGATGTGAATGTGCTGATACGCGCGAGGGATGGCGGTTTTTGCTACTCGGCGGCGGAGGTGGAAACGATGTGCCGCGATATTGAATACTGCCGCGCAGCGGGGGTGCATGGCGTGGTCATCGGCGCGCTGACGCCGGAGGGGGATTTGGATATGGAGGCTTGCCGCCGTATGGTGACGGCTGCGGACGGGATGTCCATCACCTTTCACCGTGCGTTCGATATTTGTAATAAGCCGCTGGAGGCGCTGGAGCAGATTATTGAGCTGGGGTGCGATAGGTTGCTTACCTCCGGCCAGGAGTCGACGGCAGAGGCGGGGGCGGAGTTCATTGCGCAGCTGGTGGAGCGCGCCGCAGGGCGCATCATCATCATGCCCGGCGCGGGGGTGAAGCCGAACAACATTGCCCGCATTGAGCAAGTGAGCGGAGCGACGGAGTTCCACTCTACCGCGGCTGTGGATGCGCAGGACTGCGCGTACCGCGGGCATGCGGTGTCTTTTGCGGCGTACCCACAGCGCGAGGGTATCATCCGCCACTCCGCCCGCGAGGTGGTGGCGCAGCTGGTGGGGAGGTGAAATCACCCACCGGGTGGTGAAATCGCGCCTAATGGCGCGGTGAAATCATCTCGCTGCGCGAGATGGTGGGGGCTTCGCGTCTGCGCTTGCTACGCCCTCCCTGGGAAATCACGCGTTCCGCGTGGAGCAAAATTCCCGACGGCTTTGCCGTTGCGAGCATTTCAGCAATGACCTCCTGCCATTGATTTTTCAAATTCCGATTGATCAGACCTTGTAGCTCCAGCCGTGGTCGCCGTGGTAAATCATTTGGCGGGTCATGCCGCCATCTATGCAGATGTTTTCGCCGGTGATGAAGCCGGCTTTGGCGGAGCAGAGGAAGAGTGCCATTTCCGCGATGTCCTCCGGGGTGCCGACGCGGGCGGCGGGGTGCTGGAGGACATCCGCCCCGGAGTAGGTGGCGCCGCGGGTCTCAATCCAGCCCGGTGAGATGCTGTTTACGCGTACACGCCCAGCGAGGGAGACAGCCAAGGCGTGCGTGAGGGCGGCGATGCCGCCTTTTGCCGCGGTGTAAGCCTCTGTAGCGGGCATGCTCATGCGGTCGCGCGAGGAGGAGATGTTCACAATGGCGGCGCCGGGGGCAAAATGCTGCATGAAGAGGCGGGTGAGCATGTACGGCGCGGCTACACCGACTTGCAGCGCGTAGTTGAACTCTTGCCAGGTGCAATCCGGCAGGCCTTTGAAGAGGGGCGCGGCGTTGTTGATGAGGAAATCCACCCGGCCGTGCTCCGCCAGCACTTTGGCAGCGAAGGCTTGCAGGTCCGCCTCATTGGAGAGATCACCCACGAAGTAGGGGTTGGGCTGCAGGTCAAAAATGCACACATGCGCACCCGCCTGGGCGAACATGCGAGCCATGCAGCTGCCAATGCCTTGCGCCCCACCTGTGATGACCACGACTTTACCGGCAAACTCGCTCATGCTCAGTGCGGGTTGGGGAGTGATTACTTGCCGAGCACCTGCTGCAGCACCTCCAGGCAGCGCGCGTTCTCCGCAGCGGTGCCGACGGTGATGCGGATGTAGTCCGGGAGGCCGTAGCCGTCCATGTGGCGGAGGATGACGCCCTGCTGCAGGCAGGCGTTGAACACCTTGCGCCCCTGCCCGGTCTTCACCAAGATGAAGTTGCCATGGCTGGGGATGTAGGGGATGCCCCAGGAGTCGAACGCGGCGTAGTACTGCTGCTTGCCCTCGCGCACCATGCGCACGGAGGCTGCGAGGTGCTGCTCGTCATCCAAGGCGGCAACGGTGGCAACCTGCGCCATGAGGTTCATGTTGAAGGGAGTGCGGGCTTTGTTCAGCAGGTCCGCAATGGCGGGGGTGGTGATGGCGTAACCGGCGCGCAGACCGGCAAGGCCGTATGCCTTGGAGAAGGTGCGGAGGATGGCGACGTTTTTGCCCTGGTGGATGTACTTGAGGGTGTCCGGCTTTTGCTCCGCGAAGTCGATGTAGGCCTCATCAAACACGACGATGACGTGCTCCGGCACTTGGGCCATGAAGGCATCCAGCTCTTCCTGGAACACCATGGTGCCGAGGGGGTTGGTGGGGTTGGTGACGAAGAGGAGGCGCGTTTGCGGGGTGATGGCGCGCAGCATGGCAGCGAGGTCGTGGCTCCAGTCCGGCTTGTTGTCCACCTCCACATAGCGGGCGCCAAAGAGCTTGCACATGATGGGGTACATGGAGAAGCCGTGCTTGGCGGCGATGAGCTCAATGCCCTCGTGCAGGCAGGCGTGGCACAGCAGCTCAATGAGCTCACTGCTGCCGCTGCCGACGGCGGTTTGCTCGAAGGTGACGCCGTGCATGGCGGCCAGCTTGCTGCGCAGGGTGAATGAGGCGCCATCCGGGTAAATATGCACACCGGCGGCGGCTTGCTGCATGGCTTGCACGGCTTTTGGGGAGGGGCCGAGGGAGTTCTCATTAGATGCCAGTTTGACGATGGCGGCGGGGTCCAGCCCCAGCTCGCGGGCTGTTTCTTCGATGGGTTTACCGGGCTGGTAGGCCACTAAATCCAGCACATACGGGTTGGCATAATGAGTGATGCAGCGGTTCATAACGGCGGCAATTATAATACGCGCAAGGGGGTAAATCAAGCGCGGAATCCGCCAGCAGTGCGGGCGGGCGGCATTTTTTTGCTTGCAATGCGGTGAGTTATGATATATAAGTGTCTAAAAGGTATTGTATTTTCATCATGAAATCAGGCGTAGCAGTTCTGTTACTCATCGGCGCTGTGCTGCAGGCAGAGGAAGCGGATGTGGCAGTGCAGTTGGCATCCTGTCGCTCCGAGTTCCGCACACACGACAGCACCAATAAGCCGGGCTTTGCGGTAAGGCTGCAGCTTACGCCCGCTCCGGGCTTGAGCCTGTGCGAGACGGAAACCCTTGAGCCTAAACTGACGGTCACAGACACCAACGGCAAAAAACACAAAGCGACAACGGCGCGCCTGCACCGCGAAGAGAACGGCAGCAATAAGGCCTACGCCGTGTTCACCATACCGAAGCGCCCCAGCGGCAGCAAAGTGAAGGTGGAGGGCGAAATGCGCCTCACCATCGCCCGTGACCTGGTGCAGCACGCACCGCAGAGCATCAACCTGCTGGAGGGCGGGAAAATAATGCTGGGCAACACGGAGTTCACCCTGACCCCGGCAGCGGCAAATGCGACTAAGAACAACCGCGAGGGAGAGCGCCTGCGCCATGCAGAGGTGACACTGCGTTACCCGGCTCAAATCAGCATCATGCAAATCTCCCGCTGCTGGGAGCAAGAGCCCCATGCAGAGGGTAAATGCAGTGAGCATTATACGCAGGAGGTGGACTACACCACAAAGAGCAGCGAAGACGGCGCCACTAAGTTGACCACCATCATCTTAGCGGATGCGCGCCCCTGCCCGTCGCTGCAAATCTCTACCTGCTCGGAAAAGAAGGAAATTACCGTACCCTTTCACTTCGAAGTGACGCTCAGTGAGGCGGTGGAGCTACCGTCTCAGAAGCCCAAGCCTAAAAGTGACGCAAAGAAATCATGATACGCCACGCCTACATTCCCCTGCTCTGCAGTGCTACCATTCTGAGCGCTGCGGATGACACCCCGAAGGTGAAGATTTCCCCGCAAAGCGTGGAATGCCGGTTCATCACTACTACTCCGCAAGGTGCCGATGCGGAAACACCCGCTGAGGCACCTGCTGCAAACACGGAGGCACCGGCCGAAAATGCAGAAGCCCCTGCGGAAACACCCGCTGAGCAGCCCGCTGCAGGCACGGAGGCACCGGCCGAAAATGCAGAAGCCCCTGCGGAAACTCCCGCTGAGCAGCCCGCTGCAAACACGGAAGCCCCCTCCGAGAATGCAGAAGCCCCTGCGGAAACTCCCGCTGAGCAGCCCGCTGCAAACACGGAGGCACCCGCCGAGAATGCAGAAGCCCCAGCGGAAACTCCCGCTGAGCAGCCCGCTGCAAGCACGGAGGCACCGGCCGAAAATGCAGAAGCCCCTGCGGCCCCCCCCGCTGAGGCACCAGCTGCAAACACGGAAGCCCCCGCCGAGAATGCAGAAGCCCCTGCGGAAACTCACGCTGAGCAGCCAGCTGCAAACACGGAAGCCCCGGCCGAGAATGCAGAAGCCCCTGCGGAAACACCCGCTGAGCAGCCAGCAG
>CAJGCY010000070.1 GCA_904501955.1 uncultured Akkermansia sp. | reverse complement strand
TTACAGCTTGCCGTCATGGTGAGGAGGTGTTCTGTTTGTTATGATTTGAATCCTTCTTACGGTGTGTATTCCGGTAAGATATCCATTTTTATTAATTTCCCACTATCCCACAGGATGAGGTAGGTATCATGATTCGCGAGGATATACGGTGTGGCGTGCAGGTAGGCTTGAGCGGCTTCTCGAATGCTGTGGTGCATTTCCTCTCCCTCCGGGCCGTTGTAGTGAAACACGACGGCATCCTCACTCACGCTTATAGCGCTCACGTTCGGGGTGGTGACTTTGATTGGCAACATCGAGAGGTTCGGTTTGATGATTTCTCGTTCATTTCTGCTTACGGTTTGATTCCCGGGCAGGATGTAGCTCTCAAAATACAGAAAATAGCCATCCGTGATGTTCAACTCTCCTCTTCTGATATGTTCAAGACACCGGGGGGCGAGCTCATGGTATTCACTTGCATGGATGCAGTTGAACACCAAACCGCCCATTCGTAACCAACACTCGATGTCGACCGTGTTCGTAGTGAGCCATTCTACGAATTCTCGGTGGTCATAGCCCGGTTGGCTTATCCATTTTTTCCACATCTTCACGTACTCTCCGTATGCTTTCTCGGCCCTCGCCTGCATTTCTGCCGGTGGAATGGCGTTTGCTGCTTTCATGATGGCTGCGTCGTCAATCATGTTGCGAAACAGCGCATCTGCCTCATGTGAAACTTCATCGAATCGCTGTTTTCCTGAGTCTCGCTCTTCCGCTGTATAGCGTGGCTCGAATTGCTTCTCGTAGTCTTCGGCCAAGGCTGCCCAATCAATGCCCGTTTGTTCCTCGTCATCCTCCCAATCCGTGAGTGAATCTTCCGTGCCGGCAAAACAAAGGGTGCAGCCGATGAGCGGTAGTACCTTTTTCATCATGCGTCTGAATGCTGTTGCTGTGGTGTTTATCATATGCTTTCAGTTGTTCGCGTTGTTTGTGGTGCGCTTGTTTGTTGGACTGAGATGCTAAGGGGTGTTACACTAAAGTCGGCTTTGCCATACCTGATAGTTTGTGGTATTTTGTAGTTGTTTAAATCCCTTTTGTATGCCATGGCTATGAGCGTTGCGTTGATGCTACCCTCGTTATTGCATGTTATTTTCAGCCATGCACATGTGGTGATGTGCGCTCGTTCAGGGAAACTGTACAGACTATGACTGGCAGAAATTGCTTTAAAAAGAGGTTTGACGTATCCTATATATGGGATGTTGCCTGCAATTTCTTGAACTACATCATTTAAGTAAGTTTCTTGGAATACAGGCTTGGTGGCGGATTTTGAAGCTATTGCTTCAGCTGTGAACTTTACATTATACCCACCATTGTTATCATATACAGGCATAACATTATTTTTGACGTGAATATGCCTTGGAGTGTTGTAGGTAACAACGTCATAGTCAAATTGCGCTTGCAATTCTTCGAGCGGGTTTGAGAACCATGTTAAGTAACTACTGTAGGGTTTCTCTCTTAAGTTTTCTTTGCCTTCAACCATTACAGTCTGTTGTTTGTCGTAAGGTTCATGCATTAGCTTTCCGTTTATGAAACTGAATCGCAGAGTAGACTGATGAGTTAATTTCTCATCAATCATGAAGCTCCTTAGATTCATATAGCGTCCCCAGCTATGTGAATATGTGTCTGCAATAATGACATAGTACTTGTAGGTGGCTGATATTGTTATGTCCTGTAAGCCAAGCCAGTCTTCGCGGTATGTGATGTATGAAGCGTTATATAGATTGAGGTGTTCTACAAAATCGCGTGAAACCCATCTGCCGTCCGCAGGGTTATAGTGGCGGAAGTTGTAGTAAACGAGTGCGAGTTCGGAGTCGTAGAACTCAGAAGACCATTGGATGGGCTGAGAGACATCGCCGGTTGCGGTTACGGCACCGTAGGGCGCATAGGAGTACGCGGTGCGGATGTAGCCACTGGGACCGTAGATTTCGCAAATGTTTTTGGTGAGGTCAAGCCCGTAAGTGAACCAAGAGGCATCCTTTTGAATAGCCAGCGGGCGAGTGGCTATGGTTTGCGAGGGATCCCAGGTAATGAGCCAGAGGCAGGGGTGTGCACTGCGGGTGAGGTCACAGCAGGCTATTTGAAGGAACCCACGGTAGAGGTAACGCTGATGGAGGGTGATACTGCCGTTGACGGTCACCTTTTTGGTGGCACGGCGACCCATAAAGTCATACGTACATTCGACCACTGTACCATTATCCGCATTGGTGAAGCGGGTAGGGCGGTTTTCCGCGTTGTAGTCGATAGTCCAAATACCGGAATCCGTTTTTACAGATGTTTGATTACCTGCGTCATCGTAGGAGGGTGTGAAATCATAGCTTTCACCGCTGATGGCACCGTAAATATTGTCGTAGTGGTTGAGGCAGTCCGCTGAGTACATGGCGTAGTTCGTGCCTTCAATAACCTGGCGACGGTTGCCGTTGTTGTCGTAATCGTACCCGTGTTGAGTTCCGTTTACCACGGCATTGAGTAATTCTCCGCGCGCGGTGTAAAGGAACGTGTCATTCACCGTGCTGCCTTGGCGAGCGGTGGTTCGTGAAGCGGGGCGACCGAGTGCATCATAGCTGTATTCACGTTGTGCCACCAAGGTGCTGCCGCGATGGTAAGCCATGGCGGTGGGTAGGTCACGCTGTTGTTCATACGTGATGGTCTGCGTCATCCCGTTAGGTTTGGTGAGCGTTTGCAGTAGGTGGGTATTGGCAAGATAAGCGTAGTTGAAGTTCTTGGCTTCACCACCATGTACAAATCCGGCGGATGAGATGCGCCCATCTGCCCCATATGCAATCGTCACGGTTTGTTGTACGGTGTTTTCCTTGGCGTAACTATACCCGGTGGAGCGGGCATAGTTATCCCGCAGTTCGGTAATGAGGTGTGTTTTGCCCGCAGCTGTAAGACTGTCCGTTTCCTGTTCGTTGTAAGCATTATACCCGAAGGTTCGAGTACCGGCATCATCCGTTACCTGCGTCAGCTTTCCGAGATGATTGTAGGTATAGTTTCGGGCTGTTGTGCCGTCAGAGTAAACGGTGGACAGCAGTAAACCACGCGCATGTTCGTAGGTGTGGGTTTTCACTACACCTCGTCCATCTGTTTCCGTGCGCAGACGGTTGTAAGCATCGTAGGTTTTAGAGATGCCCTTTCCGTCGGCAAATGTCTTACGTAGCTCCATACCGGAGGCATCATGATAAGCCCAAGTTGTCACATCACCGTCTGTGCGGGAGGAGGGATTGGCGGAGATGATTTCCGTGCTTGCTCGGAAGGTAGTCATCGAAATGAGTCGATCCGCCGAGTCATAGCTGTAACATACGGGCTGAATCCCAGTCCCCCATTCTGCAATCTTACGTCCTCGAGGGTCGTATTGATAGCATGAGGTATTGCCTATCGCGTCTGTAATTTTAGAAGGCTGGTCGCAGCAAGAGCTATATTCCGTGTGGGTGCTGTTTCCGGCAGCATCAGTAGTGCGAACCGTACGACCCGCGATGTCTTTTTGGGAGGTTATGGTGTTACCTCGTCCATCCGTGTGGGTAATCGTCATGCCACTTGTTGCGTAGGTACGAGCCGCAGTCGATGTAATACCTGCATTGTCTTTTTGGTGCACAGCAAAACCATCCACGGTCACGGTTTCTGCGGTAATGGTGGATGAGGGTATAGTGCTGTAGGAAGTTCGTTTCGTGCCTGTATTATAGTCAGTCCATTGCGTGCTTGTCAAGCCTCTTTCATCAATGGCTATGGATTTACTCTCCACAGTGGCAGAAAGGTCAGAAATCAGCTGCTTCTGCTCCGTGGTAAGCGGTGCACCCTCTTCGTTGTAATGCGTGTGGCAGGTGGTGGCATAAATGCCATCATTCAAGTCTTCTGCACCGTACGTGTATTCCTCAATCGGAGAGTTTGTGGTGGTGGGTGTTTCTGCTAAGGCAAGCGTCTTCTTGGTGATATTGCCCATGGCATCGTACTCTACCAATAATGCTGCTGTGGGCGTGGTGTTCCAACCTGTGTCACGGAAAGTTTTGATGCGTTGGCCTTTACTGTTGTACTCATGGCGAGTGTAAATAAAGCCCGAGGTGGAGGCCGAAGCCTCTACCGTTGTTTCGCCGAAGCCATTGCTGATGGTCTGCGATAATGTAGTCTGATTATCTGAGAGTTTAACGGTTTCTCGAATGCTGCTACCGTTGAGGTCGTAGACATAGTAGAGCTCTCGCTGCCCTGTGCCGTGCAAGTGTGCTGTTGAGCCGTCGGGATTCACTGTGCTGATGAGGGTAGCGCCGGAAGGGGTGGTAACTGAGGTAGTGAGACCATCAATACTGTATGAGGTAGTGGTGGTGCGCCCAAGTTCATCGGTGGTGCTTATCTCTCGTCCGGCAAGGTCGTATGCCGTGGCGGTAGCTGTGGTCATAGCGCCGATTCGGGTGACGGTAGAGGTGATGCGCCCTGCTGCATCGCGGACAAACTCGGTAATGGTTTCCGGGGTGATGCAGGTGTCACCATCGTATACGGCGGCGCGACTGATTTCTGTGAGGTTTCGCGCGGAATCATAGGTGTAGTTTGTGCGCACGCCGTTTTCGTCTACTTGCCATATTGGGGAGCCGGTGCAGGAAAGCTCTTGGGTGGAGGCTCTCCCGTTGTCATGAATGGTGCCGGAGAGTCTATTCTGGGCGTCGTAGGAGTATGTGGTGCCACTCAGTTTTGCCCAAGTGCCGGATGTTAAGAGGATGTATGATTCTTCGCGCACTGTATTACCCGCCGCATTGATGTAGTGGGTTGTTCTGCGTGATTGACCGGCAAGGGGGGCTCCCCCCACTCGGGTTTCGGCTGTGCTGCTGTACAGTGCTCCGTATTCTGATGTGCGGGCATAGGTATACCATGTTTGCAGCCCGCTTTGCTCCTGGCTCATGCGGATGCGCCCTCTGTCCAAGGAGTCAGGCGCATCATTCGTCCACCTTTCTACGATGCGTGTGTGCGTATGGGCAGAACCTGCTGCGGTGGTGTGGATTTCTTCTCGTTTAATACCTCCATCCAAGGAATAAGTGTGAGATTCCGTGCTGAGGGTAATCATGGTTTCTGTGCCTACCTTGCGCAGCTTGCGTGTTACGGTGGCAAGCTCATTGCTGTAGCGGGCTGCGGAGGAGTTGGCGTATGTGTAATCCGTGATGAGGGTATAGTCCCCCGCGCGCCAAGGTGTGAACGATTTGACCACGCGCCCCGTCGTATCATACCAGTATTCCGTGGTGAGGCCACTTTGGTCGGTAGACCGTACCGGATTGCCGGCACCGTCATATTCATAGGTGGTAGTCAGCGCAGATTCCGAGCCGTAGCCTTCCACTCGCGTGAGCAATAGATTACCCGCCGGGGTGGATTGGTAAACCTCACATACACATGCGGCAGCTACACCTCCCTTGGTGGTGGTGGTGACCAGCTGCCAAACATCAAAACTGCCATACTGCGCGGCCTCTAACTCTGTGCGCGTTTGGGTAGTGCAAATTTGCTCCTCGGCCGTGGTTCCGCGGGTAAGGCTGCGGCTACCGTTACTCTCTGCCCAAGTGCAAATGTAGTCTTGGCGTTGCGGGGCTGATTCCGTGATGCTCAACCCATTTTCAGCCGTGTAGAGGATATCGAAGGTTTTGAATGCCGTGGCTCCCTCTGCCAAGGTATAATACCCCTCACTGTTCACCCCTGTTACCTGTGCCGGGGTGTAGAGTGCTATGCGGTAGCCTGTGGAGGTGATGTTTTCGATATTCAATAGACCATCCCACGTGCTGTATATCTGGCGCAAGCTGTCATCTTCTCCGTTGCGTTTGATGACCAAGTGAAGCGCGGCGTCCTCTGACTCCACTCGTACCTGTTCCGGCCCCTCGTAGCAGAGCAGCTCTCCCGTGGCGCCGGAAAACTCCCATGCTGCCCCGGTGTTGTCCTGCCAACGTAACGCAGTTGTTGCTCCTTCTTCATCCGTTTGCAGGCTTACCAAGCCACCTCCTGCTGTGTCCACGCCGATAGGTTTCACCTCCCCGTTTTCATAATAGCGCAGGGCAATAACGCGGTTGCCCTGCACGATTTCCATGCGACACCCGGGCACAATACCCCCGTTCGGTATTTGCAATTGCGCTGTCATGGGGTGGTTGAACTTGATCGCAGTCGGTGTTGCCAAGGCTGCATTCAGCTCTTTGCTCTCTATCTGCACCTTACCGCTGAGCATGGTGCCGAAGCCTCGCAATACACCCACATTGCAACTCCACACGATGCTGTCCTCCGTCAGCATTTGCATTACCGCGGTTCCGGCAGAGGAAGAATCCGCGTTTTCTGTCATTTCCGCGTTTGCAACAGCTGCCTCTGCAATGCCTCCTTCCATGCTGCATGTACCGGCAGAGCAGGCACATGCGGTCTTGTCTTTATTGCCGCCGTGTTCGTATAACTCGATTGTGTAATCCAAATCGCAGATAATGCGGTTTTGATTAGGGTCGGACATCTCAATGTTGACATAAGTCATGGCCATTGTGTAATCACCGGAGAATAATCCGTATATGTACTGACGCTCCCATACTTGATGCCCTCCGTAAACTCCGGCAGGTTCCTGAGTATCTGTGAGCTCCAGAGGCATTTGTCCTTCGATAGAAAGAGAGCCCCAGTCGTCTACTCGGTAGGTAAGAATTGTCTTAGTGAGTACAATATTCCCCTCTTGATTGTTGGGAACAACGAGAGGCTCATTCCACTCTCTTTCTTCAAAATTAGAAGGAGGCCCTTCGTGACGTTGCCAGCCTCCGGAACCCATGAAAAATCGATTGTTGGCAGAGCTGGATGCAGAGGTCGTTGATGAGTCGATAACGAACGGTTTTGTGTAGGACGGAGTGCTCATGTTTGAGTAAATTTGTTGTTTCTACCCTATTAACGCCCGTCGAGCGAGCTTTGAGCGGATAAATTTTGATTTTTTGCAAAAAAAGTTTGAAAAAGGGGGAGCGGGAGGTAAAATTGTGAAAAAATGGGGGTGCAGCCGCTCAAAGGGTAAATGGGTGGCGTTAATAAGGGTGATGAGAGACGCAGAAGAGGGAAAACGAGGGCAAGCGCATCCTGCCGTGCAGCAGTATGCGGAGTGGTTTCTGCGGGAGCGTCACCGCCTGCTGCGCTATGCCTGCGGGCAGTTGCACAGCGGGGAAGATGCGGAGCAGGTGCTCAGCAATGTGCTGCAAAAGGTGGGGCGGGCTCTGGCAAGTGGGTGTGTGCAGTTGCCTGCGGAGGAGATGGAAGCCTACACCCTGCGTTCCATTATGAATGAGGCGACAAGCCGGTGGCGCAGCGCAGAGCGGCGCCGCAAAACGGAGAGTTTGTACGTGAGTTGCGAAGCTGATGCAACGGAGGATAACGATGAGGAGGCTGCAGCCGTGCGTTGGGCTATACGTCAGCTGCCGCCGGAGTTCGCCCGCTTGATTACCCTGCATTTGTGGGAGGAGATGTCCTTTGCTGCCATGGCGGAGCTGTTGCATGTGCCCGCCGGCACGCTGCGAGACCGCTACAACAGGGCTCTGGCACAGCTGGAGCAGGTACTGAAAGATAATGATTTACCATAAACATGATATGAAAGACAATAGCATAAAAGACTTGGAGGGGATGGTGCGCCGAGCCAAACCCAAGGTGAAGATGGATGACGCCATGACGGCTCGCCTGCTGGGCGATTTGTACGCCGCCGGTGCTGCAAAGCGCCCTTCTTACCGCCGGTGGTGGTGCGGTGGGGCTGCTGCTTGTGCTGCTTTGTTGCTGGGGCTGTGGTGGGGCTTCCATGTAGAAGAAGATGCTCCTGCTGGTAGAATTGTACCTGTCGTTAGCATGCAGCATCTAGAGGAGGTTCCCTTTGAGGTTTTTCTGAGCGCGGATGATATGGCCGTGCAGCGTCTAAAACATGGTGCTGCAGCCGGGGGCTCTGTGCGTGGGGGACAGTACAAATTGATCATATACAATAAATCTTTATGAGGTGTAACGCGTTACGTTTTTTGTTGCTGTTAGTAGTTTGGTGTTCCTGCTGGTGTATAGCGGAGGATCGAGACTATGAGGAGGAGGTAGTGCCGATTTATAGTCAAGTGATTTTGGGAGTGCATGCACGTGAAACGGAAGCGGACGCCTTGCAGGCATATGGAGATGAGGCCGTGCGCCGTAAGCCGCTTTCCGTGATATCCGTGGACGCTGATTCGCCTGCTGCAATGGCCGGTATGCAGCAGGGGGATTTGCTGTATAGTATCAATGCTGAGCCCATGCGGACCCGCCTTGATTTGCTGCTGTTTTTGCAGTCTAAACGAGCCGGTGATGTGGTGTACGCCGTCGTGTTGAGGAATGGCGAAAAGAAGATGTTGACAGTGACTCTGAGACCCAGGAAAAAACCGGAGTTGGTAGGCCATTTGTATAAGATGCCTTCCGGGGATGATAAAATACGCGAGTCAGAAAAAATCGGCATTCGTAATTTGCGTGCTCTGAGTGTCTGTCCGGCAGCGTTAGAGACGGTTCGTTCCTCTTGTTTGGCGTACGCAGCGCTGTTCAATAAGCCTGCCGGTACTGATGGTTTTGGTGTGTATTATTTTGATTCATGCGGGGAAATATTGGTTTTGTATAAGAAAGGGGATATTCTGGTGAAAGTTTCCTCCGGTCACGTGGCGCAAGAGTGTTATGAGCTCCGTCGACAAGGAGACACATTGCCGGATGCATTGCGTAGAAGATTGCTGCAAATTGCGCTCCGATATGAGAGAAGGAGTGGGGCAGCCCCTCCTCCTGATGGGGAGGTAGTAGATGAGTAGATAAAGTGATGCTGCTGATACCCCCTCCCTGTTCGATAAATCGGAAGTTTGCGAGCGAAGCGAGCGGAATTCAGAGCCCTTTAGGGCGACGGACGTTAGGCGGTGGAGTGAGCGTAAGCGAACGTAACCCCTGTATAGCAACAAAAAAAGGAAATGGAACCCAGGGAACCTGTGGTGACATATAATGGCGAGGACCGTAGCGAAGCGAAGCTCCGAGCCGGGGTGGCAGGTTTTTTAAAAGCATTTGTTTTGTGGTCGATACGGCAATTTAAGCCACGCATTCTGTCACCACAGGTTCCCTGGGTTCCATTTAAATTTCTTACCCTAACAGGGGTTCCGCGGCTTCGCCGCTCCACCCCTGCCTAACGTCCGTCGCCCCGTTACCACGGGGCTTTGAATTCCGCTCGCCTACGGCTCGCAAACTCCTTTTCAACTTCCGATTTATCGGGTACAGAAGACTTATTAGAAGTTTCCATAATTATAGGCGGTTGAAATGAAAGTTTTATTCAGCAATTGAGAAGCTGTCGTTTTATTTCAAGCATTCGGGGCGTGGAGAGCAGCCGAGTTGTTGGAGCAGCCTCACGCATTCCCAATCGTGCAGGCTCAGGTTACGGGCACCGCGACGCAGCATGAGCTCTAAGCGAGTGTAGCCATTTTTGTCGCGGGCATTCACATCCGCCCCGGCCTGCGCCAGCAAGCGGATGATGGGAGCGCAGGAACACTGCTGCGGTATCGGGAGGTCATGCACGTATGGCAGCGCGAGCAACGGGGTGAGCCCCTGCGCATCACGGGCGTTTACATCCGCCCCGGCGTCAATGAGCAGCTTTGCTTTCAGGTCTTTTTGCGGGCAGAAAGAGTTGATGTAAAAAAGAGCGGTGCGGCCTTGGGCATCACGGGCATTCACATCCACCCCTGCGCGGAGGCATTTGTACACTTCAATGGCGGGTAGGTGAGGGTCCGCCACGGCCAGCATCAGCTGCGTGCGGCCGAGCTCATCCACGGTTTGCGCCTTTTTACGGTACTCTGCCAGCACGGCCTGGGGGTTCTCCAGAATCTGCTGAATACCCAAGCCGAGATTCTTCTCCCGAGCCAGCATGTAGGCTGTTTTGCCGTCCTCGTTCTCGCGGGTGGCATCCAGCCCCAGCTCAATGAGGTGGCGAGCAAGCTGCATATCCTGATAGCTACCGCGGCCATCTGTGACCAAATCGCAGAAGAAAGGGGTGTACCAGTTTTCATCATTCAGCTCCACGCCGTGACAGATGAGCAGATTAACGATTTCCACCTTAGCAGGGAGACGATGCGCCAGCAGATGCTCCAGCCACTCGCCGGTAGTTTCCGCATCGCAATCCCGCACACGGAACCCGTGCTGCAAGAGCAGCGGCACCAAGTCTTCTGCATAATCGCTGAGCACCGCACGCATCATCAGCCTGTCCCCCCTCAAGTTCGGGTCGGCACCGGCTTGCAGCAGCAGAGCAGCAATGATAACCTCGTTCTTTTTGGGTCCGTCTGTTATAATCCCCATGCATTGAGACAGGGCACAGGCGCGGTTGAAATTCGGGTCTGCCCCGGCCAGCAGCAGGCGCTCCACCTCAGCCACATTGCTCACCGCCGCTGCGGCGGCCAAGCGAGCCCCCGGGCTTATCGGCACACCGGCTTGTTCAAACTCCTCAGTCAGGAAATCATCAGGCCAATACAGGCAACAGTTCAACTCCGCGGCATTCAAGCCGGCCTTATTACGGGCGTGCAGGTCAATCCCCGCATCGCGGAGGAACTCGAACTGCTCCCTTTGGATTCGGTGTTCGCTATGACCATCTGCGGCCTTGATAAGCAGCATCAGCGCATTATTGCCCTCGGCATCCACCGCATTGACATTTGCCCCCCGGCGCAGTACTTCCCGCATGGCTGAATCATCATAGCGGTAAGAGCGAAAGCAATTGAGCACGGCCTCGTGAAACGCAGCATCTAATACGGCTGCAGGGCCGGTAACAATCGGCTGTTGCGGCACCTCAGCGGAAACGAGAGGAGATACACCGGCCAAGGCAACAAGCAAAGAACATACAAAAGGTCTCAGATTCATCGTAATGGGGGGCAAACGTGTAAAATTGCTACGGTGCCATGCTATCAGAATCCGAGGCGCTTTGCAAGCCGTTAGTTCGGGAAATACAGCTATGAGGAAGAGGCAAAAAGTCGCTTTTTTCAATATTTTTTCACTTTTTTTAGCATTATGACACAATATTTTTACTCCAAAAAAGGCGCAAAAAAGAGCTCAATTTTACATAAAGCATTCATTTCTCAACAAAAGCCATTTACTAAACACAAATCAGAACTATAGTATATATAGAGAGTATTCACTTACCTCACTTTTCCTATGGCAAACCAAAACACAGAATTCCAAAACGAAGTCGCAACTTCTTGCACACAGCAAACCGAACTCAGCAACGCCTTAATCCAGGCGATGCAACGTGGTGACGCACAAGGCGTCAAAGCTGCCTTTGCAAAAGGGGTAGACCCCAACGGCACGGACAAGAGTGGGCTGAGCGTCTTGTCGTGGGCAGCCCTCTTGGGTAAGAGCGGCTGTGTCAAACAGCTTCTGGACGCCGGCGCAGATGTAAACGCCACCGACCGGGACGACTGGAGCAGTCTGATGTTCGCCGCCGACAACGGGCACGTGGAATGCGTGAAGCGCTTGTTGGCAGGAGGGGCGGCGGTGGAGAAGACGGATCTCGATGGCGAAACCAGCCTGATGCGCGCCGCCAGGCACGGGCACGCCGAGTGCGTGCAGGTGCTGCTGGTCGCCGGGGCGAATCTCCACGCTGTAAACGTGGAGGGCAGGAGCAGCCTGCAGTACGCGGTTGAGCGCGGGCACGCCAAGTGCGCGAAGTTGCTGCTGGCGGCCGGGGCGGACCCGAACAGCGTGATTGTCCTCGCGGTGAAAAAGGGGCGCAAGAGCATCCTCAAGTTGCTGCTGGAGCACGGCGCGGACCCGAACGCAGGAATCTCCGCCGCCAACCAAGCAGCAACGATGAGGCTGCTGCTGGAGGCGGGGGCGGATGCCGACGCTTTGCTGGCAAAGGCAGCCGTAGCCTACCGCAAGGTAACAGCCAAGCAGTTGCTGAAGTTCGGCGCGGACGCCGACAAAGCCCTTGCCTTGGCAGCCGAGCGTGGAGCCAAGAGCGGAGTGACGCTCTTGCTTGAGCTCGGCGCCGGCCCGAATGCGGGGCTGGCAGCAGCAGCCGCCGCGGGGCACACGGGCATCATGGAGCAGCTGCTGGAGCACGGCGCCGACCCGAATACGGGTATGGCAGCGGCAGTTGCCTTCGGCAACATCTACAACATGCGCCTCTTGTTGTGGAGGGGTGCCGACCCGACCCCGGGTATCAGGGTGGCTGCAGCTGCCGGGCACTCGCACCTTGTCAAGCTGCTGCAAGAGAGAGCCAAGCAATACGCAGCCCAAGAAAAAGTGGCGGGATAATCCCCGCCGCCCCACAGGGTGGAGCAACCCAACCGCAACCGCCCCGCGCATAAACGCGGGGCGGTAGCCTTCGCCAAGTACTGCTCGATAAATCGGAAGTTGAAGAAAAGATTGCGAGCCATAGGCGAGCGGAATTCAGAGCCCCGGGGGCGCTATAAAATAGTCCGGCGGTGGCCTGCCACGGCGTAGCAAGCGAGCGAAGCGAGACGCGAAGACGGGAGCCCCGTAAGGGGCGGCCTGTGAGGGCGTAGAAAGCGAAGACTCGAAGCCCCAAACCCCGGGAAAAGGCCACAAAAACAAATGCG
>CAJGCY010000069.1 GCA_904501955.1 uncultured Akkermansia sp. | reverse complement strand
GGGAGGGTTATGCCACCCGCATACCGTTTCGGCAAGCCTCAACGGTTCGCGGGTTCGGATTTGTTTTTTACCCATTTCCTAGGGCTTACGCCCTAGGCTAAGTTAGGTCACCCGCTGACGCGGGTTCAGAATTCCGCTCGCCTACGGCTCGCAATCTTTTCTTCAACTTCCGATTTATCGGATACAGATGACTTATCAGAAGTTCCCTTACGCTACCGGGGGGGCTTACCCTCGGTACGCGGATTCGTGATACCCTATAGCGGGGTATTAACGCTTTTTTCTCGGTGCAGGATTGTCGCTCGGCGTGGCAGATGTAGCCGTGACGGGAGATTTTCCTCTGAGGCGATGATCGAGCTTGAATTTCCACTGAATATCGTCAATTTTGCCGTAGAGGACGATGTCCACCATGAAATCCGAGAGGAAGGTGAGCGGAGAAAGGATGATGGTGGGTAGGCTGGAAATTTCCGGCCACATGTTGCCGTAAAGCTCCAGAGAGTCAAGGTCGATGCTGAGGTTTCCGGTTACTTTGAGGTTATAGCCGGTGGATTTGAACTTACTTGTTTGGAATTTGCCTTTTTGGATGGTGTACTCGGCATAGGCATCTTGCAAGTCGTAAGCAAAAATGTGGTTGTACCCCGGTATGGCGCCTACATTGCGACCGATGGCGTGCACGGTTTTGCCGGGAATTTTGCGCAGTCCCTTCAGGAGGTTGGTGAATTGATTCTTTTTGGCGGAGTCGTCAAGCTCGCGAAGATTACCGCGAATATCCGACACCAAGGCTGCAATGGGGTGGAAGATGCCGAGATTGAGCAAATCACCGTTGACGACGCGGATTTTGCCGTAAGCCTGAAGGTCGTCGACATCTGACGTGGGGGAGCGGAAGCGCATGTCGGCAGTGCAGAGGGCCGTGGACATATCCGCCTTGTAAGCAGCTGCAATCTTCTTCAAATTCATATTTTGGGCAGTTATTTGCCCGTCAAACGACGTGTGCTCGCCGGAGATGCCGATTTTGACCGCAGCGTCAAGGGTGCCATCCCAGCAGCGTGCGTTCATGCGATCCAAGAAGATGTAATCATCATGCAGGGAGATAAAGCCTGTGAAGCGGGTGAAGGGGATGGTTGTGCCGATGAATTTGAAGCCACAGGTGTTATCAGACTGCACGCGGATGTGCCCCTTCATGTGCTCTTTGCATTCCTTGTAAATGGGGATGTTGCAGGAATCCGTGCTCAGTTTCACCGGGTACGGCAAGAGCACGTCGTTCAAGTGTTCCCTCATTTCTCCGAAGAACATACCGATGGAATATGCCGGGAAGACACTGCCGGATACGTTTTTCAAGGTCAGCAGCCCGTTCTCGATGTCGATAACAACGCGGTCACCCTTCAGCTCAGAGGTGGCAGGTTTGGTCTGCTTTTTGAGGCCGAGGGCGGAGAAGTCTTGCAGCGCCAGCCAGGGGCGGTTATCATACACGAGCTTCACATTGCTCATGGTGAGGGTGTTGATGGTGGGCAGCACCGTGTCGCCCTCTTTCACATCCTCACGGCGTTTGGCGTGCAGGTGTGTAGTCGCGGAGCTCACGCTGACGAAAGGCAACTTGCCCATAGCCGGGTTGAGTCTCTCTTTACCTTGCTCATCCACAAGAATGCCGTTGAGCTGGAATTGGGCGTTGCTGACGTTGATGTCGCAATCCACCTCTACACAGAGGCCGTTCGAGAAATCCACGCTGGCAGTGGCGTTTTTCAATACCGTCTTGCTCTTGTTGTTGAACTTGAAGTCGCGGATAATGCTGTGCGCGTCTTCGAGGTCCAGCAGCTCATCGATAATGTCGGCACGGATGGTGCTGTCCACTGCGACTTTTACGGAGCCAGCCGTGCTGCCGTTGAAATCCACCGTAGCTGTGCCCGTGCTGTGTATGAGGGTGAGCTCGCCGGTGTAGGCTAGGTCGCCTTGCTCATTCGTGTGGGCGTTGAGCGTGGTGTGCAGCTCCACCGGTATCTTCTTGCCACGGTTTACGAGCAATTTTTCGGGTGTTCTGACTAATCGGGGAATGTCGATGTTGCAGGCGGCGTGGTCAAGGATCAAATGATGCAGGTCAACAGTGGCCTCACCCTTAATGGTAAGCTGTTCCGGTAATTCGACGAGCGATGTTTGTGCGCCGGCGCATTGCAAGGCTTCCTCCATGGCCGCTAAGGGAAGCTCCGCCTGCGCCTCTGTCAACTTGAGCTTGAGTTGTGGTGTCAATTCCGCATTGGCGGTGATGGTAGCCTTGCGCTCTTGCTCGTGTTCAGGGGTGAAAATGAGGGTGAAATTATGGCCTTCCGTGCGGGGCTGTGCCAGCTGTACGCTCATGTCGCCCAGCGCTTTGTCCCCGTGGCAGATGTCCTCAACACTTGCCTGCAAGCTTGCGTGCGAGAAGTAGTAGAGCAGGGGATTTTGCGCTTGCTCGGTGCAGCTTTGCTGCGCTGCCAATGTGAGCTTGCCGGTGCGGTAATCACCGTAGGAGTAGGCTTTTGCGGTGAGCTTTACCGCCGTGCTGTCAGCGGATGGGGCGTATTCCGGACTGAGTTTGAAGCCCACAGCCGTCAATTCCGTGTTCCACGCTTGCGCGGAGCCTGCTGTACTCGCGAGCGCGTCACTCGCAGCTGTCAGTTTTGCGTTTGCTGCTATAAGAAGCTCTCCCTCCGCCTGCATATTCAGCCCTGTTGCTTCGAGGCTGAAACGCGGTTTTGATAAGTCGATTTTACCGAACTCAGGGCGTTCCAGAGCAATGCTGTCAGCCTCCAGCCGGAGGTTGAGTTGCTCTATCGTGCTGAGCTCCGCCTGCGGTGTCCAGCGCGGCTCGGTGCAGGAGAGGGTGAGTTGCGGGTTAACCAGCGTCTGCCCGACGTATGCCAACTCATTCAGTTTGACGGTGACATCAATATTGCTGAATGTGGGGATGATGAGCAGCTTGTACTCTTGCCCGGGGTGGAAGATGGGCATGCGGAAGTTTGTTTTGGCTTCCAAGCGTACAGACTCACCGAGTTTGAGCCCGATGGGCAACGCAATGGGGCTTGCCTTGAAACTGTTGATGAGGCTGATAGTGTTGCTTACGGGAAGCTGTGCGGAGAGAGCAGCCGAGCCCACGCCGTCCGTCACATTGGCACTGAGGTTGATGTTGCCGTTGTCAAACAGCAATCGCATGTTGCTGATGTTGAAGTCGCCGTTCTTGTAGAAGAATGAAACGCCTACCTCATTGACGTTCATACTGTCCACCCGCAGATTTTTGTGCTCCAATACCCCCTTTACATCAATGTTTCGCAGGGTGAAGTCCTCCTCAAACTCGATGGTGCCGCCCAGCTCTACTTGCGGGGTATTGTCATCCGCATATTGTATCTTGGAGAGTGTCTTCTTCGTCTCTTCGCCGGCGATGGCGGAGAGCATGTACAGTACGTCGGCGGAGCTCTTCAGGTCGAATGAGAGTTTTCGGGTGTTGATCTCATATCCCGCCTGCAGTACGGTTTCCGTGTCGGGGGAGACGGTTTTGAAGTAAAGGTTGTTGATGATCAAACGATCCCCTTCATAGTTCAAATCCAGACGGGTGTCGCGGAATTGGAACTTATCGATGTCGTACTTAGGTACATTGGCTTCAACGCGCAGGGTGAGCTCATCGAGCGCAAAAATTCTGAGGTGTAGCTCCGGGTACTCGCTGTTACTCCAGTGCTGCTCTTGAATCATATTGTACGTCCGGTCAATGATGTGCTGGCAGGTCTTGATGAGCGCCGGAAGTACGATTTTTTTTGTTTCCTCTTCTGCCGTTTTCCCTTTCATCAGCTCCGCTATGCTGAAGCCTCCTTGGAGGTGAATCGGGACTCCCTGCAATTTCAAGGAGGCCCCGGTGAGGATGAGTATATCCTCCTTCAGGGTGGCGGAAATCGCGATTTCTTGAGCAGTGAGCAGGTTGCTATTGCCGGCGGTGTCCGTTACCGGCAGGCTGATGTTGCCGTTGTGTAGCTCTAATGTATCTACCTGCAACTTGCCGGTGAGTAGCTTGCTTGCGTGCAGTGATACCGCTGCCGAGTCTACTTTTGCCAGCAATTTGCTGCACTGGGCATCCTCATATATGCAGATGTTCTCCGCCTCAAGGGCAAGCCCTTTGCTCGGTGCCAAGCAGATTTTTTCAATGCGGAGCGGTACACCCGCTGCCAGGGCTTTCTCCTCTATGCTGCGGATAACACCGGAGGGCAAGCCGACGGTGGATAGCCATACGACTGCAATACACAGTAACAAGAAGACCACCAGACATATCGTAGGTATGATGGTACCTACGCGTCTGATGGTCAATTTTTTCTTCATCTCGGATGTTTCTGCTATCAGATTTCCGGATCTGTTTCCCCCTCCGGCAGCGGAGGGGCTTTGGGAAGGTTTTTCTCGATGTCATCAAGCAGGTTAACCATGCTCACGCCGCGCTGGGCGGAGTTATCATGCTTAAAGGTCAGCTTGGGTGTGTTGCGGAGAATGACTCGCTTGCTGACTGCTTTTTGGATAACCCCGCGGTTACGGGTAAGCTTCTCAATAACCTGAGCCGGAGCCATACGGCCTACCACGCCGACCCATACGCGGCCTTCCTTGAGGTCTTCCGTGATTTCAACATCGAGGATGGAGACGATGGTGCCGTTCCAATCAAACTCCTTCTGCACGAAGGTGCCGATTTCTCGTCGCATCAGCTCGTTTACCTTGTCGAGTCGTCGTGTGGCCATGTGTTGTGTATCGATTAAAGGGTTTGCTTAATCTTCTCAAGTGAGTAGCACTCGATGATGTCGCCCTCTTCGTAGTCATTGTAGTCTGCAAGGCGAATACCGCACTCAAGACCGCTCTTGACTTCCTCCACCTCATCCTGGAAGCGGCGGAGCGTGGACATCTTGCCGTCGAACACCACCTGACCGTCACGCAGCACGCGGGCTTCCGCCGTGCGCAGCATCTTGCCGTCGGAAACGTAGGAGCCTGCAGCCTTGCCCTTGTTGAGCTTGAATACCTGACGAATCTCCGCATGACCGAGGATGGTCTCGCGGGTCTCAGGCTCAAGCAGGCCAAGCATGGCGTCTTTCACCTGGTCGATGAGCTCGTACACGATGGAGTAAATCTTCACCTGCACGCCCTCACGCTTCACAGCCTTCACGGCGTTGCTTTCCACCTTCACGTTGAAGCCGAGGATAACGGCATCGGATGAGGAGGCGAGCAGAATATCACTCTCAGAGATGGGACCGGCGGAAGCACCGATGAACTGGCACTCAACCTTGTCACTCTCAATGTCCATGATGGCCTTCTTGATGGCCTCCACGGAGCCCTGCACGTCACCCTTGAGGTAGAGCTTGAGCACGGCCTTCTGGGCGCCATCACCCATCATGGCAAGGATGTCTTCCATGCGGGAGCGCTTCGGAGCGGCCAAACGCTGCTGACGGAGCTCTTCTTGGCGTTCTTCGGAGAGCTTACGGGCTGCGCGCTCGTTGTCCATTTCCACCAGCTCATCACCTACATTCGGAGTCTGGAGGAAACCGGAAACCTCTGCAGGCATACCGGGCGTTACTTTCTTGATGGACTTGCCTTGATCGTTGAACAGCGTCTTCACCTTGCCGGCGAAGGGACCGCAGATGAAGGGCATACCTACCTTGAGCGTACCGCTCTGGACGATAACCGTGGCGGAGCTACCCTTACCCTGTTCCATGCGAGCCTCAATGATGGAGGCTCGGCAGTTGGCTTTCGGGTTTGCCTTGAGCTCCAGCACCTCAGCCTGCAGGCAGAGGAGGTCGAGCAGGTCATCTATGCCGGCACCCGTGTGGGCGGACACGTCTACACACTCAACTTCGCCACCGAAATCGGTGGGCATCAGGTCGTTCTCCATGAGCTGGGTGCGCACGCGCAGCGGGTCTGCAGCGGGTAGGTCGCACTTGTTCACTGCAACGATGATGGTCTTGCCGGCAGCCTTGGCATGCATGATGGCCTCCTTCGTCTGGGGCATGATACCGTCATTGGCTGCAACTACCAGCACTACGATGTCCGTTACGTCGGCACCGCGGGCGCGCATCTCCGTGAAGATGGCGTGGCCGGGGGTGTCAATGAAAGTCAGGATGTTGCCGTTGTGGTCCACGGAGTACGCACCGATGTGCTGGGTAATACCACCGGCTTCACCTGCTACCACCTTGGTGCGGCGGATGTAGTCGAGCAGGGAGGTCTTGCCGTGGTCCACGTGCCCCATTACGGTGATGATGGGGGTACGTACCTTGAGGGAATCCTCCGGCTCCTTCTCGGGGGCAACGGCCTCGGGCTCTTTCACTACCTCTACGGGAGCTTTAACGCCTGCACCCTTTTCACGCTTGACGCGCTCATAGGTGAAGCCGTGCTTCTCGCACAGTGCTGCCACCTGGTCACTGTCCAGTGAGGTGGAGGGGTTGGCAAAAACGCCCATGGGGAGCAGCTCTGCAATCAATTTGAAGGGCTTGATGTTCATTTGCGCAGCAAGCTCTGCTACGGAAACGGGAGCCTTCACGTTAATGACACTGCCGGCAGCCGGTGCGGCAGCTGCTGCGGGTTTTTGCTGCTGCGGGGCAGGCTGCGGCTTAGCGGCAGGCTTCTGGGGAGCGGGCTGTGCCGGCTTTTGTTGCTGCTGCTGCGGAGCAGGCTTCTTTTCCTGCACGGGGGCGGGTTTGGCGTTTTGCTGCTCGGACTTACGCTTTTTGGGGGCACCGAGGAGATCCAGCGCCTCTTTCTTGGGAGCAGGGGCGGAATGCTTGCGTGGTGCATTTTGTGCCTGAGCAGGTGCTGCCGGAGCAGCTTGTCGTTGCTCAGCGGGCTTTTTCTTCTTTTTGCTGCCCAGAAGGTCCAGTACCTGGGGTTTTTGCTGGTCGGAATTAGCCATGTTGTATAATCGAAATATTGCTCTTAGTTTGAGGCGATGTTGCTCAGATTTCAGGCGTTTTTGGCCTTATCTACAATCGCGAAAGCCTGGTTTTCGCTGATGCCGAGCGCATCTACCAAGTCTTCAGGCTGTGCGTGGTTGGCGATGCCTTCTACCGTGGTGAAACCACAGGCAATCATTTGTTCTGCCAAGTCACGGGAAATCTCGAGCACATCTGCAAGCTCGTTTGCACCCTCGCTGGCGATGCTCTTGGTCTGAGTCATGCGGTCGTAGGGCTCTACGCGTACATCCCAGCGGTCATTCGGGGCAGAAATGAGGCGAGCGGTGAGGCGTACGTTCTTGCCCTTGCTGCCTTTGGCCTTTGCTGCGGTCTTGTCATCGCTCACGTACACGGTCACCGTGCGGGATGCTTTGTCGACATCCACCTTAATCGGATCGATGGGGGAGAGGGACTCAATGACCATGGCGGCCTTGTCCTCCGTGTACTCCAAGATGTCCACCTTCTCGTGGTTGAGCTCGTTGACGATGTTCTTCACGCGTGCGCCACGCATGCCGACGCAAGCGCCGATGGGGTCCACATTCGGGTCTTCGCTGCGTACTACCAACTTGGTGCGGTAGCCTGCTTCACGAACGATGTTGACGATTTCCACCGTGTTCTCGGCAATTTCAATAACCTCGTTCTCAAAGAGACGACGCACAAGGTTGGGGTGGCTGCGGGAGAGGATAAGCTCATGGCCACGTGCGCTCTCCTTCACCTCCACTATATAGAAACGCAGCTTGTCGCCGGGTGCGTAATCCTCCTTGGGAATGCGGTGGCGGCTGGGTACAATACCCTCAAACTTGTCTACTTCAACGATGACATCACCCTTGTCGTAGCGGCGCACAGTTCCCGTGATAAGCTCGCCTACGCGATCCTGGAATACCTCCGCAAGCATCTCCTGCTCAGCCTTGCGAATGCGCTGCTGCATGGTCTGGCGAGCGGTTTGTACGGCGATGCGGCCGAAGTCGCTCGGGGTGATGTTCAGTGAAATGATGTCACCGATTTGTACGGTCTTGCCTTTGCGGGCATAGAGAGCCTCCGCCGTGGAAAGCTTCACCTCGTTGTACGGATCCATCAAATCATCATCTGCCACAACCTCCATGTCTGCTTTAATCTTAACCGAGTTCTTGTGAGCGTTAATGATGGCGCGAATGTTGCGAATACGGTCTGCACCGGGTACCATTTTGGCATACGCGGTGAGGAACGAGGCTTCCAGAGCCTGTGTAACGCGCTCGCGGGTCAGGTCTTTTTCGCGAACGTAGTAATCGATCAGTGCGGAGATGTCTGTGGCGGCCATATCGGAGATGTGATGTGTTTTGAGTGTCAGTCTGCTACAAAAAAAGAGCGGGTCTCAGACCCGCTCCAATCCATGTATCAGACCGGAACTTGTGCGCGCACATTCTACTGACATATCAACGTCTTGTCAAGTAAAATAAAGAAGATGAACGCATTTTTTATGACTCGTAATTAATTTAATCCGCGTAACGGAAAGACGGATATTCAGAGGGGGCTACCTCCACGTTTTTGAGGTGTTTACCATTGCTGCGGGCATGGCTGATGATTTTGACGAGCCTGTAGAGCTGCTCGCGAATGCCTGCGAACTTATTCATGGAGACAACGGTGCCGTTTTCGAGGTGAAGAATGATTCTCCACTGGTGCGTGTAGCGGTCCGGGCACTCAATGGTGGAGATGGCCGGCAGCTCAGCCAGCTCATACGCGTTAGAGGCAATGATGAGCTCCAAGATGGGTTCGTACAGCTCTTTGTTGAGCTTCTCGCCGGGAATGAATTGCTTGACATCGCCGACATTGAGCAGCCAAACGGGCAGGTTGTTGAAGCGGAGGTGCAGTTTGGGGTCAATGCTGAAAAGTTCGCCCTCGGGGTTGACGTAGAGGCGAGTGGTTTTGCCGGTGATGGCGCTGTCTGCCATTTCGACAAAGGCGATGGGGGCGTGTTCTTCGATGCTGACGTGCAAGCTATCCGTACCCTCTTTGGTGATTTGGGCGTGGTTGATGGCGGGGTGGTTGTTAAGCTTGCTGATGAGCTCATCTATCGGCAGTGAATCCAGATCCGTGTCATCACTGATACCAAGCATGTGCATCACCTGCTGTTTGCTGAGGATGTTGTGCTTGGAGGTGTAATTCACGTTCTGGATTTCGCTGCCGTAAGCGGAGTCGAAGATGCAGCGCACAGTGTAGGTAAGCCCGACAATGGCCGCAAGAGACAGCACCACAATGAGCGTCCATTTGCTCAGGCGATTGATGCCGCGCTTGAACGCTAATATGCTGAAGAGACGCTCCTTGAAGGAGAGTTGCTTCTCCAGCTCTCTGATGTTCTCCTGCGCCTTCGGCGTGCGGTACTTGTTTGCGCTGCGTTTCATTATTTAGCCTCGCGCCTGATTGAGAGAAATCTCCGCGATGCGTGCGCACAACTCCCCGAAGCTGATGCCGACGGCTGCTGCTGCTTTCGGGAAGAGTGATGCTCCGGTCATGCCGGGGATGGTGTTAATCTCCAGCACGTAGGGCTTGCCTTCTGCCGTAAGCAGTACGTCCACTCGACCGTATACTTCCACATTGAGCGCTTTGTATGCTGCAAGGGCTGCGGCCTGCACGGCCTTGGTCTCTTCCTCCGTGATATCTGCCGGGCAGATGTAGTCTGAACCGACGCCACCGGACAGTGCCGGGTATTTGTTGGCGAAGTCGTAGAACCCTTCACGCGGTGCAATGTGCACGACGGGCAGGGGGGTGCCGTCAAAAATAGCGACAGTCAGCTCCTTGCCATCCACGAACTCCTCTACCAGCAAATCCGTGCCGTATTTTGCGGCCTCAGCCACGGCTGCAGGCAATTCTTCTTCCGTTTTAACGATGCTGACACCTACGGATGAACCCTCACACGGGGGCTTGATGACGCATGGTACACCGATGGTCGGCATTTGTCCGGGCTTGATGATTTCATCTGCCGGGGTGGGAACGCCCGCTGCAACGAATGCTTTTTTGGTGAGGATTTTGTCGAAACAGTTGCGACTGGTAACGGAACCGGCGCCGGTGTAGGGAATGCCGAGCTCTTCCAGGTAGCTTTGCAGGCCACCGTCTTCGCCGTATGTGCCGTGAATCATGTTGTAGCAAAGCTCCGTGCCCTCCGGAATGGCAGGGCGCTCGCTTTCTACGATGACGGGTGTTACGTTAGTGAATCCCTCCGCTTGCAGGGCTTCGAGCACTGCGTTGCCGGATACCATGGATACTGCGCGTTCGGAACCGGGGCCTCCCATCAGTAGGGCAATGGCGGTCTCTTTGGTGAGTTTTTTCATGTTGCTGCTATGTGTGTGTTGCCGTGAATCAGAACTGAGGCTCGCGGTCGCCGATGACTTGTACCTCGGCTTTCAGGGTGATGTCTCGCTCCGTTTTTGCCTTGTTGCGAATGTAGTCTATCAACTCGGTGATGTCCGTGGCTTTGGCTCCTCCCTTGTTGATGATGAAATTGGCATGCACCTCCGACACCTGTGCACCGCCGATGCTGAAGCCTTTCAGCCCGAGCTCGTCGATGAGTTTGCCGGCGGGAATCTCTTCCGGGTTCACAAAGGTGCAACCGGCGCTGGGTGCAAGCGGCTGCGTGGTCTTGCGGTGGTTTCTGCTGGCATCCATGCGTGCGCCGATGGCTTGGGGATCATCCGGCGTGCCGCAGAAGGTGGCCTGCATGACCATGTTGTGCTCGAACTCGGGGATGCGACGGTAGACGGCGCCCTTCATGTTCTCTTTCTCGAACTCCACGATGTCACCATCCTCGTTGAGGGCAATGGCGGAGCGGAATACGCTCCACATGTCACCCCCCATTGCGCCGGCATTCATACGCAGGCTGCCACCCACGTAGCCGGGGATGCCATCCATCCATTCAAAACCGGCGATGCCGTTCTGCGCGGCAAATGCGGCCAGCTTTTTGAGCTTCACGCCTGCACCGGCAACGATGTTGCGCCCCTGCATCTCGATTTTATCGAAGTCACCGAGGGTGGGGTGGATGACGGCACCGCGAATGCCGCCTTCGCGCACGATGACGTTGGAGCCACGGCCGATAATGTGGACGGGGATGTTGCGGTCTTTGAAGAAGTTGACCACGGCTTGCATCTTGCTGAAGCTGTTGGGCTCTACCCAGTACTGAGCTTCACCGCCTACGCCCATGGTTGTGTGCTTGCTCATGGGTTCATAGAGTCGGAAGTTGATGTCCTCACCGCATTCTTGCTGCATCTCAGCCAAAATGCGCAGGTCTGCCGCAATCTTGCTGCCTGCTTCATGCACGTTGCCCGCGCCGAGGGTGATGAACATGTCCCCCGGGCGCAGTACGTTGCCCACCGTGTGGTGAGCCAAATTCAGGTTCGGCAGGAATGCTGCGTCCACCGGTGCGTTTTCCAATACCGCATCCACGATGGTTTGCCCGCTGATGCCGGGAATGGGCGGCTCACTGGCGGGGTACACATCCGCAACGTATAGCTTATCAACGTTTTGTAATACTTTGCCGAAATCGTCACGCAGCAGCTGGGTGCGCGTGTAGCGGTGCGGCTGGAAGAGTACGATGAGGCGCTCTGGCTTCAGGCTCTGCGCCGTTTGCAGGGTCGCTGCAATTTCCGTGGGGTGGTGACCGTAGTCGTCCACGATGCGGTAGTGGCGGGAAAGATACTTCGTTTCAAAACGACGACGGGCGCCTGCAAAGCTGACCAATCCGCGGGTAATGCTGGCGAAGTCACACCCGAGCTCAAGTGCGAGAGCCGTGGCTGCAAGGGAATTGAGCACATTGTGGCGACCGGGGATGCCCAGCTCTACTCGGCCGAGGGGCTCGCCTTTGTGATTGATGGTATAGAGGGTACGGCCACGCTTGACAGTCAGCTCTGTTGCGGTGTAATCCGCATCTTGCCAACCGTAGGAGATGGTGTTCGGGTATTGGGAGCACACGTCATGCGCGCCTGCATCATTCTTGCAGTAGATGAGCTTGCCGCGAGTTTGGCGGCACAGGCGATGGAATACCTCTTTGATGTGGTCGAGGTCACGGTAGAAGTCCAAATGCTCAGCCTCGATGTTGAGGATGATGCTGTGCTCCGGGATGTAGTTGACCAGGGTGCCATCACTCTCGTCACCTTCGGCAACCAAGTACTCGCTGTCCTGTGTCCAGTGGGCGTTGGCTCCCAGCACGGGAATCTCTGCGCCGACGTAGTGGCACGGGCGCATGCGCCCCTCTCGCAACAGGTGGGCGGACATGGCGGATGTAGTGGTCTTGCCATGCGTACCTGCTACGACTATGCCTTTCTTGTTGTTGAGGATGGCGGCCAAACACTCTGCTCGGCGCAGGCACAGGCTGCCGTTTTTACGTGCTGCTGCAAGCGCTACGTTCTCCTCGCGGATGGCGCTGGAGTAGATGATAATCTCTGCATCTTGAACGGATTCTGCGCTGTGGGGGCAGGAGAATACAAGCCCTGCCTGTTGCAGCCTCTCGGTTTCTGTGCTCGTTACGCGGTCGCACCCGCTGACGCGGTGCCCCATTTCAAGCAACATGCGAGCCAATCCGCTCATGCCGGCTCCGGCTACACCGATAAGATGAATGCGCACGGGGTGCTCCCTATCCAAAAGTCGTTTGCGTAACTGTTCAATCATAATCCTTGCGCGTTATTATACCTGATTGCGCTCCACAATCAAGGCTAAACTCACTTG
>CAJGCY010000068.1 GCA_904501955.1 uncultured Akkermansia sp. | reverse complement strand
CGTTGAGGCTTGCCGAAACGGTATGCGGGTGGCATAACCCTCCCGGAGCACGTAAGTGCGAAGAAATCCCGTATGCATCAATTCGTCTTATGACATCGCATTATCAATGGGATATTAACGCACAAACAAAACACGCGCCACGCCGGCTCGGAGCTCCGCTTCGCTACGGTCCTCGCACTATATGCCGCCCTCGTCGCCTTCGCTGGCGCTCAGGCAGCTCGGGCTCCATTTCTATTTTGCTTGTTACCTAGGGCTTACGCCCTAGGCTAAGTTAGGTCACCCGCTGACGCGGGTTCTGATTTAGGCTCGCTATCGCTCGCAAACTATTCTTCAACTTCCGATTTATCGGGCGGAGGTAATGGTGGGGTATCACCCGTGAACATAAACAACGCCGAAAATTATACAAATGCCGGGGGCATGATGACGGTGTATGCGTACAGGAGTGCGAATAGGATGAGGGCGAACACCTTTCCGGCCGTTGGCGCGGTATACAAGCGTTTGATGGCTAAGGGGAGGTAGTAAAGGGAAAGGAGAAAGCAGGGCAATACCAGCCACGAGTATGAGGCGTGTCCGCAGATGCCATGGCATGCCAGCCCCGCAGGCAGGCTCATCAGCAAACACGTGAGCAGCGGTAACAAGGTGGATTTGCCACCGGCGCTTGCAATTGCCAACACCGCCGTTCCGAAAAAGAAATACGGATACACCGCTTGCAGGGTCAGCACGTCCTCAAAACCACATGATTCATACGCATCCGCCCGGTGGACGCCCCACCACACGAATGCACCTAAGATGATGTATGCAACATGGTATAGGGTGCGTGATTTCATGTGGTAGCCTCCTATCGTTACTGCGCCGCAGCGACGGCCTCAGCACAGCGGCGGCCATCCAGCGCGGCGGAGACGATGCCACCGGCGTAGCCTGCGCCCTCACCGCAGGGGTAAAGGCCGGCGAGCTGTACGTGCTGCAGGGTCTCTTTGTCGCGGGGGATGCGCAGAGGGGAGCTGGTGCGCGTCTCGCAGCCGATGAGCAGGGCGTCCTCCCCCGCAAAGCCACGGAGCTTGCGGTTGAAGTGCTGCAAGCCCTCTTTCATGCGCCAAGCCACCTGTGCAGGCAGCAGGGCATTGAGGTCGCAGGGGGTCAGGCCGGGGTCGTATGTGGTGGCGGGCAGGGTGGCGGATACGCGGCCTGCAATGAAGTCCACCACGCGCTGGGCGGGGGCTTTTTGGCGGCCACCACCGGCTTGCGCGGTGGCAATTTCCAGCGCCTTCTGGTAGGCCAAGCCGGAGAGCACGCCGTGCTCCGCCGCGTAGGCATCCGTATCCTGCGGCTCTACGGTGACCACGAATCCGGAGTTGGCATAGGGGGAATTGCGCTGTGAGAGCGACATGCCGTTGACCACCACCTCATCCGCCGCTGTGGCGGAGGGCACGATGTGGCCGCCGGGGCACATGCAGAAGGAGTGCACGCCGCGGTCCTGAATCTTTGTGGCCAGTGCATAGCGGGCGGCGGGCAGGCCATAGGGGCGCTCCTCACCGGGGCGCAGGTGGTACTGCGCGGCGTCTATCAGCGCTTGCGGGTGCTCTATGCGCACACCCACGGCAAAGGCCTTGCGCTCCAGCAACAGGCCCTCCTCATGCAGCATGCGGTACACATCTCGCGCGCTGTGCCCCGTGGCTAGGATGACGGCGCTGCCTTCCCACTCTTTGCCATCCGAGGAGCGCACGCCGAGCAGGCGCTTGCCGTCCGCAGAGCGCAGTAGGGCGCACACGCGGGTGTCGAAGTGCACCTCACCCCCGGCGTTGAGAATGCTGTGGCGCATGGCTTTGATGATGTCCGGCAGGCGGTCGGAGCCGATGTGCGGGTGGGCATCCGTCAGAATCTCCGGTGAGGCGCCGTGAGCCACGAAGGTCTCGTACACCTCCATGACGGGGCCGCGCTTGGTGGCGCGGGTGAAGAGCTTGCCGTCCGAGAAGGTGCCTGCCCCACCCTCACCGAAGCAGTAATTGGACTCCGCGTTCACGAAATCACCGAGGTGGAGGGGCTGCAGGTCAAAACGGCGGGCAGTCACATCTTTGCCACGCTCCAGCACGATGGGGCGCATGCCCAGCTCCAAGCAGCGCAGTGCGGCAAAAAGGCCACCGGGACCGCTGCCGACGATAATCACGCGCTTGGCTGTGGGGGGAAGGGGAGCATAATGGCGGGTGGGCAGCGGAGCCTCGGGCAGGGGCTCATCCACCGCGACGAGTAGGCGTAACTGCTTGGCAATGGGGCGGCGGCGGGCGTCGATGCTGTCCTTGAGCAGGCGCATGCCCTGCACACGTTTGGGGGAGATTTGCAGCGTTTGCGCTACGGCTTTGCGGCGGGCGTCATCCTTCATCGCCTTGCGCAGGGGCAAGTGTATGTCTACTTCCGTAATCATGGCTCAGCATCTATGCTCTGCTGCATGCAGAGAGCGGGTGAAACATCTCCGGGGGCGGAGGAGGCTACCTCTTGCGCGGGCACGCCTGCCACGGTGGTGTGCGGGCGTACATCCGCCAGCACCACGGACGAGGCTGCCACCTTGGCGCACTCGCCTATCTCCACACGCCCCAGCACCTTCGCACCGGCGCCGATGAGCACGCCGCTGCGCACAATGGGGTGGCGCGCGCCGCCTTTTTCCTTGCCGGTGCCGCCCAGCGTCACCTCATGCAGCAGGGAGACGTTGTTCTCCACAATGGCGGTCTCACCCACCACGCAGCCGGTGCCGTGGTCCAGCAAAATACCGCAGCCTATCTGCGCGGCGGGGTGAATATCCACCCCGAACACCTCACTACTCATGCTTTGGAAGAGCAGGGCGAGCAGGTAGCGCCCCTCTTGCCAGAGCAGGTGCGCCACGCGGTAGGTGGCGAGGGCGTGAAAACCCTTGAAAAACAGCAGTGGCTCCAGCGCGTTGTGGCAAGCGGCATCGCGCTCTACCACAGCCAGCAAATCCGCCGCTATGCACTCCACGACGGTGGGGTTGCTCTTCAACAGCGTGCGGATGAGGGGCTCCAGCTCATCACGCCCCATATCACGGCGGGAGAGCTTGCGCGCCAAGCGCACGGATACAGCATTGCACAGCCCCGTGCGGCTCAGCACCACATCATCCAGTATGCCCATGAGCTTAGGCTCATGCTCCGCCGCTTGCTCTGCAATGGGGTAGAGCTGTTGCCACACGGCAGCGGCCAGTCCCGGGGCTTCGGGCAGCATCTTTTCCGGCCTTATGCTCATGGTAAGGGGGTGGGGCAGGGGGTGCATTCCTTATCAGAGCCCGTTGCAGCAGTCGCGCAGCAGGTCATCCAAACGGTAAGTCATTTCCGCCAAGGCTTTGCGCGCCTTTGTGTCCGGCAGCAGCCACAGCACCTCGCGGGCTTCCTCATTGCGGGTCAGGCCTTCCTCTACGGAGAGTTTGATGGCCTCGCGGAAGGCCTCCGTGCCTCGCAGCGCGTCGTAATCTATCTCCTCGTGGCGCTCCACACAGTTGCGCACGTGGTCTGCCACGTCCTCGCATGAGGACTCCATGAGGAAGAACACCGGCAGGGTCAGTTTGCCCTTCTCGGCATCCGTGCCCAGCGTCTTGCCTGCGTTTTCATCCGTGCCGGTCAGGTCCAGGCAATCATCGTAAATTTGGTAGGAGATGCCCAGCAGGGTGCCCATGCGGTTCAGCTGCTCCGTCATCTCATCATCCATGCCCTGCAGGTAGGCCGTGCCGCTCATGGCAATGGCGAAGAGGGTGGCCGTCTTCTTGCGGATGAGCTCGTAGTAGTCCGCGCGGCTCATGTCGGCATCCCACAGGCGGGAGGACTGCTCCACTTCCCCCTGGCAGAGGTCGCGCATGGCCACGGCCATACGGCGGCAGAACTTGCTGCCACCTATCTCCGTGCCCATCACAATGGCCTGAGCCAGCAGGCTATCACCCAGCAGCACCGCAAGCTCATTGCCCCACAGTGCGTTCGGCGTGGGCTGGTCGCGGCGCACGTCCGCCTTGTCCAGCACGTCATCATGTATGAGTGAGGCCATGTGAATCATTTCCAGCAGGGCGGCAAAGGTGATGTGCTCTTTCTTGATGCCGCCGGTAGCGGCTGCCGTGAGCAGCACCAAGCCCGGGCGCAGCATCTTACCCTGTCCTCGGCAAATGGTGCGCATGTACTCGCGGGTGTGGGGCTCAAATACCTCCGTCTGCGCAGCTATCTCGTCGCGCACCTTTTGAAGCTCACGGTTGATGAGTTTCAGGTGTGTCTTTTTGTCGCGTAATTTGCTGAAGAACGGTATAGCCATGCTGCGGTTGTAGTAAGTAAGTTGCGCGCGCAGAGTTTAGCAGACTTTGCGCAAAATGGCAATCTTTATTTGTGCCTAAACGCGCTGTTAGTGTGCCCTTTTGCGGTGATTGTCCCCGCTTTTTTCAAAAAAATGCATTTTTTTATCATGTATGACACGGAATTTTTCACCCTCTGTAGGATGCTGTTTTTGTGTAACTTGTTCATTTCTCAACAAAATGAGATTTTTTGATGATTTTTTATCGCACCTATATGTAGAGAGCTGTGTTTTGCAGCCTCTTTCATTCCCTTATGACTATTCGTAACAAAAAGTTCAAAAAAACGGCCGCTGCTGCGTGGGCGGGTTTGATGATCGGTGATGCTCTGGGTGCCCCCGCGGAGTTCTGCTACCACGAGGACATCATCGCCAAGTACCCCAAAGGCTTGTGCGAAATGGTGCCGGGCTTCGGCATCTGCACGGACCGCCTCCCCGGCGAGGTGACGGATGATACGCACATGGCCTACTGCCTGCACCTCGCCCTGCAGGATGCCCGGGGCTGGAGCCGCGACGCCGCCCTCAAGCGCTACCGCGAGTGGCTGGCGACTGACCCGCCGGACATCGGCGAGGCGACGGAGGCCGCCCTCACCGGTAACCCGAACCCGGAGTCGCAGGGCAACGGCGCGCTTATGCGCGTGATGCCCATTGCCCTGTGGGCAGCCTCTCACCCCGGGTTCGACTGGCAGACCGCCGCCCGTGAGGATGCCGCCCTCACCCACCCCCACCCCATTTGCGGTGAGGCCAATATGGTGTTTGTGCACGCCTTGCTGCAGGCCATGCAACCCGGTGCCACGGCAGCGGGTATCGTGGACTCTGCACTGGAGTTTGCCGAGGTGCAGGGCATGTCCGCCCCGCTGGTGGAGACCATTGCGCACAGCGCTCGCCGCCCGGATTACGATGGCGAGTTCATCGGCTGGGTGCTCGTTGCCCTGCATGGCGCTTTCTACCAGCTGCAGCATGCCGATTCCTTCCGCTGCGCTTTGGTGGATGTCGTCACCGCCGGTGGCGATACGGATACCAACGCCGCCATCACCGGCACCTTGCTGGCTACTTGGAAAGGCCTTCCCTGCCTCCGCCGCCCCTGGCTTACCGCCGTGCGCGCTGCCAACCCCGCCCACTTCACCGCGCTGTTGCCTGAGGCGCACGAGCTCCCCCCATACCCCATCATGTTCCGCCGGCCTGCACCCCGCACCTCCCGCCGCCGCCTCGCCGGCGTCAGCATTCCGTTGGAGTGATTTCCCTCCCTCCTTCCTCCCCTAACCCTCGCTCTCTCGCATTCCATCGCGTCCCCCTATATGCACTTTATTGTGTAATAAGAGGTGTTTTTTTAGCTTTGGGCAAAAAAAAGCTATACAACGCGATGGAAATGCGATAGAATACACTAAAAGAAACTCTTAACCCCTTACTTCTTCTTGTTATGAAAATCGAAATGGCTGAATCAATGGTTTATTCTTGGCTTCGCAAAGTCAAGCAATGTCGCATCGTTCAAACGAATTGGAAACCCGTTCCGGAATGGCCCCTTGAAAATGTTGAGGAACTGGAGCGTTTGAAAACTGCTGCTGAAGCATATTTTGCGGATGTTATTACCAAAGTGGAAGATGGCAGCAATACCGATGCTGATTCCACCGAGTTTGATGCTGATGATACCATTACTGACACCTCAGATGCGCCCTCTCTCATCTTCAAAAAGACGGCGAATTTGGAGCAATTGATTGCTCAAACTGAGTGTGATGTATTGGGCCTCAGTTTAGAGGATGGTAAATATAAGGCCATTGCGGTAGAAGTCGCTTTCCATGAAAATGGCCTCAATTACAGCGGTGGTCGCAAAGTAACCGCCAAAAAAATCGTATCTAAGTTCTTGCGCATCATCATCGCTTTGCGTGCCTATTTCGGTGTGGACGAAGCTCAGCTGATTTTTGCTTCTCCCCATGTCAAAAATGCTACCCTGCAGCAGGTAAACGAAATGATGGACGAACTTACTGCTTTCCTTCAAAGTGAAAACTTGGGTGGTTTCTCCGTTTCTGTTCTGTTCAACGAGGATTTTCAATCCGAACTGATCGTTCCCTTGGTCCAGTCCGTTGAGCAACACGGTGCTGCCGACGGTTCGGAGTTGTTTGTGCGTGCCCTGAAATTGATTTCTTTGGGCGATAAACTCCCGCGTACTTCCTCACCTGCTCCCAAACAAGACACTGGTAAGCAGTCCTCTCCCCGTAAATCCTCACCCAATATCGTTACTGTCAACTTCGGTTCTGTTGGATTAACTGCGTCTGTATCTCCGAGGCAGTCCTTTGTGAATTGGCTGGTAGAACGAGGGATTAGCGCTAATACTGCAAACTCATATGCTTCCGGAGTGAACACCAGTTCTAAGTTTGCACGTGAGAATTTGATGGGTTGCGAACATCTTGATTTCTTTGCTATGACGGACGCTGATGCTGTCGAACAAAGGGTGAAAGAGTTACTCCGCTTGCCTTCTTATATGAATTACAGCGCGAGGAGCAATCATTCTCGCAAGTGTGGTTTGGAGCGTTACGTGGAGTATATGAAGGATAAGCAACGTCAATTCGCGATGGCTTAAAAATTAATGTAGGTATCATCAGCGGTTGGGTATATACCCAGCCGCTGATGTTGCTGATAAATATAAATGAACAATATGTCTGATATACAAGATAAAAAACAAGGTTTTAGGAATTGGTTGAAGGAGAGGGAATATACCGAAGGAACTGCGAATTTGTATGCCTTCCGCGTCAAGGCTTGCTCTGCTTTGGCTTGTGAGCAGTTGGGGAGGAATATTGATTTCTATTCCATGACGGATGCTGATGAACTTGAGAAAAAGGTACAGGAACTGCATGCCTCACTTTCACCTCAAGACAGAGCTCGCCATAACGGTATCCTGTCCGTTTTGGGGCGTTACGTGGAATTCGTGAAGATTACGAAAGGTCAATCAGCTATCGACTAACTCTTTGCAGCACCAGTGTAGGCAGTAGATAAAAAAATACATAAAACTTAATATGAAAGAAGAAGACGATAAATTCTCGCAGGAGTTTGTGCTCCCTGCTTCAGCCAATGATATATTCGGGATTACCGAATATATCAAGTGCGCACAGTTTTCTAAGCTGAAAACTGAGAAGAGCAAAATTACATACGTATCCAAGATACATTGCGTGCATCGAGCTTTAAACTGGAGTTCTGTCACAGGACCGTTGCAGAAAGATGCTTCTCCCGATGATATTAAATCGTACATTAACGCTCATGCTGAAACGTTGGTGAATGCGGTTCCGGTTGAGTATGAGCATTGTAAGAGTCCGTGGAACTCGTACATCAGCGTTTTAGCCGGAAGAAAAGTTGTAAATACGGCGGACCATGATAATACTCAGGTGTTGAATGTAGACGGAATTTATCTGGGCGCTGAGTTTTTGCAGTGTCCTGCGATGCGTGCGGTGAGTGGTAAATCCCGACGCGATTATGTTTCCAACACAAAGTCGGCTATGCGCAAACTGGGGCTTAATCAGGAGGACGTCAGACTCAAAACTCGTGCGGAGCTGGAATACTTGCTGAAAGATGTAATAAATGTGGGTAGGTGCTCGGCCGGATGGGGTAAATATCTACGCTTTCTCATTGCCGGAAAGTTATGCCGTAACTGCTGATTTTACATAGTTTGAGAGGTGCTGAAAATAATCGAAACTTAAATTAATAAATCATTATGCCACATGTAACAAAACAACAAGTTCTGTTTGAAAATTGGTTGTTATTTAAGAACTTGCCTTCCTCCACAGTTGATCAGTATGTATCAGGGGTAATGAAATGTTCTGAGTATCTGCGTACTAAATTGGATATTCCATTCGATTTTTATAAAAATAAAAATTACATGAGTGTCCGCAAGTATGCCGAATTCCTTTTTCGTGACATCGAGATTAATATGTCTCTCAAAGCAGCTGAGTTGAATTATATAAAGACCAGTTTAAAGTATTATTGCGCGTTTGTAAAAGAATGCAGTGGGCGCTACAATGATGGTCAACGTCCGAATGAAAAGCGAATAACAGAATCTCCGGGTGTGAAATTGTTACAGGCTATCAAAGCGCACGATGTAAAAGCGTTGGATAGCGCTATATCTGAAGGTGCTGATGTTAATTTTCGCGGAGCTGAACAGAAAACACTTCTTCATTATACGGCTGGTAATGAAAAGTATATTAGTGTTTTGAAACGGTTGATATTGAAACGCGCAAATTTAGATGCCGTTGATGCTTATGGAAACACTCCTTTGCATTATGCAGTGCTAGCCAAAAATGTTGCAGCAACACACATGTTATTGAGAGCGGGAGCTAAACCATATATTGCTAATAATAAAGGAGAAACGGTGCTCGATTATGATGGCGGGAATGATGAGCTGTTGAAAAACATAGTTAAGGCTGGCTCTATACTTCATTATGTACTGAAAACAGCAGGTAATAAAGACATTGCAAAGCACGTTCAATTCTTGATAGAAAGTGGAGTTGACGTTAATTTGAAAAATAGCGATGGTTGCACCCCTCTGCATTACGCTGCTAATCTCGCATTACCTATTCTCACGTTATTGTTAGAGTCCGGTGCTGATATAAATGCAGTTGATAATGAAGGTAAAACAGCGCTGATGTATGCTTTTTCTGCAATAAATTGTAGAAGTGCCATGAAGTTATTGAAAGCGGGTGCTCTCCTAAAAGAGGGAACCGGTAAAGGTAAAAACGGTTCGTATGCGTTTTATCCTCTTCATGAAGCAGTAGATTTGAGGAATAAGGAACTCATTAGTGCTTTGCTTAAAAACGGTTCTGATATCAATTTGAAGGATGAATATGGCCGTGCTCCTATACATTTTATAGATGGATGGGGATGTATTGATGATGAAATTATTTCGTTTATGTATGATGCTGGTGCGGATGTAAATGCTTGTATTGATGATTGTTTTCAAACACCGTTACATATAATTGCCGAAAAAGGAAGTGATAAGGCGATTAATGCCTTGTTAAAGGCTGGCGCAAATGTTAATGCTTGCGATATTGAAGGGGCGACTCCGTTGCACGAGGCTTCAAAAAATAAAAATGGAATGGTTGTTAAACTTTTGCTTCAAGCTGGTGCAGATATCAATGCCCGAGATAAACATGGAAATACGCCATTGCATTATGCTAGCGAGGCGTTAAATGAAGAAAATGTTTCGCTACTATTGATGTTTGGCGCTTCTGAGGATGCTATTAATGCTGACAAAAAAAACACCTCAGCAAGTAAAGAATGACTCTATAAGCGCTTGGAATAAAATTTTTCATGGTAAGAGGAAATAGTTTTGTTCGTTCGATGCTTGTTAATGAAGTCAGGGCGGCATTGTTAAGGGGTGCTGTATAAGTAGACAACAAGAAGGGCGGTATAGGGTGGATGGGATCTTTCCCTGTATGACACAATTCTTCGAGCCCGTGTGGGAATGTTGAATTTTTGTAACCCATACATAATTCAACAAAAGTGTTTTTGCAGTTCTTTTTTCGCTTCACCTATATATAGAGAGGAGTTTATTGATGACGATGACCACTACACAAAATACCCCCGAGAGCGTAGGCATGCAGGAAGCGATTGAGCAGAACGACGGCATGGCCGTGCATGCTATGGCGCTGAGAGGGGCGGATGTGAATGCGCGCATGGAGAATGGGCTCAGCCCGCTGCAATATGCGGCGCAGCTGGGGGCGGCGGATTGTGTGCGCATGCTGCTGTATGAGGGGGCGTATGCCAATATCTCATACACCGGGCTGAAGCCACTGGGGCGCGCCGCGGTGCAGGGGCATGCTGCGTGTGTGGAGCTTCTGCTGGCCGGCGGGGCGGAGCTCGCCCCCATCAGCACGGGCAATGCGCTGGTGATGGCGGCGCGTGCCGGGCATGCGGCGTGCGTGCGCTTGCTGCTGGAGTACGGTACGGAGGACTCTTACCTGTACAGCGCGCTGAAAGCTGCTGTGGAGCAGGGGCATACGGCATGTGCCGAGATGCTGGCAACGGAGTGCGCCATGATGGTGGATGCCGATGAGGACTTGGCCGTGGTGGTTCGGGAGAGCCTGAAGGCCACCGAGCTGCGAGACTTTGCACTGCAGCCGGAGGTGCTGGCTATGCTGGCGGCGCCGCACAGGCCTGCCACCGTGATGCAGGCGCTGTGCCTGAATGATATGGAGGCCATGCGCCGCCTGTTGGCGGAGGGTGCCTCACTGTGCATGTGCCGCATGGAGCGCATGGTGCCGTCATCCTTGTACTATGCCGTGGAGTATGCGGATTCCGCGGAGGCCGTCCGCCTGCTGCTGCGTGCCGGGGCGAATGCTCGCGATATGGGCGTGTATGATGCGTATGAGGTGGAGTGTCTTTTAGGCCCCATGCTGCGCGAGCCGGGGCGACCCGTCAGCGTGTTGGGGGCGGTGCGGGCGCGTGATGCTCAGGCCTTGGCCGCTATGCTGGCAAGCGGCGCTTCGCCGGATAAGCCGCGCACGGCTGCAATGCGCACCCCGCTCATGTGCGCGCTGATGAATCGCGACAGCGCCTGTGTGAAGTTGCTGTTGCACCATGGGGCTGAGGTGTTTGTGCGTGATGCAGAGGGGCATTCTCCGCTGGATTTAGCAGCGGACCACCATGTGCAGATGGTGCGTAATGTCATTCACGCCCGTTACCGCCAAGCAGGCATTGCCTTGCAGGCACCGGCGAAAAAGGTGATGAACCGCAAGCGCTTTTTTGAGCTCTTGCCGGAGCAGCGCGGCGTAACCCTTGAGCAGAAGCTCGGCTACCTTGTCCGTTTGTTGCAAACGGGTGAAATTGCCTCGGAGGAGCCCGTGGTGCTGCAGCTTTTTGAGCTGGGGCTTGATAAGGAGGAGCTCTATGAGTGTGCAGAGTTGTTTGTTTGCTTGGTGAAATGCGGGCTGCAGCCGGATGGTGACACCGCCAAAAAGCTCTACGAACTGTGCGTGCAGTATGAGCAGGAGGAGTGGGCGGAGCATCTGCTCGAGCGTGGGTTAGTGCCCTGATAGGGGCGGTGCAGGTGTTCGAGCATCCGCACACCTGCGCTCGCACCCGCCTTATGATAAGTGCCCAACCGAAAAAACGGGGACATCACGTTTTTTTGTTTGCATCGGAGGCTTATTGTGTGATACCATGCAGCCAAGGCTACATACCGGCCTCTCCTATGCCCGTTCAAGCGTGCTGTTCCTGTGAACATCTGTAAAAATGAGTACCATGTCCGAGATTGAATCAGTTCCATCAGAATACGGTGAGTGGTTTATTTAACTCAAACGCCAAATCCGTGCTGCTCAGCAGCGTGCGGCTTTGGCTGTCAATCGTGAGCTAGTGCAGCTGTATTAGAATATAGGGCAGAGCATTTTGTTGCACAAAAATCAGAACGGGTGGGGGGCTAAGGTAATTAAACGAATTTCTGAGGACTTGCGCCGAGAATTTCCCGAGATGAAAGGTTTTTCTGCTCGGAATCTTGATTATATGTGTCTTTTCTCAGCTTCTTGGACATGGGATGAAATTACGCAAGAACCACTTGCGCAATTGCCTTGGTACCATCTTATCACATTATTATCAAAGCTATCTGTAAAGGAAGAACGTTTGCAATACGCTGCTCTGGCAGTGCAACATGGCTGGTCTCGGAATGTGCTGGTGCACCATATTGAGTTGCGTACGGCGGAACGCATCGGCTCCGCTCAGAATAATTTTGAAATCACTTTGGCTCCTCCGCAGTCTGACTTGGTTCGTGAAACCCTTAAAGATCCCTACAAGCTGGAGTTTCTCGGCCTCTCTGCCGACGTCCGGGAGCGTGAGCTGGAGCAGGCGCTGGTCTCTCGTTTGTCCGACTTCCTGCTCGAATTAGGAACGGGTTTCGCCTTTGTCGGTAAGCAAGTGCATTTGGAAGTGGGCGGCGAGGATTTTTACATCGATCTGCTCTTCTACCACATCAAATTGCATTGCTATGTGGTCATTGAATTGAAAACAACGGATTTTAAGCCGGAGCACTTAGGGCAACTCGGTTTTTACATAACCGCGGTGGATGAGCAGATGCGTTCCGCTCAGGACGCGCCTACAATAGGCCTACTGCTTTGCAAGAATAAGAACCGCGTGGTGGCTGAATACGCGCTCCGTGATGCGAATCGGCCCATCGGCATTTCCAAATACGAATTGGCGTCCGCCCTTTCCGATGAATGGAAGAGCTCCTTGCCCAGCGTGGAGGACATCGAACGCGAGCTGGCTCTCGGTAATGATGACCAAGCGCCGGAGTAATTCGCCCTATCGGAGCAGGGGCTTCAAGCCCTCTTTATCGCTTGCCCCGCGTTTTTTCGTCGTACGAAGCGCCTGGGAGCGGGCGACCCCCTCGGCTCGCAAGCTGCGCGATAAATCGGAAGTTGGCGAGCGAAGCGAGCGGAATTTGAAGCCCCGATAGGGGCGAAAGACAGTAGCCGGTGGTGGAGTCGCGAAGCGACGAAACCACCGGTAGGCTCCCCCCTAATATTCGAGCCCGGAGCGCCGGAGCGTTAGCGACAGAGCGGAGG
>CAJGCY010000067.1 GCA_904501955.1 uncultured Akkermansia sp. | reverse complement strand
GATGCTTTGCTCGGCATCGTCCTTCAGCTTGGCCAAGGCATCCGCCTTTTGCTCCTCGGTGTAGACGATGTCCGCCTCTTCCTCATAATCCTCCTCCTCGTAATCGGCGTCAGCCTCATCATAATCTTCCTCAGCCGCAGCAGACGTGCTGTCATCTGCCTCGGCCTCATCCGCATCTTCATCTGCGGCGGTAATTTCGCCTACGGTCTCGCCATCCGGGGTGACTACCTGCACGGGTGCGGCCTGAGCCTCCGTGCCGACCATGGGCAGCCCCAAGCACAGGGTAGCTAAAAAAAGTGTGTTTTTCATAACAGGCGCATTCTAGCGCATGCTATCCCCTTTGGCAAGCAGAATGAAACTGCTACGCCTTTTTTGTTGTTTAAGTTTATGGTTGTTACAGCCCACGCCCCGCCCGATAAATCGGAAGTTGGCGAGCGGAATTCAGAGCCCTTTAGGGCGACGGACGTTAGGCAGGCGGTGGAGTGAGCGCCAGCGAACGGAACCCCTGTATAGCAACAAAAAAGGAAATGGAACCCAGGGAACCTGTGGTGACATATAATGGCGAGGACCGTAGCGAAGCGAAGCTCCGAGCCGGGGTTGCGCGTGTTTTATCATGTTTGCGGCATTTTGAAACAATGCGGCATTTTTGCGCCACGCTTTATGCCACCCCTCCGGGGTTCGCATTTATTTTTTTGGGGCGGTTCCCGGTGTTCCGCCCCTTGCGGGGCTCCACCGCCGGGCTATTATATGGCGCCCCTCCGGGGCTCTGAATTCCGCTCGCTTGCGCTCGCAAATCATCCCACAAATACCCCTCCAACTTCCGATTTTTCGCTCACTCAATCGTTTCACCCTCGGGGGTATCATCCGCTTCTTCTGCGGGGGCGGGCTCTGTATCGGAGCTTTCCTCTTCCTCGGTCAAGGCTGGGGCTTCTTCAGCCGTGGGAGGAGTGACAACCGGAGCAGGGGGCTGCGGTTGTTTCTTGAAGGGAGTGAACGGGTCGCCATAGGTAACGGCGCTGTTGAGAAACACACCGGCAACGAAGGCACCCAGCAGGACGAGCAGCAACTCTAAGAGGCTGACGGACGGGCGCTTCAGTTGCTTGGCCATGGATTGCACCCTGCGGCTGGCTGCCAGCTCCTCCATTTCTTCCTTGAGCAACTTAGAGGATTTTTTGGTGCGCACGATGGGGGGCTTGCCGGGCTTCGGTGCTTGAGTGTCAGCCGGTTCGGCTTTAGGTGGGGCAGGTGTTTCTGCCGATTTGTCTTGGGGTTGTGGTTCGCTTGGTTGGGGTTTGGGGGCGTATTGTTGCAGGCCTGTTATCTGCATTTCCGCATCGCCGAGGGTGTATTTGACACCCTCTTTCATGGTGGTTTCCCCTTCCAGTTTGACGGCATCAGCATAGACGCCGTTGGTGGAACCCATGTCCGCAATGTACACCTCCTTTTCTGCAAAGCGTATGCAACAATGGCGGCGAGAGAGCCCATCTGCCTGCTGTAATGAGATATCGCAGGTGTCATCGCGACCGATAATCACCTCTTTGCCGATTACCGGCTCAAGAATGGTGACTTTCTGCTTTTTGTTGATGGTGACGATTAAACAAATCATGGCGCGGTGAGGCGTTATTTGTGGATTTCGATGTTGCGCTCAGCGCGTTTTTTGCTGCGCTCTTGGCGAGCTTTTTCTCGCTTGGCTGCGGCATTTTTGCGGCGATTCTCCGGGGTCGGTCTGTGCTTGAGGCTGCCCCAAAGCTTCATCAGGTTCGGGGAGAGGCGGCCGTAGTCGGTATGTTCATCCACTTTTTGGGATTTGCGAATCATGCCACGCAGTCTGTTGCCCTGCACGTGCTCACGGCGAGATTGGCCGATGTAGAGGTTGTACACCGCCTGCTTGTCACGGGGGCGGATGTTTTTGCTCTTGAAAATCGCCTCGCATTCTTTGCGGATTTTTTGCATATCCGGCTCAAAATCGGGTTTGAGGAATCCGTCTTTCGTTTCCATCAGCTCGTACATGAACGCGCGGGCGTTGAAGGTGATGCGGCGGTGGTAGCCGGCTTTGTCCTGCGGGTCTGCTGCGGTGATTCTGTCTATCACCTCACGCGGTACATCGATGGGTAAATCCGCCGCTTTTCCCAAAAGTTCCAACTTTTTAGCCGTTTTTTCTTCAGCATCAGCCTCCTGCATCAGCTTTTGAAACTCGCGCAGGGCGTGAATCTTGTCGCGCATATTTTTGAGGCCAAGGGAGCATTTGGCATCATTTCCCAAGTAGTCGTTTCCCTGCAATGTAGCGTACAAATGCCCTTCTTTGGTAAAAAGAAGAACAGTGGGGCAAACTTGGAAGCGCGGGGCACTCATGCTGCCACGGATTCCGGAGTCTTTTTGCGCAGCCGGGGACGAGTTGTCTTCATAGAAAGGAACCGCCACCATCACGGCATTGCAGGCAGCTTCTTCCGCAGCCGGTGTGTTCCAGAAACTTTGGAGTAAGCGAACACTGCGGGGATTCCAGTCCGGGCCGTAGCAGTAGACCGCCACGCCATCACTGCCGGCTTTGCTCAGCGCTTCGTCGAATCCTTTTGCTCGCTCAGCTGCTGCTGCGTATACGCAACAGCATAAAGCGCACATGATGGCGCAAAGGAGCTTATTTAGCGTTCTTCTTGTCATATACTCGGATGGCTCTGAAATTGATTTGTGCGGGACCCTTCATTCCTTTGTCCGTGATGCGCAGGTAGCGAACGGAGGGCGGGTTTTTGGTGATGCTCATGTCCAGCTTGGATTCCGCGGATTCTTCTTCCCCAAGTTCTATCAAATGTTTCCACGTTTTGCCGTCTTGGCTGGTTTCCAAGTACAGATATCCGTTTGCGGAGAGTTTGCCATGCCCCAAAATCTCAATGCGGGCCAGGTTGGTGCGCTTCGGGAATACCAGGGTGACGCTCTCGCTGCCCTGCGAGGAATCGCTCTGCTCGCTGGTAATGTGCCCCTCACCCCCGGCGATGGCGGCGGCATGCGACAGGATGTACTCTTGGTTTTCCGCGTATGAACTCAGGGTAACCAGCGCTCCGGCGGAAACGGGTACAGGGGCGCCGGCGGTGTCCGGCAGGTAGTCTTTGCTCCACTCGTTGGCCATCTCGATATCCCCCAGCTCTTCCGCCGCGCGAATGACGGCAGCGGAGATGAGGTCTTTTGCAGCGGGAGTGGTGGCGATTGCACCTTGTAGCATTTCCTGCAGCTCACGCTGCACGGCCTTGCTCTCATGGGTGGCGTTTTTGACCGCCCAGGTAATCATGCTGCCGAACTCGGGCACGCGCGCCACGTTGTCCGCCAGCATTTGCAGATAGCGTTTTTTGTAGATGGTGGCTTTGCCGAGGGATTGGTACTGAGTGCTCAAGAGTGCGCTAACGTCCCATTGCGCATTGTCTATTGAGCGGAGGTGGCGGAAGTAGCTTTCAAATGCCTCCAGCTTTTGCTTGGGGGAGCGCAGGGCTTTCAGCATGTCCGGGTACACGGTTTGCAGCAGCAAATCCGCGCAGTGCTGGGGTTCATCCGGCGCGATGGACTTGCAGAGGAACTCATTTACACCCAGCCAGCGGCGGGGACGCTTGGCCAGTGTGCCGGAGGCGGTTTGCATGTACTGCGCCCAAATGGGGCGGTTGAGTGGTTGCATTTGCGCTGCCAACTCGTACAGGCGAAGAGCATTGTTGGGGTTGCGGCAATCCTTCATGACCCCGGCAAGACTGATGACCAGCTGCGCATCGCGAGTGATGGCGGCTTGCTCATACATGTCGGTTTGCATTTGCAGCGCCTTCCACGTGTATTCCCCCCAAATACCGTAATGCGGGCTGCGTTTATCTTCTCCGGCGATGGAGTTCGACGGATGCCACTTGCCGTCAAAGTAAACAGCGTAGGCGCAGTGCCCGGGCTCGCCCATGGTGATGGCAGGCACGCCGAAAGAACAGGCGGATGATGCACCGAAATGGGATAAGCCACCGCATACCGCGCCTACATCGCGCGTCTCTTTGGCAAAGTTGCCGGGGTAGAGCACATCGAAGGGCTGGTAGTACCATTCACTGTGAATGGAGTCGCCGTATACATTGATGGGGTAATACGGCACTTGACCGCACATGCCGACATAGGCAGAGGCGGGGGCTGCGCAGTTGTCGCGCAGCCAGCGCATGGTAGAGGCCGTACCGAAGGGGCTGTGCCCTTTCCATCCGCACACGAAGTGCAGCTGCCACGTGGGTAATTGGCCGAATTGAGAGTGCAGCAGCCCTTGGTCTATGCTTTCCGCAAAAAAGAGGTAGCGCTCGCGAGCGGCGCGGAACACGTCTTTTTTGTCCTTGTTGCGACTGCCATCCGGCATGGAGGGCATGGCGTAGCCGAGTTTTTTCATTTCCGCGATTTCCTCACGGGTGAGGGGCGGGGCTTCACCGTACCACTTGTTGCGGGTGAATTGCGTGGCAATGGCACCGGCGACGCGGCGTTTCAGCCACGGGCTGGCGGGTTGCCCGTCAAGGGGCAGGTCTTTGCTCATGTTGGGGTCCACCTGCGCAAAGTGGGCAATCATGCTCAGTGCGATTTCCGCGTTTTGCAACTCACCGTCATACACAAAGCCGCTCAGCCATTCCAAATCATTCAGCAGGGGCTCCAGCGCCTTGGCTGAGCGGTTGTTGCGCATGAGCTTTGCCAGTACATCCAAGTTGCAGCGGTTGAGCAGCTCCCACTGAGCCAGCATCAAGCGCGCTTCCGGGTCTTTCAGGAAGCTTTCAACACTCTGCTGGTCTACGCCCTTCAAACGAGAGCGTAACTTGCTGGCCAAACGTCTTTTGAGCGGTTTGGGCGCTTTCCAGTTACCGCTTTTCAGCTTACCGGTGAAGGTTTGCTCGCGGAAAGGTTTGCGCGTTTCATCTACGGAGGTCGGTTTATGCTTGGGCTTGTAGGTGGTAATGCGAGTGGGGGAGGTGTTTTCACCCTCAGGGTCATCCTCTTCTTCCATTTCCTCGCTGTCGGTGAACTCTGCGCCATCAAGTGAGGCTAAATCATCATCTTCCGCCTTGTCGTCATCTTGGCCCGGCGTTTTGTCAGGCGTGTATCCTATCAGCGTGCCGTAGTCCATCTCACCGTCAGCGTCTGTTGCGGTTTCCGGGGCTGTGGCTGCCGTGCTGTCCTCGGGCTGCAACGCATTTCTGTCCGACAGCAGGGAGAATAGCTTAGGGGCTGCCAGATAACCACCTGACAAGCCGATGATGAATGTGAGTAAGAGAATGTGTTTTGGCTTCATGTGCCTCAAATGTTTGAGAAAAGAATGCGCGCCTCAGCTCGACGTTTTAGAGCTCAATTTCTTATAGCATACTCCAGCATGCTCTGTCAAACCCTTTTTGTGATTCTTGGACCTGCGGCCATTCCTCAATTTTGCGCAACACTAAATTGGGGCTTGTATATTGGGCTTGCGTGTAGTAAAATACCCGCGCATGGTGCGCTTTTATCTATTCGGGGCTTGGGTGAGCATACACCCCTCCATATGGGCTGTACTTGCGCTGATGGGTTACATGCTCACCGGTGGCGAGTTCGGTTGGTTGGGGGTTGCCCTGTTTGTGGTAGCGGGTTTTTTATCGCTGCTGGCGCATGAGATGGGGCACGCCGTAGTGGGGCGCTTGTTCGGCGGTGGCTCACCGGCGGTGCAACTGGCTTGGTTGGGTGGCATTTGTATGAACAAGGACGCAAAGCTGACGCGTTTTACCCGCATGCTGATGACGGCCGCCGGTCCCGTGAGCTCGCTGTTGCTTGCCTTGCCGGTGTTTTTGCTGCTGGTGTACACTTCCGGCAGTGTCGCGGGCGGGGTGGATATGCTGGGTGAGGTGCTGTTCGGGAAGATACCCTCCGCCTTGGTGGATGCGTACCCGCCGATGCTGGTGTTGTTCGGGGCTTTTGTGCTGCAGGTGTGTGTGTGGTGGAGCGTGCTGAGCCTGCTGCCCATCTACCCGTTAGACGGCGGGTTAATCATGACCTGCCTGATGCATAGCCCGCGCCGGATGCACATTTACAGCATGGCCGTGGCGGTGCTTTTGGCGGCACTGGCGCTGATAACCGGCTTCCACATCATGGCGATTCTCTTAGGTTTGCTCATCCTCGTCAACTACAACGGCGTGCGCAATTCTCCTTACTGACTTTTCATTATCAATTAACTCATTAAATCTATGGCACAACAGAACGCAATATCACCCACCCGCGCGGAGGACTTCCCCGAGTGGTATCAGCAAGTCATTAAAGCTGCGGACCTCGCAGAAAACTCCGAGGTGCGCGGTTGTATGGTCATCAAGCCTTGGGGCTACGCCATCTGGGAGCTCATTCAGCAGCAGATGGATGCCGAGTTCAAGCGCACCGGCCACACCAACGCTTACTTCCCCATGCTCATTCCCGTCTCATACCTCGAGAAAGAGGCTGAGCACGCTGAGGGCTTCGCTACGGAGTGCGCCGTGGTGACTCACCACCGCTTGGAGGCGGTGAAGGACCCGGAGACCGGCAAAACCAAGATGATTCCCTCCGGTGAGCTGACGGATAAGTACGTCATCCGCCCCACCTCTGAGACTGTTATCGGCGCTGCTTTCTCCCGCTGGCTGGAGAGCTACCGCGACCTCCCCTTCAAGGTCAACCAGTGGTGCAACGTGATGCGCTGGGAAATGCGCCCCCGCATCTTCCTGCGCACGGCTGAGTTCCTGTGGCAGGAGGGCCACACCGCCCACGAGACCCGCGAGGAGGCTGAGGAGGAGACCGCCATCATGCACAAGGTGTATGAGGACTTCCAGCGCGACGTGCTGGCCGTGCCCTCCATCCCCGGTGAAAAGACCGCTCACGAGCGTTTCCCCGGTGCCGTGCGCACCTTCACCGTAGAGGCAATGGTGCAGGACCGCAAGGCCATTCAGGCCGGTACCTCACACTTCCTCGGTCAGAACTTTGCCAAGGCTCAGAACATCTCCTTTGCCGGTCGCACCAATGAGCGCCAGTATGCCTGGACCACCTCTTGGGGTGTATCCACCCGCATGATCGGTACGCTCATCATGGCTCACTCCGATGATGACGGCTTGGTATGCCCGCCTCGCGTGGCTCCGAAGCAGATTGTCATCATCCCCGTAACCCCCAAGGCTGACACCAAGCAGGCCATCCTTGACCACTGCCAGGAGCTGGCGGACAAACTGAGCGCCATGACTTACCACGGCATGCCCCTGCGCGTGCAGGTGGACACCCGCGACCTCAACGGTGGTACCAAGAAGTGGGAGTGGATTAAGAAGGGCGTGCCCGTGCGCGTGGAAATCGGTCCGCGTGACTTGGAGAAGGGCTCCATCTGCCTTGCCCGCCGTGACCAAGCCACCAATGAGAAGAGCTTCATCTCCGAGGCGGAGTTCGTGGAGAACGCCGTGCAGTTGCTGGAGGATGTGCAGAACAGCCTCTTGCAGCGCCAGCTGAGCTTCCGCGACAGCCACATCCGCCCCTGCGATAGCTTGGAGGACCTGAAGGCCAACTTCAGCACCGGTACCGATGCTGACTGGCTGCTGTGCCCCTGGGATGGCTCCCCGGAGGAGGAGGAAGAGCTCGGCAAGAGCCTGCGCATCTCCATCCGCTGCATTCCGCACGGTGAGATGGGCTCCGGTCCGGAGGCTCCGTGCATTCTCACCGGGCGTCCGACCACGCGCCGCGTGCTCTGGGCTCGCAGCTATTAATAACGCGAGTTTTCGCTGATTTTGCGCGGGTTTTCCTCGTTTTTTCGGGGAAAACCCGCGTTTTTTGTTGGTTTTTGCGGACTTAGGCTTGAGTCTGAGCCCGTAATGTGCTAAGATGCGCCCGCTTACCCACACTAACAGCTACAAAACTATGGACACGACAGACAGCATGCCCCGAGCAGGGAACACTTATGGTATACGTGACGCGTTTACCCATTGGCGGGTGTGTGAAGTGCTGTGGTTGGCGCTTGCCACGCTGTCCGTACTGGTGGTTTCCGTGCTGCTGGGGGATAATCTGTTGGGTATTTCCTCATCCGTGACGGGTATCATTTGCGTGGTGCTCACCGCTAAGGGAAAATTGGCGGCGTATTACTTCGGGGTAGCCAACTGCATCTTGTATGCCATTGTGGCGTACGGGCAGACGCTGTATGGTGAGACCCTGCTGAATGCGCTGTATTATCTGCCCTTACAGTTCATCGGTTTCCATATATGGCGAACGCATATCAATGCAGAGCAGGGCACGGTGCAGCCCTTGCACATGGCATGGCGAGCGCGGGTGTACGCGCTGCTTGCGCTGGCTGCGGGTACGGCGCTGTTGGGTGTGGGGTTGGCGTACTTCGGGGATGCCATTCCCTATGTGGATGCCTATACCACGGTGGCCTCCGTGTTTGCCATGACACTCTCCGCCCGCCGTTGCCCGGAGCAGTGGTATTTGTGGATAAGCATCAACGTGTGTTCCATTTACATGTGGGCGGAGCGCTTTGCTGCGAACGGTGAGAACGTGGCAACGCTGATGATGTGGGTGGTGTTCCTGGTTAACTCTGTATTCGGATTGGTGAAATGGACAAGGAAATGAAAGGCTTTTTGTATGAGGTGGGCATGTTCGGCACATGTGCCAACCCGCTGCACCGTGGTCATGTAGCTACTATCATTCGCGCTGCCTGTGAGTGCCGTGAGTTGTATGTGGTGCTCAGCTACAGTCACTCGCGTGAGGAGGTGGACTTCCGCCTGCGCCATCAGTGGATTTACGCTGCCGTGAGCCATTTGCCCCATGTGCGCATCATTGATTTGGAGGATGATGCCCCCTCGAAGGAGCTGTACTCTGAGGAGCATTGGCGCCGTGGGGCGGAGACGGTGCGCGGCATCATCGGCAAGACTGTGAATGCCATTTACTGCGGCTCGGATTATGGGACGGCGTCTCCCTACGCTCGCTATTACCCGGAGGCTCGCATCATTACGGCGGATCGCGGCGTCATCCCCATCTCTTCCTCTGAGATTCGCCGTGCTCCGCTCCGGCATTGGGATTACTTGCCGCAGCAGGTGCGCCCGTATTACGTGCGCAAGGTGCTTATCATCGGCCATGAATCGACGGGCAAATCGACCATGGTGCAGAATCTCGCAGCCTTGTACAACACGGAGTATGTGGCAGAGTACGGGCGTGATGTCTGCGCGCGTTGCGGTGGTACGGATTACATGGTGAAGAGCGATTTCGAGGAAATCATCAGCGAGCACCGTGCCCGCATTCATGCCGCATGCCACAGGGCAAACCGTTTCTTGTTCATTGATACGGATGCGGTGACCACGTATTGGTATTCCCGCTTTTGTGATGTGGGATTGCCTGCCCCCACGCCGGATGCCTTTGACCTCATCCTCTTCCTGGAGGCTGATGTGCCCTTTGTGCAGGATGGCTTGCGCTCGGATGAGAACAATGCGGGCGATGTAAGGAATGAGATGTCGGACGAGCTGAAACGCTTTTACCGTGAGTTCGGTATGGAGTTTCATGTGATTGCCGGTGCCACCTATGCGGAGCGATTGGCTAAGGCGGTGGAATGTGTTGAGAAACATTTTGCTTATGGCTGTTAATATCTGGTCCTTGTTTGATGAAAAGCGCTTCCGCGGCTGTGAGAATGAGCGCCAAAACTTTTCCGGCCTGGCAGCCTCGGATGAATGCGGACTTTCCCTGCGCTGTGAGGAAACGCCGGAGGGAGGCGCCCGCTTGTTGGTGGTGGAGGGTGGCTCCTGCATGCCTGCGGAGGAATTCGCACTGCCTGCGCACCTGAAAGAGCGCATTGCCTTCTGGAATGCATGGGTGAGCTATGCGCTGGAAACCTATTGGGAGCAGCCCGTTAACCCCTACGGCCCGGAGGCTTACGCAGCGTCCATCGCCATGGGGATAGCTGCGGCATACCCTGAGCGCAGGGTGGATTGGTGTGGTCTGCCCGTGCATGATGATTACAGTATATGGCTGTATCTTCATCAGATGAGCTTTGTGCGATATAGGGAGGGGATATGGTATCCTTCACTCGGTAACGGGCTGATAAACAACAAGTACCTGCGCGAGTTGAAAGCTCATTCTGCCTCCATGACGGAAAGTTTGCCCAAAAAGCGCCTGCATTATGGGTTCTATAATGGTTATGATGCTTGCTATCTATCCTTCTATGTGCCGGATAGCGAGTGTCTATGGAGTTCGATGTGGAATCATTCTTTTTACATAGAAGCTGCGGATGGGTATCCACAGTGGTTGGAGGATGAAGCTGACCGTTGCGGTGAATTGTATGGCTGCGACACCAGCCGTGAATACTTCAACTGGGAGTGTTGCAAAGAGTCGCATGATTTGCGATTGGCAGCACTCTCCATTGATGTGATGCGCCTCACAAAGCCCTCCATTGCCGTTGTGGCGGATTCTTTCTTTCAACCGATTTATGTAGCGAATCCGGAGGAGTTCCCCCCATCTGTTTTACAATAAGACATCTTGCTGACGCAAAAGGCGGGGTGTAGGGAACAGAATGGGCTTGCCATACGGGGAGAAATGTGTATAATACGCGCTCACCAAGCAAATCCGAAGAATATGAGTAACGATTTAGCACAGAGAGCACAGCAGTATCATGAGGAACCCCGTCCCGGCAAGTTGGAAGTATTGCCGTGCAAGTCTTGTTTCTCCATAGATGATTTGACTCTGGCCTATTCTCCGGGTGTGGCAGAGCCTTGCCTGCGCATTGCAGAAGATGAGAGTGCCTCCCTCCGCTACACCGGCCGCGGTAATTTGGTGGGTGTTATCAGCAACGGCACCGCCGTGTTGGGTTTGGGTAACATCGGTGCCCATGCCTCCAAGCCCGTGATGGAGGGTAAAGGCCTGCTGTTCAAGATTTATGCGGATGTGGACGTCTTCGATATCGAGCTCGATATCAAGAAGCCCGAGACCCTGATTGAGGTCATCAAGACCATGGAGCCCACCTTCGGCGCCATCAATCTGGAGGACATCAAAGCCCCGGAGTGCTTCATCGTGGAGCAGCGCCTGCGCGAGGAAATGAACATCCCCGTGTTCCATGACGACCAGCACGGTACGGCCGTTATCTCCGGTGCAGCTCTGCTGAACGCTGCCCACCTGACGGGCCGCCTGCTGCAGGACATGAAGTGCGTGGTATGCGGCGCCGGTGCTGCCGGTATTGCCTGCGCCAAGTTCTACATGGCTCTGGGTATCCGCCGTGAGAATATCTTCATGTTCGACTCCAAGGGCTTGATTCACACCGGGCGTTTGGATTTGCACCCCACCAAGGCCATGTTTGCCCAGAGTGAGGACTGCACGCTTGAGGTTGCCCTGCAGGGGGCGGATATCTTCCTCGGCTTGTCCAAGAAGGGGCTGCTGAAGCCCGAGATGGTGAAGAGCATGGCTCCGAACCCGATTATCTTTGCCTGCGCGAACCCCGACCCCGAGATTACCTATGAAGAGGCCAAGGCTGCTCGCCCGGACTGCATCATGGGCTCCGGTCGCAGTGACTGGCCGAACCAGGTGAACAACGTGAGCTGCTTCCCCTACATGTTCCGCGCTGCGCTGGATATGCAGGCCACCAGCATCAACGAGGCCATGAAGATTGCTGCCAGCCGCGCTCTGGCTGACCTCGCCCGCGAGGAGGTGCCGCAGGAGGTGGTGGACGCCAACGGCGGTGTTGCCTTGAAGTTCGGTCGCGATTACGTGATTCCGAAGCCCTTCGACCCGCGCATGATTGAGTACCTTGCTCCTGCCATTGCAGAGGCTGCCGTGATTTCCGGTGTGGCTCGCCGCCCGATGCCGGATAAGGAGGCTTACAAGGCTGAGCTCAAGGCTCGTGTGGCTAAGGTGCATGAGCGTACGCACACGCTGGTGGACAGCTATCAGGGCTGAATACCCGCTGTATTATAAACCTTTCATTCGGAGCAATAGAGAGCATGAAAACACGATGGAAAAGCTCTCTGTTGCTCCTTTTTTTGTGCTGCGGGGTGGGGTGTGATGATGCCCCCGCGCCTCAGCCCCTGAGCGCTCAGCAAAAATATGAGAAAGCTCAAGCTCTGCTGAAGCCGAATGTGGAGAACGCTGCATCCGACGTGCGCGGCGCCTTGCAGCTGCTGCGCGAGGCGGCGCAAGCCGGCTATTTACCCGCCATGCTGGACTACGCCGGCATTTTCTTGGAGGGCTCCAAAGATGGCTCCGTGGCAAAGAACCGCGTGGAGGCTATGCAATGGTACCGCCGCGCTGCAGCTGCGGGCAGCATGGAGGCGGAGTACTACATCGGCTTCATTCTGTACGGAGACCGCCAAGCGGAGGCTGCCATGCCTTATTTTCAACGCGCAGCAGATGCCGGGATACCGGAGGCTCAGTTCCTGTACGGGCGCATTCTGCTGCAAAAGAATGATGCCCGAGGGGTGGACTACGTGCGCCGCGCTGCGGAATCTGACCGCGCAGCCACAGTAGCGCAGGCTGCGTACACCATGGGTGTTGTTTGCCAAGAGGGCAGGGGCGGACAAAAGGTGGATTTACCCCAAGCCGTGGAGTGGTTCAAACGCTCTGCGGATGCCGGTGACCCCCGCGCGCTGCATTTGGTGGGCTTGATGTACCTCAACGGCAAGGGCGTAGAGCAGGATGAGCAAAAGGGCGCTGCGATGCTCCGCTTGGCTGCCGGGCAGGATTACCCCGCCGCCATCAAAGACTATATCACCTACCTACAAAGCCTTGATGACCCCACCACCCATGCGGATGAAATCCGCGCATGGGCTACTCGCCTGCAAGAATTGCAGAAAAACGCTAAACCCTGATTTGCCTGCTCGATAAATCGGAAGTTGAAGGGGTATTTGTGGGATGATTTGCGAGCGCAAGCGAGCGGAATTCAGAGCCCCGGAGGGGCGCCATAAAATAGCCCGGCGGTGGAGCCCCGTAAGGGGCGGAACCCCGGGAACCGGCCACAAAAATAAATGCGAACCCCGGAGGGGTGGTATATAATGG
>CAJGCY010000066.1 GCA_904501955.1 uncultured Akkermansia sp. | reverse complement strand
TGTGCTTATGAGCAAAAAATGCCTGTAAGTTCAGAAAATGTGTCATTTGATGCCAAAAATGCTTTTTTTATATGCCGGTATAAGACTTTCTTCTTGCCAAGTCGTGCTGAAATATGTATAAGAAGTCTGCAAATTGTTTTCATATCATGAAAAATCGAGCCAATTATACAACGGAAGAGAAGCTCGCCATCGTTCGTGAGGTGCTTTCTCGTAAGCGTTCCATTCAGAGAATAGGTGAGGAAAAGGGGATTGCCCCGACACTTATTTCTTTGTGGAAAAAACAGGCGGAGGATGCCATGTCGGAGCGTTTTCAGCCTCGCCCCAAGGGCCGTCGCAAGATTGAAAAACCTGAGGTGGAAACTTCACCTCAGCTTCGCTCCGCTAAAAATGAGGCACGCAAAGCCAAGATTAAAGCTGCTCACCTTGAAGCTTCCTTGAAAGACGCAAAGGCTCGTATTGCTGAGCTTGAGCAACAGATTTCCTCTCTTGTGTCCACCTTGGGCTTCAAGATGGTAAAGAAGCGCAAGGCGCGCAAATCCGCCAAGGGTTAAGCACGGTACTGTGCATGCTGTTCCCTTGCAGCAGATGCATGCTAGCGGGCATTTTGTCATACTTTTAACTTTTTTTGATAGAATTTGCTCCCGGCTGTGTCAAAATAAGCAGAGGCCGTTTAATCGGCACTGTCAAAGCCTTCTCCTTAGGAGTGGGTTGTTAACTTAAAAGACTTATAAATAATGAAAATACCATTTCTGAACCGTCTCCGTAGCATGGGTGCTGCGGTGGTAGCAGCTGCTGCCGCTTTGGTTTCCTGTACTTCCGTAGGCTATGCTGAGCCGGATTATGACTCCATCGGTAAGCAGTTTTCTTTGGTGCTGCAGATGGCGCACTACTCGCGCGCGCGTTTTGACTCTAAAGCCAATGCAAAGTTCTTGGAGAGCTACCTGCGCAGTGTGGACCCGCAGCAACTTTACTTCACGCAAGAAGATGTGGATGCCTTGCACAAGAAGTACGACCCGCTTTTCAGTGACATGTTGCTGACCGGTGCCCGCCAGCTTGCATTGGAATTGCATGCCGAGTATTCCACTCGTGCTTTGGCTCGCATCGACGCCGCGGAGAAACTGCTGGCCTCGTATGAGCAGCAACTCCCCGCGTTCGATGAGGACCGCTCTACGCTTCGCTCCCGTCGCAAATCCCCTCGCGCAAAAAATAACGCGGAGCTCGAGCAGGCTTGGCGTGATATGGTGGACGATATGGTGCTGACGGAGGTCATTCGCCGTGAGAATGTGTCCCGCCTGGCCAGGGAGAAGGGTAAAGCCGATCCCGTGCTGAAGGAGAAATCCATCCCCGAGAAGCTTTCCGCTCGCCTCAAGCGCCTGCGCAATGAGGTGCAGGAGTCTGACGTGGAGGATATGGTAGCCATGTTGCTGCATGCCGTTGCCAGCTCTTATGATCCCCACAGTGATTACATGAGCGCACGTGAGGAGCAGCGCTTCAAGGATATGATTAAGGCTTCCATTGTGGGTATCGGCGCTCAGCTCAAGGAGCAGGATGACGGCACAACCCGCATCGAGGGTATCGTGAAGGGTGGCCCCGCTGCCAAGAACGGCCAGCTCAAGCTCGGTGACCGCATCATCGCTGTGGACAGCAAGAACGATGGACAGTGGACTGACATCATGTACATGAGCATCGATAAGGTGGTGGACTTGGTGCGCGGCCAGAAGGGTGTGCCCGTGAAGCTCCGCGTGCTCTCCGGTGAGGGTGCTGAGGAGCGCGAGGTTACCATCATTCGTGATGAGGTGCCCATGTCCGAGTCTCTGGCCAGCGCCAAGATTGTGGAGATGAAGACGCCGGAAGGCAAGGCCCGCCGCATCGGTATCCTTACGTTGCCTTCTTTCTACATCGACCTGGAGGGTGGTGATGTTCGCTGTGCATCTGATGTGAAGAAGCTCGTACAGCGCATGAACCGCGAGGGTGTGGATGGCCTGATTGTTGACCTCCGCTTCAACGGCGGTGGTTCTTTGGAGGAGGTTCGCAAGATGGTGGGCTTCTTCACCGGTGCCGGTCCTGTGGTGCAGGTGCGTGATGCCCGTGGCCACAAAGAGCGCCTGACGGTGAGCGGTCGCAAGATTTTTGACGGCGAGATGGTCGTCATTACCAATAAGCTCAGCGCCTCTGCCTCCGAGATTTTTGCCGGTGCTATGGCTGACTACGGTCGTGCCGTCATCGTGGGTGATGAGGCTACCTTCGGTAAGGGTACCGTGCAGATTCCCCGCAGCCTTGCGGAGTACCTGCCTTACTTCTCCTCCCGTGAGGGCGTCGGTATGATTAAGATTACCGTGCAGAAGTTCTACCGCATCAATGGTGCATCCACCCAGCTCAAGGGTGTGCCCAGCGACATCGTGTTGCCCATGAGCACGGCTGCCCTGCAGCTGGGTGAGGGTGAGCTTGATTTCGTCATGCCGTATGATGAGATTCCCGCCGCCTCCGGCTATGTGAAGAATCCGCGCTTGGCTCGCATCCTGCCGGAGCTTTCCCGCCGCAGCGCTGCTCGCGTCAGCGAGGATAAGGACTTGCAGTACGCCCGTTGGTACATCGACTACCGCCGTGCTCTGCTGGAGGCCAATGTGGACTCCCTCAACAAGGCTAAGCGTATTGCTGAGAATGAGGAGCTGCTGCGCCGCCAGAAGGAGATTGCAGAGGACCGCAAGGTTCGCTACGCTGCCATGGCTGAGGCAGATGCTGCCAACCTCCGCATCTACCGCCTCAAGCTGGATGATGTGACTGCTGCTGAGCTGCCCCTCATCACCAAGGCTGAGGATGAGAAGTACATGGATGAGGTAGAAGACCCCGAGGAAGCTCTGGAGGATGAGGTAGATTACCCCTCCACGCTGGATCCCATTCTTCGCGAGTCCATGAACATCATCAATGATATGCTGGAGATGCCCTGATGCTCTCCGCCCGTATATCAGCATTGACTTGAAAGTAATTTACGGCGCCTGCCAGAGCCTGCAACTCGGCAGGCGCCTCATTTATGGGGGATGCCCCCGTTTTTCTTCATCACTCTTTACTCTCTCAATACTGCCGTGAATCTTGCCATTGTAGCACAGGAGGATGAGCCTCCAACTCCCTCAACTCCCAAGTTGCGCGACTTGGGGATGGAATTGTTGCCCCGTGAAAAGCTCTTTCAGTATGGGCGCAGCGCTCTCACGGATGATGAGCTCATAGCCCTGTTCTTGCGAACGGGGGTGAAGGGGTGCAACGTGCTCGCGCTTTCCGAGCGCTTGCGTAAATCTGCCGGTTCGCTCAGTGATTTGGGTAATATGGAGGCTGTGGACATCGCCGGCTTATTACCGGGGCTTGGCCCGGCGAAAGCCGCTACCCTTGCCGCCGGGTTCGAGCTTGGCATGCGCGCCGTGCGCGAGCAGCTGAAGCGCGCGGACATGAAAGGCGCGCAGAATGTGTATGAATACATGGTGACGGAACTGCGCTACGAGCTGCAGGAGGTCATGTGTGTGCTCATGCTGGATTCTCACAACCGCCTGATTCGTATGGAGCGCGTGGCAAAGGGCACGCTGACCCGCCTGCTGGTGCACCCGCGTGATTTGTTCCGCTCCGCCATTCGGTACAATGCCTGCCGCATTGTCATGGTGCACAACCACCCCAGCGGTAGCGTGAGCCCCAGTGAGCCGGACAAGCAAATTACCAAAAATATTGAGGCTGCCGGGCGCGTTCTGTGCATCCCGCTGACGGACCACGTCATCATCGGCTCCGCGGAAGCCAATGGCGGCAAAGGCTATTTCAGTTTCGCGGAAGAAGGGCTCTTGAATACATGAAAGATTACCACACACACCACGTGAATCCCGCCGGCGGTAGCCTTTGCGCCGTCACCATGGCGGACTGGCCCGGCATTGCTGCTACGCAGGGCATGACTCCCTGTTTCGGCGTGCACCCTTGGCATGCGCATGCCGTGCAGGATACTGCGGAGTTCGCTTTCGCTCTGGATGATTACCTGTACCGCTACCCCACGGCAGAGGTGGGGGAGACCGGCTTGGATGCCTCGGATAAGCATCGCCATACGCTGGAAGCGCAGCGCCTGCTGCTGCACCTGCACCTCGGCGCGGCATTCCGCCATGAGCGCTTGGTGCACCTGCACTGTGTGCGGGCGCATGCAGAGCTACTTGCCATCCTCAAAGAACGCGCCCGTTGCAATACCCTGCCACGCGTGCTCCTCCATGCCTGGAATGGCTCGCATGAGCTCGCTCGCGAGTTCCTTGCCCTCGGCGCCATCTTTTCCGTCGGCTTCCGTGAGCTCGCCCACCCCCGCGCGCAGGAGCGCTACGCCCGCATCCCGCACGACCGCCTCTTCCCGGAGTCAGATGACGCCCCGGAAACCTGGCCCCGTACCCTCGCCCTCTACCGCCTCATGCGCGGCGAGTGGTGAAGGCGGGGGCGGTTATTGTAAGAGCGAGAGGTCGAGTTTATAATAAGTCGGTGCTGAGTTGTTCGGGCGCAGGAACATGACCATGTATACGGGCATATAACATATACGTTCCTTGGTGCGCACGTTGTCGTTATTGAATACGATAGCCTGAGGTAAATCATAAGCGTCGCATGCCATAACATTGTTTAACGCACTGTGTGTCATGTAATTTTTGCCACTCTTTACTTCGATTGGTATTACTTGCCCGTTAAGCTCTATTACGAAATCCAGTTCACCTAATCTTTTGTTATTGTAATAGTAGGGGGTAATTCCGTGAGCTACCAGTTCTTGCGCTATGGCGTTTTCGTATATTGCACCATAGTTGATGCCGGAATCTCCCTGTATGATTCGCAGTTGGATTCCTCCGGCATACTGTGCAGCCAATAGCCCTATGTCGCTTTGGAAGAGTTTGAAAAGATTGCGAGAACGCGCCAAAAGCAGCGGAACTTTGGGCTCCTCCACGTTGTACACCGGTAGTGCTACTCCGGCTCGTTGTAGCCACAGGAATCCATTTGAATATCGTGAAAATCTTGCTTTCTCATTGAGTGATTTTAATATGAAACGCTTGTTCGGTGCATTTAGCTCCGGCGGTATCAGTTGAAAAATTTCCTCGATGGCAAATTTGTTATCCGGGTCATATTGAGAGATGTCTCTTCGGTACAATCTCAGAATTTCTTGTTGAGCTTTTAATACTTGCTGAAGATTGTTTGTCTGCATGTATTGGCATACAGCTGCCGGCATGCCACCCACTACCAGATAAAGGTGAAAAAGCTCCAGCATTTTTGCGTGTACTGTTTCATCTATCGGGTGTCGTGTTTCCCAAGCTTCTTCTAAGGCTTTGAATATGCGGTCGCTGACTCCCAGATTGGTAGCAAATTCCTCAAAGTCCAAGGGGTACATTTCCTTAACCCCCATGTAGCCTACAGGCTCAGAGCGTAAATCCTTCAACTCAACACCTAACAATGAACCACTCAGAATATAGCGGTACGACCCTTCTTGAACCAAAAATTTAATGCCGGTTACAATTTCGGGACAAAGCTGAACTTCATCGAAGAATATCAATGTTTCTCCCTTTATTAAGGGGGTAGAGGTGAGAGCTGATATTCTGAACAATAGATCGCTACTGTTGCGGGCTGTTCGAAATGCTTCTACAGCCTCCGGTGTTTCGACAAAGTTGATTTCGATAAAGCTTTTGTAACGCTTCCCGAATTCGCGAATGGAGTATGTTTTGCCGATTTGTCTGGCTCCGGTAATGAGTAATGCATTATCGGTGCTGTTGTAGTATTCTTGTAAGTGTTTGTCTATCTTTCTTTTAAGTGTTTGTTTCATGGCTGTTTTACACTTTTCTTGGTGAAAAATACCATAATTTTTACACTTTTCCAAGTAAAAATGGGGGTAAAATTGACACTTTTCCAAGATTTTTTTGTTTTTCGTGCCTTTTGCAAGGGGCTCGTGTATGGTCCGGGCGGATTTCTCATTGACAATCGGGCGCCTTCTGTCATAATGGGAAGCACAAGAATATGACTGATTCCGTCCACAGAAATACCGAGACAATGCCGGTGCATTCGTGTGCTGTCATCCGCGCTGCGGAGCAAGCCTGCTTCGCGGCGGGGGGTGTGACGTCCGATGAGCTGATGGATTACGTCATTGAGCGCTTGTGGCAGGCGGTGCAAACGGAGCCGGAGTTTGCAGCGCGCACGATAACGCATGTGTCCGTGTACGCCGGTAAGGGGAACAACGCGGGGGATGCCATCGGGCTGGCGGCTCGCTTTTCCTGCCCCGTTACCCTGCATGCCGTGTGTGAGCCCTCGGCGTTTTCCGCGGAAACGCGCCGCCAGTACGAGAAATTGCTGAACCGCGAGGTGAGTACCTCTGCATCGCCGGTGCAGAACCCATGTACGCTGATTATAGATGGCCTACTGGGCAGCGGGGTAAGTGGTACGCTGCGCCCGGAGTATGCTGCGGCGGTTGCGGAACTGAACCGCGAGCGTGCGGCTACCCCCGGCAGTTTAGTGCTCGCCATAGACATTCCCACCGGCCTGCAGGCGGATACCGGGGAGCTTTTGGGCGAGGTTGTGCAGGCGGATGTAACCGCCGCTATTGCCTGTGTGAAACCCGGCATGCTGGCGGATGGTGCGGAGAATTACGTGGGACGCTTGCTGTGCATCCCGCTGCCGCAGGTGGTGCTGCCGAGCGAGGCGGAGGCTGTGGTGCAGTGCTCTTCTTCCTCGGCATTGCCGCGTCGTCCGTATTCCTTCTTCAAGAACAAAGCAGGGCGCGTGAATATCGTTGCTGGCAGCATCGGCTACGTTGGTGCTGCCCAAATGTGCGCGGAGGCAGCCCTCGCTGCCGGTGCGGGGCTGGTAGCCCTCTATTGCCATGAGGCGGTGTACCCCATTCTCGCTGCCAGGGTAGCTCCGGAGGTGATGGTGCACCCCGTTCGCAGCTATGCGGAGGTGCCCACGGACGGCGCGCAGGCTCTGCTCATCGGCCCCGGTTTAGGCAAACCGCAGGCTGCGGAGGCCCGCGCGCTGTATTCTTTGTTGTACCGTTTCAGTGGCCCCATCGTGTTGGATGCTGACGGGCTGAACACTGCTGCTGCTTTGGGATGGAAACTTCCTCCCAACTGCATCCTCACCCCGCACCCCGGTGAGATGCGCCGCTTGTTCCCGCCCTCCGCCCACCTCTTGCGAGCGGAAACAGTACAGCGCTTCTTGGCGGATACCCCGTGTACTCTTTTGTACAAGGGGGCTCGCACCATCATTTCCGATGGTTCCTGCATCATCTACAACTCCACCGGTGGTCCCTACATGGCGAATGGAGGGCAGGGGGATGTGCTCTCCGGCGTCATTGCAGCTCTCGCTGCTCAGGGGCTTGCTCCGCTCCGCGCTGCAGCCCTCGCCGCCCACGCCTGCGGGCTTGCTGCCGCTCATGCTCACGCTGCTGCCGGGTATCCTACCGCCATCCGCGCTACGCAGCTTCTCCCGTTTCTACCGCAAATCCTTCGATAAACAACGCACGACTATTTATGAAAAAAGCACATGGTAAAAAGAGTTCGCTGTCCATGGTTGGTATGGCATTCATGGCATTTGCCTGCATGGGGTATACCGGCTTTTCCGCATCATTGAGTGATGTAGGAGATCCGACCGCTGCACTTGCTCAGAATCAGTACGAGCGCGATTTGCGGATAATGCTGGAGGATGGTAGGCACGCCTCCGCCTTTAACAAAGTGTTGGATAAACTGAGTATACAGTACAGCGATAGTGAGTGTGCCCGCCTGTTGCAAATGATGCAGGGGGTGTATGAGTCTTTGCTCGTCAAAAATAAGCATAAGACCATGCCTCGTTTTGATGACTCTTGTGATGAAGAGACGTACCGGATTTCATTGGTGAAGGATGATGAGGCTTTGCGCACCCTGGAGATTTACGATGCGTTGAAAGATGCCGCCATGAAGTTGGATACCCTCTTGGAGCGTGAGGTGCAGCGTAACTACTCCGATGATATCCGTGCAAAATGTAAGACGTTGCAAGCCATGAAGAGGTCTATTAAGCAGGGTCGTACGCGCTATTTGTCGTGGGAGGTTGTTGCTCCATACATCGCGAATACAAAGTGCTTGGTTGAGAAGGCTACTGCATGGTATAATGATGATGAAGACGCTTTGATGGAGGCCGGAATGTTCCTCGCCAAGGGGGTGCATAAGGAATGGCTGATGCAGAGCGATGTGGACGTTCGTATAGAGTTCGGAGTCGTGTACCAAAGTATAAAGGAGCAACTTTCCGATGCGGAAATGGAGTATTTGAAGGTTCTGACGACGCTCACGTCCTCGCTGGATCCGAGCAAACCCATGGGGGCAGACCTTTGGTGGAAGTAAACGGCCATGCGTTTCTTGCTTGCTCTCTTTTTGCTGTTGTTGTCCCTGCTCCCGAGTTACGGGCACAGCGGGCAGCAGCATTTGAATGATATCCGCACGGTGTTCGGTGGCTACGGCGGGCAGGCGTTCGATGAGCTGGCGCAGTACATCAACCATGTCATTGATACGGAGCTCCCGAATGAGTTCCGCCAGAAAATCGGTCCTGTGCCGGGCAATCACCGTGTCTTGGGGCACGGCTGGGCGCTGGATGCCGCCATCCCCAAAAAGACGCTGGAAGCCATCGAGCAGCGCTACCCGGGTAAGAAGGGGGAGCTGATTGATATTTGGAAGCGCCACGTGGATGCCATTCATCGGAAGGCTGCGCATTTGTCCGGCTTGCCGGAGAAGCAATCCAAAGCCTTGGCTTCTATCATGTACAATGTACACTTGTTGGGGGATATAGAGCCCGGCAATGTGCTGCATGAGCTCGTGCTGGCACCTGATGACATTGCGCGCAATATCGCGAAGAATGCGGAAACGCTGTTTCAGAATGCGCCTGCTGTGGCGAAGAAAATTTCCGAGCGTCTGAATGCGGTGCTGAAGAACGGCCACGCTTTGGGGCGGCAGCAGCTGGCGCAGGCGTTGATGACGGAGTTGTACCGCCTGAATTTGGGTAGTGAGTTGAATGCTTGTTGCCGTTTCGGGCTGAGGTTCGATTATGCGCCTCATTATTCGCGGATGGCGGAGACGCGTCGCGCCATGCACCAATATAAAAATCGTACCGGTAGGGAGCCCGGGGTTGCCAAGCGCGTGAAGGGGGTGCCTCGTATCGGTCGCGCGCCATTTGTGTCGGCATTGCCTACCAATCTGGAAGATTTGAAGATGTATGTGGCCGAGGAGGCTTCGGTGAAGCTGTGCAAGGGGCTATACACCAGCGCGGGAAAAATGATTGTGCAGGTGAATATTCCCGGCGTGGAAGCGGGGCTGTTGGTTTGTTCTGCGGATGCTGGTGTTGCCACTTACCAATATTTTTCCGGGGCGATATTGAAAGAGGAGTTTGAGCGTAAATTGGCGGATGCTGCTGTGCGCGGTGTGGCTTGCGGCGTGGCGCATGCGGTGTTGGTGGCTCTGGTGCCTACTCCCGGGGGAATTTTGGTGGCGGTGGTCGGCATCGGCGCTTATTACGTGGCGAATTATGCTATCACTCTGTATCGGCGTGCCGTGGATGGTTCCAAACTGACTGCGGCGGATTTGCAGGTGTATGGCGTGGAGCTTAACTCCATTTTCGGGCTGGAGGTGGCTGATGGTTCCGTGCTGGAGGTGAACGGTCGTTCAGTCTTTGAATTGGAACCGAATACCGTTTTTGAGTTCCCGACGGAGACTTCTCTGTACAATCTGATTTCAACACATGATGAAGCTTTTTAACAAAAGATACCTGCTCGGCGGGGCACTCGTTGCGTTTGCTGCTGTGTTGGTGCTGTGTATCTCCCGTTGTGGTGATGCCCCCTCCCGGCCTGTTGTGGAGTATCCCTCCGCTCGGGCATTGTTGCAGCATATTGTGCTGTATAGCCATGATTTATACAGCCAAGACCCCGCGGTGAATGATGCAGCCTTGCTGAGTGTGCGCTATTATGACTTGTTGGTGCGTATGGAGGATTTGCCCCAAGAGGAGCGGGCCTGGTTGGAAAAACACCCCGAATACCAAGCTGCCGTTAAGCGTGTCGAGCGTGCTGCGAATCAAAATAGCTCAAAATGAGCCCTGCCCCCCCAAAAAAAGATAGGAAAGAAAAGTGCCACGCTGATGCCGCGTGACACTTCTCTTCTTTATTTTTTCATACCCCAAGGTATGGGAGCTACCTTAATCTAAGCCCATTTCTTTGTTGGCGGTTAAATCAATCTTCAGCATGGTGTTGAGGAGGCTTCTGCCCTCCGGTGTACCCTTAGGCTCCCACGGTGCGCGTTTTATTGTCGCATCATATACTTCCTCCTCGTCCGGCTTGGTGGCTCTGGTGTATTCGTATTGAGCATAGATGGCATTCGGTTGCCCTTTCAGCTTTATCCGCAGCAAAGCTGTCACACGTGATGACACCGGCGTGGGAGAGTAACAAAAAGACCCTCGCACCCCCACCAACTGTACGGATTCATACACGTCCTCATGTTGGGTAACATCCGCATCTTCCAGGTAATAGAGGTGCCCGTTTTCAAACGGGGTTTGGACGAGCTTCACCGGCGTGTAAAATTGCAATTCCCTACCGACATATTGTTTGAACGGTTCTTGTTCGGTAAGGTTGTAGACAACTCTAATCGCTGAGCGTTGCTTACCCATCATTCGCTGACTCTTGGGTAACCAATTCTCCGGTGTCACTCCGAATACTTCTTGCTCTTCCGGGGTGTCTGCCACTTGCTCCATCACCTGACAACTTGCGCATAACATGACAAGTGCCGGTCCTGCTGCTTTTTTTATTTTATTGAATAACATAGTCACATCCTTTCTTTTCGTCGTTTATGGCATCTGACCAACGCTTGAAATAAAACGGCCTGAGTTAGAGTAAAATCGCGATGCTGTTGTGACAATGCCCGTGTGGTCTTTTTGACGAGTAGCAACACTATCCACCGTTATGGTTTCTTCTGTAAGGGTGGAGATGGGGAGTGTGCTGTAAGACTTACGTTTCGTGCCTTCATTATAAGTAGCCCATAGTGTGTGTCAAGCCTCTTTCGGTTATTTTGACTGTTTTGCTCTCTAAAAACGTTGCATTGCGCTCAAAAAAATCTAATATCGGCTTGACTCTAACTCTATTCCTACTCCTGGGTGATTTTGTTCACAAAAATGCAAAAAAATATTGCTAGGATTTCAAAAAGATGCTATTCTGCCCCAGACTGATAAGAACCACCACTAATTAGATAAGCCCTTCATCATGAAATTGCTCCCCATTAAGCTTGTGTTTTGCGTTGGAATGATATTTGTTTTTGTCGCGGAATCGCTGTACGCCTCCATTTCCGGTGCGTCCGGAGTTGCTCCGTCGTTGCAGACTGATTTTGCTGGGTTGAGCTCAAATCAGTTGTGTGAACACGCGCGATTTTTTTTACAACCACAGAAAGAAGGGGTAAGAGACCGTAACGCTGCCATTGCTTGCTTGCGCTTGGCTGTGGAGAAAAACGACCCGCAGGCCAAAAGTATGCTCGGTCGTTTGCTGATGGATTTTTGCTATAACTCATATGCTCCGGAGGAAGGAATTGTCCTGTTGCAGGCGGCGAAACAAGCCGGAGTACATGATAACGACTTCATATTGGACTTGGTGCTTACGCCACCCATCAAGTTTGGTGCAGATGGTACATACATTCACTTTGCGCCGTTTGTCAGTAGGTCTCTCAGCGCGAGTGATGCTATTTATCTCCCCGAAAAGAGTCAAAAGAATAAGCCTGCGATTTATTATGGTGATGAGTTGGGGATGCTGTATGACTACGCAGCTATCCGTACTTTGTCGCAGGATAAATTAAAGAAGCTTGCCGATGGCGGCAACATGTCTGCCGGTATTTTGTGGGCTTACCGTGTCACGCAGTTGTTGAAATCCGAGGCTGAGCACACCGAAACGGCAAAGGCCGTACAGTTCCTGAAAAAAGCCTCCGCGCAAGGTTATGAATTAGCGGATTTGGTACTGGCTTCCCATATTGGCATTCATCTCAATATGGCGAAAAAGACTGATGAAGAGCAAACGGTTGCGTTGGAGCAACGCTGCTCGCATTACCTGAAAGCTGCCCATGCCGGGGTTCAGGAAGCTGCAGCCCATGCACTTAATTCTGCAGTGCGTCTGTCATTACTTACCGGTAATCCACCCGCAATCCCTGATACGGTGTTACAGGAAGGTATAAATTACCTGAAAGAACGCGCCAAGGCTAAGTATGATGGCTCGTGTATTACTTTGGGCGAGATGTATTTGTGGGGCTTTTATGTCCCCTCGGATGAGCAAGAGGGGGTGCGCTGGCTTGAAATGCGCGCCTTAGCCGGTGATGCCGTGGCTTGTACTGCGCTTGTCAACTACTTCAGCGGTCAATTTGCACCACCGGGGAAACAAGCCCGCGTCGAAGATGCTTCCAAAGCGCGTTACTATTCTGAACTGATGAGTGGCATCAATAGCTTCTTCCCTTATTGAGGTAGAGAGAAGGTGAAGGCTTAGATAGTTTATAATGCCAGGATTGACAATCAACGCAAAAAATAGTAACTTAACCACAGCTCCAAGCATCGGCTCCGAAATTCCCTAAACAATATGGCCGGTGGTCAGAAAACGGGGGTCTCCTCATCAACGAATATATGGATTTATTTTTTTTAATTGTAAGGATTTGGAAGTTTATCGCCTATATCAACGGCGAAGGTAGACATAGAATGTTAGGCTGCATGTGTGTTTTAATTGTTCTGGTTATTGCACTTATTATTACGCTTACTTGTACATCCTCTGGGTATAGCGGCGCAAGATAAAATGGGTACGCGTGGGCATAATTAGAAATCGCGCAACACTGCGCCTCTCCTCGCGCGCTTTGGCCTTTTATTCGGAACTTGTTCATCCGGTCTGTGTTTCGCATCCGGCTTCCTTCCCACCCCACATTGCTGTGACGCAGTTGCCTTCAGCTATTTGATTCCGCCCTGTCAGCGGCTCATTGGGGACTCTCACCCCAGTTTCGTGTCATGCCTGAAGTACAATGAAAAAGCGGGCTCGTTAGAGCCCGCT
>CAJGCY010000065.1 GCA_904501955.1 uncultured Akkermansia sp. | reverse complement strand
GGACGGGCGCGTGTCTTTTTGTTGTTAATGAGTTGCGGGTATTGCAAATCGCCACAAAAACACTATAGACTCAAAGCATCGCATTCTGTCGGCCTCCGCGCTGTCGCTATCGCTCCAACGCTCCGGGCTTGAATATTAGGGGGAAGCCTACCGGTGGTTTCGTCGCTGCGCGACTCCACCACCGGCTACTGTCTTTCGCCCCTATCGGGGCTTAAAATTCCGCTCGCTTCGCTCGCCAAATTCCGATTTATCGAGCAGTCTGCGCGGCCTGAATTCGCGCCCCGCTACGGGCGCCATTTCATCCACTCCCTTTCCGGGCCGCCGAATTCGGCTCACCTTCTGCGGCGCAGGGCGAGGGTGGCGAGGGCAAGCAGGCTGAGGGTGGCGGTGGTGGGCTCAGGGATGAGTGCCAGGGACTCCACCGCTGCCAGCGAAGACGCGGATAGGGAGTCCGCCTCGCTCAGCACGCTGTCGCTGTAGTAGTAGCCGGTCACCATATCCCCAAAGCTCACGGATGCCGCCCCGGCAGCAGCGCTTTTCAGCCCGCTCAGGGTGCACACGTGGCTGAACACGCTTGCCCCCGAGGCATCGCACAGTGTGAGCGCGCACTTGGAGCCGCGGGTGGCATCGAAGGTGTAGACGATGCCCGCGCCCGCCACGGCATCCCACCCGGTGCCGGCTGCAGCGCCGTTTAAGTCCGCCAGGTCATAGCTTTTCGTCACCGTTTCCACCGCGCCGGTGGTGGGGTTTGTCTCCTGCACGGTGTAGGACATGAAATTGCCCCAGGCATTGTTACTGCCCCACTTACCGTACAGGGATGAGGTGTTGATGGTGCCGTTCGTGGAGGAGCCATTCACCACAATGCCGGTGAGCGTGCCACCCGCATTGTAGTTCACAATGCTCGTGCCCCAAGCCGCTGCCTGCCCTTTCTCCAGCAGCGAGCGCATGGTGGCGGCATCCAGCGTGAGCACGTAGGTGAAGGTGCCGTCCTGCGTGGTCGTGCCGGCATTCCCCACGGTGTGGCTCATGCTGCTCAAATCCACCGCGCCCACGGCGCCTCCGGCAAGAATAAGCATTGTTACGGGTATCATGTTCATGGTATGAAGGGGTGTTGTTCTCTACGCCGCCGAGCATAGCCCTAACATACTACGAAATCAAGCCTTTACCGCCTAACTAGCCCAACTGTTTTGGGGTATCGCGCACAGCACAATGCGAAACGCGCCACCCCGTATGGAATGGCGCGCTCGGATTTTTCAAAAAACTCTCAGCGTGTGGCTTAGCGACGGCGACGACGCACTGCCAAACCGGCCAATGCCAGCAGAGAAAGCGTGGCGGTGGTGGGCTCGGGAACTACAGACATAGACTCCACAGCAGCAACACCGGAAGCAGCCAAGGCATCATCCGCACTCAGCACATCATTGCTGTAGTAGTAACTGGTAACCATGTCACCGAATTCCACCGCAGCAGCACCGGCGGAACTGGACTTCAGGCCACTCATGGTGATTACATGGTTGAAAACAGTAGCTCCATCGGCATCGCACAGCGTCAGTGCAACTGTAGTACCGTTTTGCTTATCGAAAGCGTAGGCGATGCCCACACCAGCCACGGAATCCCAACCGGTGCCTTCGGCAGAGCCATTCAAATCAGCAAGATCGTAGCTAGAGGTCTTCGTGACTGTCTCCAACACGCCGGTTTCGGGATTCACCTCTTCTACCGTGTAAGTATAGCTCGTGTAATTTCCCCATGCATTACCATCACCCCACTTGGCGTACAAAGAGGAGGTATTGATTTTACTGGCACTGGAGCCACCATTAGACACGATACCGGTAAGAGTACCGTTGCACAGGTACGTCAAGACTTTCGTCCCCCAAGTAGGAGTTTGCCCTTTTTCAAGTAACAGGCGAGTTTTGGAAGCATCCAACGTAATCACGTAGGAGAAAGTACCATCCTCAGTGGCCGTGGAAGCATTACCGATGGTTTGAGTCATCGTGCTCAAATCCACCGCGCCCATAGCAGTGCTTGCAAGGGCAAGCAGAGTTATAAGTGTTTTCTTCATTGTTATTAAGTGTTAATGGTTTACACCCTACTCTCCGAGCATCCTCGCGCGATGGAACGCCTACAAAAAGCAGGAGTGCGAGCACAGTCTAACTTTTTCCGGGGCACATGGCAAGCAAAATTTTAAGATTCAAGGCAAAAAAAGCTTTCCGAGGGGGAGCAAGAGCCAAAAGCCGGGAGAAGGGAGGCAGAATTTTAGGTACGAGGGGAGTGAATTGACTTATACGCGCGGTAAATTTGCTTTACATGGGGGCGGAAGAGTGCTAATCTGTGGGGGTACAAGATTTTCTGCAACAACACGAGACAAGACGATTATGATGACCGCAGCGCAGATTCGCCAGAGCTTCCTGGACTTTTTCCGAGAGAAGCAGCATGCCGTAGTGCCCTCCGCCTCCCTGATGCCGCAGAGCCCGGGTTTGCTGTTCACCAATGCCGGCATGAACCAGTTTGTACCGTACTTTTTGGGGGTATGGACGCCGCCGTGGAAGCCTGCACGCGCAACGGACACGCAGAAGTGCATTCGCGCGGGCGGCAAGCACAATGACTTGGAGGATGTAGGGCAGGACAGCTACCACCACACCATGTTCGAGATGTTGGGCAACTGGTCCTTCGGCGACTACTTCAAGAAAGAAGCCATTGCCTGGGCATGGGAGCTGGTGGTGGAGCGCTGGGGCTTCCCGGCAGAGCGTTTATACGCCACGGTGTACTGCCCGGACAAGGCGAAGGGTGACCCCGGCGAGTTCGACCAAGAGGCATACGACACCTGGGCACCGCTGTTCGAGGCAAAAGGGCTGGACCCGAAGGTGCACATTGTGAACGGCGGCGTGAAGGACAACTTCTGGATGATGGGCGAGACCGGTCCCTGCGGTCCCTGCTCTGAGCTGCACGTGGATCTGACGCCCGAGGGCAAGACCGAGGGTAGCTTGGTGAACAAGGACAGCGACAAGTGCATTGAGATTTGGAACCTCGTGTTCATTCAGTACAATGCGGAGAGCGACGGTACCTTCCGCAACCTGCCCGCCTGCCATGTGGACACGGGCATGGGCTTTGAGCGCGCTTGCGCCATGATGCAGTGCACGAACGGCTTCACGGATTTCTCCCGCCGCGTATCGAACTACAGCACGGACGTGTTCCGCCCCATCTTCAGCAAGATTGAGGAGATTTCCGGGCATAAGTATGTGGACATTTACCCGCAGGACGCCACGGAGGAGAACAAGGAGGTGCTCAAAGAGAGCGTGGCTTTCCGCGTGATTGCGGACCACATCCGCACGCTGAGCTTCTCCATTGCAGACGGTATTTTGCCCGGCAACAACGGCCGCAACTATGTGCTGCGCCGCATTCTACGCCGAGCCGTGCGCTACGGCCGCACCCTGGGGCTGGAGAAGCCCTTCCTCTCACAGCTGGTGGACACGCTTGCCGCGGAGATGGGCCGCGTATTCCCGGAGATTGTGGGGCGCGCCGCCACCATCAAAGAGGTGCTGCTGCGTGAGGAGACCAGCTTCAACGAGACGCTGGACCGCGGCTTGGACCTCTTCGACAAAGAGGTGGCAGCCACCGGCAAGGTATCCGGCGATTTCGCCTTCAAGCTTTATGACACCTACGGCTTCCCCATTGACCTGACCGCCCTGATGGCTCGCGAGCGCGGCCTGACGGTGGATACGGAGCGCTTTGAGGAGCTGATGGAAGAGCAGCGCCAGCGCGCCAAAGCCGCCCAGAAGAAGCAGGTGGTGCGCGCTCTGGACCTCAAGACCGAGCAGGTGACGGAGTTCACCGGCTACACGGAGGACACCACCACCGCCACCGTCACCGAGGTGCACGAGGCGGAGGGCATGCTCTTCGTCATCACGGACAAGACCCCCTTCTACGCTGAGATGGGTGGCCAGCTGAGTGATGGCGGCAGCCTTTCCCTGGGAGGCGACAGCGCCCCCGTGCTCGGCGTGCAGCAGATTGGGCAGGCACGCGCTCACTTGATTTCCGTGGCGGATGGCGTAGCCCCCGCCGTGGGTGACACCGTGGAGCTGGTGCTGGACACCGAGCGCCGCCGCGCGCTGGAGGCACACCACAGCGCCACGCACTTGCTGCACAAGGCACTGCGCACGCTGGTGAGCGAGGACATCGCCCAGCAGGGTTCCTTGGTGGATGCCGACCGCCTGCGATTCGACGTGAACAGCGCCGCCATCTCCAAGGAGGACCTGCGCCGCGTGGAGGAGCTGGTGAACCAGTGGGTGGAGGAAGACCTGCCCGTGGTGGCCAAGGAGTACCCCATGACCGAAATTAAGAAGCACCCCGAGATTTGCCAGTTCTTCGGCGACAAGTACGGCGACGTTGTGCGCTTGGTACAGGTGGGCGGTGAGGAAGACGCCTTCAACGGCGTTTCCATGGAGCTGTGCGGCGGTACGCACGCTGCCTCCACCGGCAAGGTAGGCTTCTTCAAGATTAAGAGCGAGGGCGCCATTGCCAGCGGCGTGCGCCGTATTGAGGCTGCCGTGGGTGCCGCCGGTTATGCCGCGGTGAAGGACGCCATTGCCGCCCGCATGCCGGAGTGCAAGGAGATGCTCGAGAAGCTCTCCCTCGCCAACGGCAAGCTCGAGAAGCTCGGCCAGCCCACCATCCCCGTGCCGACGAGTGATTCACACCCCGCGGAGAAAGCCGTGCAGGCACGCGACATCCGCGTGGTGAACGCCCTGCTCGATGAGTTCTACGCCTACTGCGACACGCTGAAAGAGGCTGCGCTGGAGGCAGACAAGCGCGTGAAGAAGGCCATGAGCGCCGCAGCCGCCACCATGGCGGATGCCCTGCTGAGCGAGAAGCTCACGGAGGCTAACCTGGTGCTGGAGGCAGAGGGCGGCAACGACCTGCTCACAGAGCTCTTCAACGGCCTGCGCAAGCGCCACTTTGCCGGGGCAGCCTTCCTCATCGTGAACGACGGCAGCTCCCTGAGCCTCGGCGCCTACTGCGGTGAGGCTGCACAGGCAGCCGGGCTGAAAGCCGGCGACCTCATCCGCAACCTCGCCCCCATCGTGGGCGGTAAGGGCGGCGGCAAGGCGGACATGGCACGCGGCTCCGGTAAGAACCTGGAGGCTGCTGCCGAGCTCGTAGCACAGGCAACGCAAGCGCTTTCCTAAACCAAACACTAACCATAGCACTTCACACACTTATGTCCAAGCACCAGCCCCCGGTATACCCGGATGAACCCAAGATTCCGATTCTGCCGAACATGCTCACGGCAGGCAACCTGCTGTGCGGTTTCTTCGCCATCCTCACCATCTTCAAGGGGATGAACTTTGATGATGGCACGGCGGAGGCGTTCAACTACTACCAGCAGGCCACCTACCTCATCTTTGCCGCGTGCATTTTTGACCTGCTGGATGGCCGCGTAGCCCGCATGTGCAAGGCGGATGGTCCCTTCGGCCGCGAGTTCGACTCCATTGCGGACGTGGTATCCTTCGGCATTGCCCCGGCGATGCTGCTGGCGCGAGCCGTGCTGTTCGACCTGCCGGATGCCTTCGGCATGGGCATAGCGGTGCTGTACCTGCTGTGCGCCTCGCTTCGCTTGGCACGCTTCAACTGCATGGCGGCGGAGCCCAAGAAGCCCAACCAGAGCATGGACTTCGTGGGGCTGCCCGTGCCCATGGCAGCCGGTGCCGTGGTGAGCACCATGTACTTGGTGATTGACGTGACCACGCACCACAACTTGGTGATTGCCCAGCCTTGGCAGTATGTGATGGGTGGCACCATGGCGGTGGTCTCACTGCTCATGATGAGCCGTGTGATTTACCCGAGCTTCAAGCACGTGAACTTCGAGAAGAAGGGCACCATCACCGCCATCCTCTTGGTAGCTGCGGCCATTTGCGCCTTCATCTGCCTGCCGTGGATTGCGCCTGCCATCATCTTCCTCTGCTACCTGCTGTACGGCTTACTCCTGCGCCCCTTCCTCACCCGCCGCATGCGCCGCATCATCGAGGTGAAGGATGAGGAGGAAGACGATGCCGAAGAAAACGCAGACGATAAGCAATAATCCTCGCGCGCGCAAGAAGAAAATTCACAAAACGACGGTTTCCCCATGCGGAAACCGTCGTTTTGTCGGTAAACACAGCCGCATTGCAAGCGTTTTTACCGAATAGCTCGGTTTACATTTTTAATTGATTGCACCCGGCTCGATAAATCGGAAGTTGAAGGGGTGATTTGTTGAATAATTTGCGAGCGCAAGCGAGCGGAATTCAGAGCCCCGGAGGGGCGGTATAAAATAGCCCGGCGGTGGAGCGGCGAAGCCGCGGAACCCCGGGGTAGCGTAAAAAAAAGAAAATTGAGCCCGGAGCGACGGAGCGAAGCGACGCAGCGTAGGCCGACATATAATGGCGAGGACCGTAGCGAAGCGGAGCTCCGAGCCGTTGTGGGAGCGTGTTTTATAATGTTAACGGCATTTTGAAACAATGCCGTATTTTGTGCCTCGCTTTATGCCACCCCTCCGGGGTTCGCATTTATATTTGTGGCCGGTTCCCGGGGTTCCGCCCCTTACGGGGCTCCACCGCCGGGCTATTTTATAGCGCCCCTCCGGGGCTCAAATCTAGGCTCGCTTACGCTCGCAAAAATTCCCCCATCATCCGCCCCTTCAACTTCCGATTTATCGCTCAGGGCCACCGGTGGTAACGCGGCTACTGTCTTTCGCCCCTGACGGGGCTCTGAATTCCGCTCGCAAACTCGGGTTAATCGGGAGGAAAGCAGATGGGAGGGGAATAGAAATTTCCGCCATCAGCGGAGGGAGCAGCATTTTTTGTTGGCTATGCGGGGTAAAATATGCTAAAGTATAGGCACATGAGCCAAAAAGATATCATTTGTAAAGCAACGGCGGATACCTTCGTGAGATTCGGTATCGTGCTGGTGGCTTGTTTCGGGTTTGCCCTGTGGTTTTTCTATGATGGGATGATAGGGTACCGGGAGAAGAACGAAGTTATCTGCAGCTACAAGGCCTTTGCGGACTTGGGAGCGCTGGCGAATAAAGAGACGGACGCCGCGGTGTGGCGCAGCCGCTTGGAGAAGCAACCGCTGCTGCAGGCAGAGCAAGATGCGGAAGGGAAGCCTGCCATGAAGCTGGGCGACAAGCTCTACCCGCTGCCTGAGAACACGGAGGCAACTGTGGCCTGCCCGCCGGAGGTGCTGGACTTGGCTCAAATGAAGAACTGGGCGGACTGCTGGCAAAAATACACGGAGCGCAGGCAGCTGCCCATCAAACCCGGCGAGCACCCGTATGATGAGGGCGCCATGCGCGAGCAGTGCATCATGGGCTGCTTGGGGCTGCTGCTGGTGGCACTGGGGCTTTACTACGTGGTGCGCACTAAGAATCGCGAGCTTGCCCTGCGTGGGGATGAGGTGACGGCCGCCGGTGAGAAGTTCCGCGTGGCGGACATAGAGCTGGTGGACCTCCGCCAGTGGGGCACCGGATTCAAGGGCGTGGCCTATTTCACCGTGAAAGGAAAAAAGATAAAGGTGGACGGCATGACCTACGGCGGTTTTAACAAGGAAAAAGGCGAGCCTGCGGAGGCCTTCATGCAGGCCGTGCTCGCCCTTTACAAAGGAGACATCGTTGAGTACGAAGCAACAGACAGCAAAGACTCCGCAACAGGAGCCTGAGCAAGCGCAAGGCAAGCAGCAGGGCTTTGTGGCACGCACGGCGAGGGCATTGTGCTCCCGCCGGTTCGTGCTTGTTGCCCTGCTGGGTGTCATCACGGCAGAGCTCGGCACGCTGAGCGTGGGCTTGGTGCAGCGCTTGTACTCCCTTGCCCCACCGCCTGAGGTGGAAGCCCTGCGCCGCGAGCTGGACACCGCCCGCCAACAAAGCCTGGAGGCCACCCGCCGCGCTGACCAGCTGGAGAAAGCGCTGGATCAAGCCGTGGGCTTCGCGGGCTCCATGTACTCCGGGTCCGCCGGCATAGGCGCTGCGCCCACGAATGAGCCCTCCCCCCGGCAAGACACGGTAACGGATCACAACGCACCGCCCCCGCTGCGACCGGCGGATGTAGGCTCACTGGTGTATGATGAGACCGGAGATGTAGTGAGCACCCCCGGAGCGGAGGCCGGCACCCCTGCCACCCCGGAGCCGACGGAGGCCGGCAGCGACACCGCCCCTGCGGCGGACGGTGCAGAAAGCAGTGCGCTGAGCGAGGAGGATGCGGAAGAGCTGGACCGCCTGATACGCGCAGGCATAGCCGCCCTGGTGGCGGGAGATGTGCGCAACTGCATATTGCACTTCGAGGAAGCAAGCCTGCTGAAAGATGACCACCCCGCCCTGCTGTACTACTACGGCATGGCGTTCGATAAGTTGATGAACCCCGCCAAGGCGCGTGAGTACTACACGAAGGTGTTCAACATGCGCAGCAAGGCAGGCAAATACTTTGAGCGCGCCTCACGCCGCCTGACCTACGGCTTTGACCAGCCCTCCGACCTGCGCGGCAAGCTCTCCTTCGGGCCTTACACGCATAGCCACACCACGGACCCGGAGGTGGGTGAGCGCGTGAGCATGCGCATACCCATCCTCGTGGCACCGGAGACGGAGCTCTCCCCGCAGGATATCTACATCCACATCCAATTCTTCGTGCTGGTGAATGAGCGCAAGATTCGCTTCTCGCCCATAGACCCCACCGTGATGTGGGAGAATGAGAAACAAGACTGGAGCGACAACGAGGAGAACATACTCGTCACCTTCAACCTGCCACCGCTCTCCCGCGAGGAGAAAGACGCCTACGGTGAGATGACCTACTACGGCTTCACCGCCAAGTTCATGTACAAGGGCGAGCCCATAGACTGCATCAGCAACCCCAGCGCCCTCATCTTGCATGAGCAAATACTCACCGCACGTGAGGCAACCCGCAAGACCTCCGCACCCGCCGCCGCCCTGCTGCCGGATGATGGCCTTGCCCCCATGGATGACACCGAGTACGAAACAGCCACCCCCGTGGCGGATGATACGGACACCCCCGCGGACACACCGGTGGAAGCGACGGATGACACCACAACGCCTGAAACGGACGAAAACGGCGACCCCGTCACGCCCTTCTCAAAGTTCATTGAAGAGCTGGACCCCTCCGAATAACACCTCACCCCGAACCACAAAGCACACAACATGGCAAAACCTGATTTCCAGCATCTGCCCACCCGCTTGGGGGTGTACACCCTTACGCGCGAGATTGGGCGCAATGCCACCACTACCCTGTACTTGGCGACCCAAAGCCATGTAGAGCGCGGTGTGCTGGTGGAGGTGCTCAACTCTGAAGGATGCAGCGCGACGGAGGTGGAGAGCTTCCTCTCCAACGTGCGCGCACGCGTAGCGGTGCACCTGCCGCACGTGAGCCAGGTGTTCGAGTCCATGGTGTCGGATGAGATTTGGTACGTCACCCTGGAGCGGCCGGATGGGTTCAACCTCACCAAACTGGCGCAAGAGAAGCGCAGCCTGAGCCCCATGCAGGTGTGCGCCGTCATACAGGCTGCGGTGGATTTGTACCGCAACGCGGCGGAGCAAAATGTGGCAGCAGGTCCCCTCTCTGCAGACAGCATCTTCATGAGTGGCAAAGAGGAGGTCAGCTTCCTCTCCCCCGTGCTGGCAGGTGAGCACAGTGCCGAGCTCACCGCCAAACAAATGGATGGCTTGGCCGCTGCACTCAAACCCGTGCTGCCGCAAAACGGCGTGCCCGGCCAAAGCCGCGTGGCCACCTTGGTCAGCTGGATTGCGGAGGGCTACGAAGGCCAGCGCTTGGACTGGGAGGGCATATCCACCACTGCCACCACCATCTGCGAGCAACTTACCCCCCAACTGCGCGCAGAGCACGTGAGCGGCATGCGCACCAAGACGCGCGGCGCCATTGTGCGCGAAAGCAAGCGCGAACGCCGCAGAATGCAGCGCTACATTTGGATGGGGGCGGCAGCTGCCCTGACCACCGTGATTTGCGGCATAGCAGGCTGCCTGAGCGCCCCGGATGAGGTACCCCCGCTGCCGCCGAATGACGGCACCTACATACACTGCCGCAGTGGCAACAGCGCGGTGCGAGTGGCGGCGCAGCCGGTGAGCATCCGCGAGTACAAGGAGTTCTTGGAGGCCATGAACAACCCGGACCGCATCCCCAAAGAACGCCGCCGCCAGCTCAACAAAGACGTACCGCAAAACTGCACCAACCACACGCCGTTTGAATGGGAGCAGCAACTCAAGGCCACCCGCAGCGGTGTAAAATACCGCGGTGAGTTGCTCACCGAGGACTCCCCCGTGCGTGGGCTGAGCTATTGGAATGCGCTGGTATGCGCCCGCTACTACAAGGCCAAGTTGCCCGGAGCAGAGCTACTGCAAGCAGCACACCGTGAGGGTGGCGCTACCGGCACTCAGCATGAGTGGACCACCGGCAAGCGCAATGCCACCACCCTGTTTGCGGAGGGCTACATCTTGCTCTCCCCCGCCGGCCCGCCTGTGCTGGAGGCGGACCGCGCCACCAAGTCACACCTGTACGGGGCACGTTTGGTGTACCCGGCAGCAACACCTGAATCTTAAACACCCCCCTTAACCTACACTCCGTTTTATGAAAAACATCATCACACTCATCGTCGCCATCTTCTGCCTCATGCTGGCAGGCCAAGCCTCCGCCCAGGTGGATGTGCGCGTTACCCCCGTGCGCGGCCAGTTCCTCGTCGGTGAAAACGTGCAGCTGGAGCTCAAAATCTCCAACAACACGGACACCGTGCTCGTGCTGGACAACACCCCGGACCGCCCCTGGCTGCACTTCACCGTGACGCGCAGCGGCTCCTCACAGCCCCTGCCGCCCAAGGTGGTGCCCGTCTTCTCCAAAACCGTCATCAACGCCGGCTCCGCCAAAAAGGTAGTGGTGAACCTGCGCCCCTTCTTCCACTTCAACAAAGACGGCGTGTACCGCATTGTCGGCACCGTACGCATGCCGGACATGCAGACCACCTATAGCTCCCCCCGCGCCACCTTCACCCTCTCCAACGGTGGCACGGTGAAAACCTTCGACATCCAGAACCGAGGGCGCCGCCTGAAGATGCACGTCAAGATGATGCGTGCGGGCGATAAGGATTGCCTCTTCGGGCAAGTGGTGAACGCGGACTCCGGTGCCGTGGTAGGCGCCTGCTACATGGGGCAATACCTCAACTTCATGAACCCGCGCATTATGATGGACCGCGGGCAGAACCTCCACGTGCTCTGCCAGTCCACCCCCACCTACTTCACCTACTCCGTGATGGGTGCGGACGGCGCACGTAAGAGCTACCAGGTATTCCAACGCACCGGTGGCCCGGTGGAGCTGGTGACCACCGGCAAGGGCATTCGCCCCATCGGCCTTGTACCGGCGAAGCAGCCCAAGCCCGGCAGCACGGATAATTACCGCCCCATTACCGACCGCTGATTCAGGCGCTGCCTCCTCATCATTCAACATCAACATATCTATTTTACTTCATGTCATCTCCCACCATTGCCATCGTCGGGCGACCGAATGTAGGCAAATCCGCCATCTTCAACCGCATGGTAGCGCGCCGCATCGCCATCGTGCATGACCAACCGGGTGTCACCCGTGACCGCCTGAGCGCCCCCTGCCGCATCACGGATTATGATGCGCTGGTGGTGGACACCGGCGGCATCGGCTCCACGCTGGATGACGGCTTTGCCACCCAGGTGCAGCGTGAGGCGGACATCGCCCTGGCAGCGGCGGACTACATCATGTTCGTCTGCGACTGCCGAGACCACCTCACCCCCATCGACAAGACCATCGCCACCCGCCTGCACAAGAGCGAGGTACCCGTGCTGCTCGTGCTGAACAAGGCGGACACGGAGAAGCAGGAGCTCAACCTCGGCGAGTTCGCGGAGCTCGGGTTCTCTGACTACGTGTTTACCTCCGCCGCGCATGGCCGTGGCTTTGCCACGCTGGCGGACAAGCTCAACCGCCAGCTCAAGGCGCTGGGCGCCACCCCCGTGCAGGCAGAGGCGGACCCCTCCGCCACCCCGGAGGATGAGCCGGACCGCGAGGAGGTCACCGCCGACTCCCCCATCCGCGTGGCCATCGTCGGCCGCCCGAATGCCGGCAAATCTTCACTGGTGAATGCCATTTTGAATGACAAGCGCACCATCGTGTCCGACGTAGCAGGCACCACTCGCGACGCCATCGACATTCCCTACACGCGCGAGGACCAGCCCTACGTGCTCATCGACACCGCCGGCATGCGCCCGCGCTCCAAGCGCGACACCTCGGTGGAGGTGTTCTCCGCCATGCGCAGTGAGAAAGCCATCCGCCGCTCGGACATCTGCCTGCTCGTCATCGACATGTCCGCCGGCGTCACCCAGCAGGACCGCCGCATTGGCTCCATCATCGCGAAGGAGAGCAAGCCCTGCATCATCATCGTCAACAAGTTCGACCTCTACTGCCCGGATGCCCCCCTCTCCGCCCGCAAGGATGCCGTGAAGGAGCACATCAAAGAGAACCTCTTCTTCTTGGATTACGCGCCCATCGCCATTGTCTCCGCGAAGCTCGGGGAGGGCATGCCCTCCATCTTCAAATCCATCGCGCGCGTGCGCTCCGAGGCGCTGAACATGCCCGGCACCGGCGAGCTCAACCGCCTGCTGCAGCGCGCTATGGAGATGAACCCGCCCGGGCAGCACCGCGTGCTCAAGAAGCGCCTCAAGCTCTTCTACGCCACCACGGCGATTAACGAGAAGTACACCACCATCCCCGTGCCCACCTATGTGCTCTTTGTGAATGACAAGCGCCTGCTCACGGACAGCTACGCCGCCTACCTGCGCAACACCATTCGCTCCCGCATCAAGGCTGCCGGTGTACCCATCGTCCTCTCCCCGCGCTCACGCGTGCGCAATACCTAAAAGCACACACAGCGATTTCCCCGCCCCCCGCCCGCACCCCCGTGCCGGCGGGGGCAGTGTTATCAGGGCAAGGAAGTCCGAACGCGCGGTTTAAATTTTCAGTTGATGCCAAACCGTTCGATAAATCAAAATTTGGAGGGGCGATTGCGAGCCACAGGCGAGCGGAATTTTGAGCCCCGGAGGGGCGGTATAAAATAGCCCGGCGGTGGCCTGCCACGGCGTAGCAAGCGAGCGAAGCGAGACGCGAAGACGGGAGCCCCGTAAGGGGCGGCCTGTGAGGGCGTAGAAAGCGAAGACTCGAAGCCCCAAACCCCGGGAAAAGGCCACAAAAACAAATGCG